>CAIQZX010000174.1 GCA_903876445.1 uncultured Pseudomonadota bacterium | reverse complement strand
GACAACAACATTTCTATCGACGGTCACATTGATGGCTGGTACACAGATGACACAGTAAAACGCTTTGAAGCCTATGGCTGGCACGTTCAATCTGTTGATGGTCACAACGCTGATGAAATCAATGCAGCGATTGTAGCAGCGAAAGCCGTTACTGATAAACCGTCAATGATTTGCTGCAAAACTATTATTGGTTTTGGCTCACCAAATAAAAGCGGCAGTCACGATTGCCATGGTGCTGCATTAGGTTTGGAAGAAGTTGCATTAACTCGTAAAGAATTAGGTTGGACGCACGAACCATTTGTTATCCCTGAAAACGTTTATGCAGGTTGGGATGCAAAAGTTAAAGGTGCAACAGCTGAAAAATCTTGGGATGAAAAATTTGCAGCTTATGCCGCAGCATTCCCAGCAGAAGCAGCAGAATTCAAACGCCGCATGGCAGGTGAATTACCAGCAAACTGGAAATCAGTGACTGACGCATTTATCAAAGCAACTAACGAAAAAGGCGAAAACTTAGCGTCACGTCAAGCATCGCAAAAAGCGATTGCAGGATTAGCAGAAACATTGCCTGAATTTTTAGGTGGTTCTGCCGATTTGACGGGTTCAAATCTGACAAGCTGTGCAAGTTTCAAACACGTTAGTGGTAAATCAACAGGCAACTACATTTCTTACGGTGTGCGTGAATTTGGTATGTACGCCATCATGAATGGCATGGCATTGCATGGTGGTTTATTACCATTCGGTGGCACATTCCACATGTTCTCTGACTATGCGAAAAGTGCGTTGCGTATGGCTGCTTTGATGAAAATTCAAACGATTGCGGTACTAACACACGATTCAATCGGTCAAGGCGAAGATGGTCCAACCCATCAACCAATCGAAAATACATCTGCGTTACGTTACATTCCAAATATGGATGTATGGCGACCTGCTGATTCAACTGAAACTGCGGTTTCTTGGGTTGCAGCTGTTGAACGCAAAAATGGACCAACGAGCTTAGTATTAAGTCGTCAAGCAATTCCAGCGATTGCACACGATGACGCACAAATTGCAGCAATGCGTAAAGGGGCTTATGTTGTTTCTGAAGCAGCAGGTGATGTTGCTGTTATTTTGATTGCGACAGGTTCAGAAGTAACATTAGCAATGAAATCTCAAGCCGCTTTAGCTGCAGAAGGTATCAATGCTCGCGTGGTTTCTATGCCATCAACAAATGTTTTTGATCGTCAAGATCAAGCCTATAAAGACAGCATTTTGATTCCAGGCGTTAAACGTGTAGCTATTGAAGCGGGCGTAACAGATTTCTGGCGCAAATATGTTGGTTTAGAAGGCGGTGTAGTCGGTATCGATACATTCGGTGAATCTGCACCAGGCGGTGTGTTATTTGAACACTTCGGCTTCACGCCAGAAAACGTGGTTAAACACGTTAAAGCGGTGCTTTAATTTTTAAATTTTTAGCACAAGTCCTCGATTAGCTCCGTCTAATCGAGGTTTTGACTTTATATAACAATAATAGGTGTCAATGTGAAAAAAAATAATTTACTCCAAGGTGCAATTGTTGCGTTGTTAGTGGCAAGCCCACTTGTAGCATTTGCGGGTCAATACCCAGCGGCTGATTTTGAACCAAAAGTGCTTTATCAAGATGCGTCAGTAAAATCAGCACCTGCTACAGCTCCTGTTGTTAAACCAGCACCGGCTGCTGTGATTGCGCCAGTCGTTTCTGTCGATGATTCAAAATATCCAGCGGCAAACTTTGAACCAAAAGTCTTATTCAAAGACGATGCTTATAAAGCGAGTAAATCTGCTCCTTCAATCGTACCAACTTCTGCACCTGAATACACAACCAGTGCAGGTTCGGTAATTATGGAACAAGCGGCTGAGAAAAAAGCAGAAAAAGAAAGCGATAATAGTCTATTTCTTTTGTTGGGTGCATTAGCTGTCGCAGGTTTTGCGGCATCAAGATGTCCAAAATTTAATGGCAGTCATGTTGGAAACGAAACGGTTCATGCAAACCGTGAAACAGGTGTTACTCGTTATCTAAACGCTCGTATTCCTAAAGTTTCTGGCGTAACTAAATACTTAGAACGTAATGGCAAACCAACCAATGTAGCGCGTTATATTGCTAAACAAAACATTGCCCAAAAAGCTGCTCAAAACGACGCGAACCGGGGGTAGTTATGGGCTTTTTTGCAAGTCTTTTTGGTAGGTATTCGGAAGATGCTTACGGCACGACGGCAACTCATGTAGTTACTAGCGAATCGGCTCAATCTGATGCTCGCACTGGTGTGAGTCGTTATTTAGACGAAAAACCATCGACAACATTGAGCGGTGTGGCGAAATATCTAAAAGAACAAGAGCAAAACCAACCGAGTGGTGTTGCAAAGTATTTAGCACGTCAAGCCATTGCTGAAAAAAATAAATCTGTTGTCGTTTTGAGTGGTGTCGCAAAGTATTTGAATAATAATAAAGACAGCGCACCAATTGTCAGAACTGGCGTAGAGAAGTATTTGGCAAACCAAGATAAGGTACCTGCAAGCAAAGTAGCAAAATACATGCTACAAAAAGCGATTGCTGAACGTAATGCACCGCCTAAACCAAAACAAACTCGCGTTGAATTGTATTTGCAAAATCTTCCTGAAACGACAACAAGTAGTGTCAGTAAGTATTTGGCAAAACAACAAGCCATAACTGTTGCAACACAAACGGAAATCGAAGTCGCTACAGCTGAAGAAACAATTGCAGATGATGTAATCCTAACAGGTGTTGAAAAGTATTTAAAAGCACAACGCTAAACTCCCTTTTTAAAATTTAAAACAGGTACTTAAATGAGCCAATCTTTACTCGAACAATTAAAACAATACACAGTAGTCGTTGCGGATACAGGCGATATTCAAGCAATTGAAAAATTCACACCACGCGATGCAACAACGAATCCGTCCTTAATTACAGCAGCAGCGCAAATGCCACAATACCAAAGTATTGTTGACGATACTTTAAAAGGGGCGCGTGAAACATTAGGTGCAGCGGCTGACGCGGCGCAAGTTGTGACATTAGCATTTGACCGTTTAGCTGTTTCTTTCGGTTTGCAAATTTTAAAAATTATTCCAGGCCGTGTTTCGACAGAAGTGGATGCACGCTTATCTTTCGATACCGAAGCAACTATCGCTAAAGGTCGTGATTTGATTGCTCAATATGAAGCGGCTGGTATTGATCGCAAACGTGTTTTAATCAAAGTTGCAGCAACATGGGAAGGTATTCAAGCGGCTGCCGTTTTGGAAAAAGAAGGCATTCACTGCAATTTAACATTGATTTTCGGTTTACATCAAGCGATTGCGTGTGCTGAAAACGGTATCACATTGATTTCGCCATTTGTGGGTCGTATTTTAGATTGGTACAAAAAAGACACAGGCAAAGATTCTTACGCACCAGCAGAAGATCCAGGTGTTTTATCTGTTACTGAAATTTACAACTATTACAAAAAATTCGGTTATAACACTGAAGTTATGGGCGCAAGTTTCCGCAATGTTGGCGAAATCACGGAATTGGCTGGTAGTGATTTGTTGACGATTGCACCGTCTTTATTGGATGAATTGCAAAACACACAAGGTGAATTACCACGCAAATTGAATGTTGAAGCAGCGAAAGCCTCAGCCGCTGAAAAAATAAATGTTGATAAAGCGACATTTGATGCGATGCACGCTAAAGATCGTATGGCAACTGACAAATTAGCCGAAGGCATCGATGGTTTTGCGAAAGCTCTGGTTGTTTTAGAAACATTACTCGCTGATCGTTTAGCTGTTTTAGAAGCGTAATTCTTCTACAAAAAACCACGTTAGATTTTAGCCTAGCGTGGTTTTTTGTTGTCCAAAATCCGATATTTCTATTTGCTCCGTCTTGGGTCAAATGCGATTTGTACGGCTTCCGCAAATAAATTTGCTGCTAGAACTAACGCAAACATAAATAAAAAAGCGGCAGTCAACGACCACCAGACGACAGGTTCCCGCGCCATTTCTAATCGCGCACCGTTAATCATATTTCCCCAACTATAGGTACTGGAATCCACGCCAATGTTGATATAAGACAACGCCGCTTCGGCTAAAACTAATGAACTAAAATCCAATACAATTGCAATTAGCACAATGTGCATGACATTCGGAAAAATGTGGCGAAATAAAATGGTATATTGTTTAACGCCTAATGAATATGCCGCTTGAACGTATTCCATTTCGCGCAATTTCAATGTTTCCGCGCGTAATAATCGACATAATCCTGTCCAGCTTGTCATACCTAAAATTAAGCATAGAAATAACAATCGCATATCCGCGCGAACAATTAAACTGGTGAAATCGCTTTCATGGTTTGCCATATAAACTTGCACCATTAACACCGATGCGCCAATCAATAAAACGCTCGGAATCGAGTTTAATGTTGTGTATAAAAACTGAATCGCATCGTCCAACCAACCGCGAAAAAATCCTGACAAAATTCCCAAAATTATCGAAAATGGCAATAAAATTAACGTTGTTAGCGTTCCTAAAACTAAACCGGTTCGAATGCTTTTCAGTGTTTGATAAAACACATCTTCGCCAACTTTATCCGTACCAAAAATATGATAATAATTCGACAAAAAAATTAGTGTTGAGCTTACTGTTATCAACGCGAAAAGTGTAAGAGAAATCGCATTGATTTTGAATTTAGTTTTAAATCCAAACGCGAATAATGCAAAAATACTCACGCCTTGAAAAAAACCACTCGCTGTTTTTTGGAAAATATCGATCATTTTTTGTTCATTATTTTCCAAATGCTTGCCACCAAAGGAGAGACGCGGATAGTCCCAACGCATCTCACCATCAGATTGAACTATCATTTCTTTGTTATAAAGTGTTGTTGCAAAAGGTTCGGAGTACGTTTTTTCACCCTGTTCTCGTAGCGATGTTGTCAAATAATCCAATACACTTATAATTTCATTATCTTTTGAATGGGGTTTGAAATGAATTGAATCCAACACACCAATTGTCATAAAAAATAACAGTATTACCAACGAAGCCATTCCAGTTGAGCTTTTGCGAAATGTCTTCAGCGGACGTTTTAAATGTTCTTTGACACGCATGAAATAACCGATTCCCGCAACGCTAAATAACAACATAAAAATCAGCGCATCTGTTCCGAGAATAACAATTTGAAATAAATCTACAATCGTTTGGTAAGCGGCAAAAATAGCCAATACAATAAAAAATATGCCGCTAATTCGATGCAACCAAACAATCGACAACTTTTGTAAAATTGTGCGCCCCGCAATACAACCTAGAATAGATGTCAAAGCCAATGCAATGGTCGAACCAATCCAAACCGCTAATGGAATTTGAGTGCTACTCAAGGCGACAACTGCAAGTTGTGTTTTATCACCAAATTCTGCAATCGCAATTAGTAAAAAAGTAGTAAAAAAAATGTTATGGCTACTTTTTTCAATCACAGCTTCGTCATCATTTTCATCCGTTGTCCGTAACGATTGGATGCCGAAAAATAAAAATAAAAAAGCAACGGTTCCAGAAACAACATAAGACGGCAACCAATTCGCAATCGCTACACCAAAAATAACAGCCAAAGTATTTAGACAAGAAAAAGCAAGAATCGCCCCCAATGCAACCGGCATTGCTCGATGTCTAGCAGCTAAAGTCATACAAACTAACTGACTTTTATCCCCCATTTCGGCAGCAATAATCAATAAAAAACTAGCTAACGCGGGTGCAGAAATTCCATGGAAATTGATATTTTCAAACATTTTTAGCTAAGTAAATTATCAAGCATCATCATCACAATAAAACCGCCCATTAACGAAAAAGTCGCACAACGTGAACGTCCTTTTGAATGTGTTTCTGGGATAATTTCCTCGCTAATCACGAACAGCATCGCACCCGCCGCAAAACCCATTGCAATTGGTAATAGTGGTTCAAAAATTGTCACCATAGTGATACCCAATAAACCGCCAACAGGTTCAACTAAGCCGGTTAAGGTTGCGATACCAACAGCTTTCCATTTGTTATACCCTAAACCAACTAAAGGCAAGGCTACCGCTAATCCTTCCGGAATGTTTTGTAATGCGATTGCACCAGATAAAACTAAGCCATTCTTTAAGTCACCCGAACCAAAACTTACACCTACTGACATTCCTTCGGGAAAATTGTGAATGGTAATGGCAATAATAAATAACCAAATTTTTTTCAATGAATTCAATTGGGTATCAGACAAACTATCGAAATGAATGTGCGGCAATTGTTTGTCCGCGTAATGCAAAAAGAATGCACCAATTATCATCCCAACCGAAACGATATAAATGCCCTTCCCTGCCCACATAGCGTTTCCGTATGCCAAGCCAGGAACAAGTAATGAAAATGCTGTCGCGGCGAGCATTACGCCAGCTGCGCCTCCAAGTAAACCATTAAACAAATTGTCCGAAACATTTTTCAACCACAATGCAGGTAATGCACCAACGCCTGTCGCTAAACCCGCCAAAATACTCGCTAAAAAACCAATAACAACGACTGAACCAAAAATTAAGTATAACGCACCAAAAACAACAATTTGACTTGCGACAAATAACCCTACCCATGTTAAATTTCGTTGTAAAGCCGGCAAAGCCTGAATTTGTTGATATTTTGAGCAATTCTGAATTTGAATAATTTTATTTTCGGAATAAGTTTGAAATTTGTTAAAACACGTCGCAGTTGTAGACATAGAATTTTCTCTTAAAAATTTAGAATAAATAACAAATGCTATTTTAGCTTGTTACTTTCAATTACTGGAATGTAAGCCATTATCAAATATCGACTTGTTCAGGCGTTAAGAATTTTTCAGCATATTTTTTAGGAATTTCGTGAGCAATAAATGCCGCATATAAATCGGGATCAATATGACCTTCTTGGCTCATTTTGCCTAAAATAAATAAGGCTTCAGATAATTTTTTCCCCGGTTTATAAGGTCTGTCAGAAGCCGTTAATGCTTCAAATACATCCGCAATTGCCATAGCTCGCGCTTGAATTGGCATTTCTTCGCGCGTTAAACCTTTTGGATAACCTTTTCCATCCATACGCTCGTGATGCCCCCCCGCGTATTCCGTGACACGCTGTAAATGTTTGGGCCATTTAATTGCACTGAGCATCGAAATCGTGACGCTAACATGATTGTTAATAATTTTTCGTTCCGCTTCGGTTAATGTGCCACGAGAAATACTGAGATTATGCAATTCATTACCACTTAATAACGGCAACGTTTCACCATTCAATTTCCAAGTAATGTTTTGCAAACTGTTTAATCGCTGTAATTTTTCATCCGACATAAATTCGCCACCGGTATTACAGGTTTTAATAAAATTGAACTCCTCAACAAGAAAATCGATATTACTTTTCAAACCATATTCCAACATCATTTCAGGTAATTCTTTGCCTTGTTTTAAAGCCGCCACCTGATTTTTTAACATCGTTATTTCCGCGTCACGCTTTAACACTTCAAAACGTGCTTCTATTAAATGAATACGATCGAAAATAGTTTCTAATTTGGTCGCTTTATCTACCACATATTCTGGCGTGGTAATTTTTCCGCAATCATGCAAAAGTCCTGCAATGCGTAGTTCATAGCGATCGTCATCTGTTAATGTAAACGTTTCTAAATAACCTTCGCTGGTTTCATGGGCGGCTTCAGCAATCATTCTGGTTAATTCTGGCACTCTTCGGCAATGTCCGCCGTTGTAAGGTGATTTTTCGTCGAGTGCGTTTGCAATTAACATAATCATCGATTCAAACATATCGCCTAAATCAATAATCAATTGTTGTTTTGTCAGAACTGTAGCCGCTTGTGATGCGAGCGATTCACAAAAACGTTGGGCAATAGAATTAAAAGGAATCACCTTTTTGCTTTCTGGTTCAAGTGCGTTGATGAGCTGCAACATTCCAACTGTTTCATGTGCGTGATTTTTTAATGGAACGGTTAAAAAAGAAGTCGATCGATAATTATTCTTTTCATCAAATGTTTTTGTGCCGCTAAAATCAAATCCATCGGTGTTGTAAGCATCTTCAATGTTGATAGTTTCGTCTTTGTGATAAGAATAACTCACCACATTTTTTAGATTTGGTTCACCATCCTCACCATACAACGGGACAACTATTTTCATTCCATTTTTACTACTTGAATGATTTTTTAGGCTGGAATTATGCAAAATCTCAGCTTCGATTTTATCACCATGAACTAAATAAATTGTGCCGCCATCTGAATTTGTCAACGAAATGGCACCCATTAAAATTTTTTCTAATAATTCTGTCGTATTATGTTCAGAAGATAATGCCACGCCAATATCGGTCAATTTCTCAAATTGGCTTACAATGTGCTTTAATTCTAAATAATGTTGGTAGGTAGTTCCGGTAATATCGATCATAGTAGTTTTTGATTCGGTAGATTGATTAGTCATAAATGTAATGCGATAGAAATAGTGTTGAGCTGACTTAATAGTAGCACTGTATGTTTATTTTTCACACAATCATTGAAAATAGCATAAATTATTCCGTTTTATAGAATCATGGGTATTCACAGTATATTTTTTAAAAATTAGTTTTTCTGCCGATTAACAGGTAAATTTATACCAAAATTTTTATGCGGGTGCTTATATATATTCTATGTAGCACGTCATTTTTAATTTCATAGCACACGAGAAAACAATGTTAGTTATTATTGGATATGTATTAGTTTTTAGTTCCTTGTTGGGCGGTTATCTTTGGGGTGGTGGACACCCGATGATTTTGATTCAACCTAATGAATACCTTATTATCGTTGGTGCGGCTCTCGGAGCGTTGGTTGTTGCCAATCCGTTGTCATTAGTAAAAACATCAATCGCGAAAGCGACAGCCACATTAAAACCAGAGCCTTACAGCAAAGACTTTTATTTGGAATTGTTGATGTGTTTTTATATGTTAACAAACAAAACCCGTAAAGAAGGCTTATTATCGCTAGAAGAATTGATTGAAAATCCAGAGAGCAATCCTGCGATTTTTACGGAAGGCTTAACAAAAGATCATCATTTACTTCAATTCATTTGTGATAATTTGCGCTTAATTGTAACAGGCGTTGAAGTACATCAATTAGAAGAATTGATGGATCAAGCAATGGATACACATCACGAAGATGAACACGCACCAGTAAGGGTTATTCAAACAATGGCGGACGGCTTACCTGCTTTCGGTATCGTGGCGGCGGTTATGGGTGTGGTACATACAATGGAACTTGTTGGCGCACCACCTGCTGTTATGGGGAAGGCGATTGCAGCGGCGTTAGTTGGTACGTTTATTGGTATTTTGTTAGCTTATGGTTTTATCGGACCTGTTGGTGCTTTAATGGCTAATCGCGCGGAAATGGCGGGTAACATTTTTAAATGCGCTCAAAAAGGTTTGTTATGTTGTGCGAAAGGTGTTTCACCTGCAATGACCGCTGAATATATGCGAGCAATGATTTCATCAGATAAACGCCCAACCTTCCAAGAACTTGATGATTTATTACGTAGCAGCAAAGGGTAATCGCAGTCATGGCTGAACAACAACAACCCATTATCATTAAAAAAATCAAAAAAGGCGGTCATGGTCATCATGGTGGCGCGTGGAAACTGGCTTATGCGGATTTCGTAACGGCGATGATGGCGTTCTTCTTGCTCATGTGGTTACTCGGCTCGACCGATGAAAGCTCACGCAAAGGGATCGCCGAATTTTTCGCTAATCCATATAAAGTTTCGATGGAAGGCGGTCAGCAAGTTGCAGAGCGAACGTCCATGATAGAAGGTGGTGGTGCGGATTTAGTCACTACGATGGATGGGCAAGTTCAAAAAGGGTCAACAAGTGAAGAAGAAAATGAAGTTGAAGTTGAAAAACAAGATGCTGAAATTGAACAAACTAAATTGGAAGCTTTGAAAGAAAAAATTCAGGAGAAACTCGATGAAACACCCGAGTTAAGTGAATTTAAAGATCAAATCAAACTTGAAATGACTTCTGAAGGTTTGCGAATTCTGATTGTTGATGATCAAAAACGCCCAATGTATAAACTTGCTAGCGCACAAACAGAGCCACATATTCGTCAAATTTTACGCGCTCTCGCTCCTGCAATTAACGAATTACCAAATCGCGTGAGCTTAAATGGTCATACTGACGCGCTTCCGTTTCAAGCGGCTCAAAAAGGTTATACCAACTGGGAATTATCCAGTGATAGAGCGAATGCAGCACGATTTGAATTGGTTGAAGGTGGTTTAGAGGAGAAAAAGGTATTGCGTGTAGTTGGTTTATCTTCGAGTATCCCTTACAGTCCGACAACCGACCCGTTAGATGCGGTCAACCGTCGTATTTCAATTATCGTAATGAATAAGAAAACCGAACAAGAAGTGTTACAAGGTAGTAGCGCAGAATAAATTCGTTTTTGTATAAGAACTTACCACAAACATAAGGTAATTTTATGTTTGTGGTGAGTTTGAAACATCCGCCACAACGTCAAAAATCAAATCCCATACTGCATACGATAATTTTCAATTGCCGCTAACTGCACGGTTTCGTTTATATGTTTTAAATAATCAACAATGTTACTCAAACTGATAATAGCAATGACAGGTAACGCAAAACGCTCCGTAACCTCTTGAATAGCCGAAATTTCACCTAAGCCACGCTCCTGTCTATCTAATGAAATTAAAACCGCTGCTGGTGTGGCATTTGCAGCTTTAATTATTTCAACCGATTCACGCACTGACGTTCCCGCCGTAATAACATCGTCAATAATCAATACATTTCCTTTCAACGATGCACCGACTAACACACCACCTTCTCCATGGTCTTTTGCTTCTTTTCGATTGAAAGCAAATGGCATATCATCGCCGGTCAATTCAGCATAAGCGATTGATGTGGCAACAGCTAATGGTATACCTTTGTAGGCTGGACCATAAAAAATATCAATGCTAATGCCAGATGCAATAAGAGCTTGAGCGTAAAATTTTCCTAATGTTTGTAATTGTGTACCGGTATTAAATAATCCCGTGTTAAAAAAATATGGACTTATTCGTCCAGATTTCAATTCAAATTCACCAAATTTCAATACGCCACAATCAAGCGCGTAACGAATAAAATCTTGTTGATAAGCTTGCATACTGATTTCCTTTTTCCTTTTTTTAATTTTACTGAGTTCTTTTTTTCATTGCCGCAAGTTCAATTTTAATCATTGCTTTGAGTTTCAAACTTTCTTGATAAATTACTGAATGCTGAATAATATCGTGCGCCCAATGCAAGACTCGACTAATCATATAATAAATTTTCTCAAACCAAGTAAATGTTAGTAATGCTGTTTTCACTAATCGAAAAATTCTCGCAATCAGCAATGTGCAAAATAATTTAACAGCAATTTCTAGTAAAATCGCTTCGATAATTGCACCATGTGCGAATAAAAAAATGACTAAAATGTTAAACGGCGTGACGATAATTAACGGAATGAGAAAAGTCATTAAGGCTTGATTTGCCGACGCACCTAAAAGCCACGTTTCAAATTTTTCCAAATGTAAAATTCGTGAAAACCACTGCCCAACAATAGCTAATACATCCCAAAGCCATTCTTCAAAAATGACAAGTAACGCAAAAATAGAAAGAAACAATTTTTTAATCATAGTGCGCCTAATTTCAATTTTGAAAATAGTAAAAAATAAAAAAGGCAGCTTACGCTGCCTTTTCAAATCACGACCTTGCCAAAATTTCTTATGACAATTTTTCTTTGATGCGAGCTTTTCTACCAGTTAAATCGCGCAAATAATACAATTTTGCACGACGAACTGCGCCACGACGTTTAACTTGGATTTCACTGATTAACGGGCTATGTGTTTGAAAAACACGTTCTACGCCTGTGCCATGTGAAATTTTACGCACGGTGAAAGCAGAATTTAAACCACGATTACGCATTGCAATCACAACGCCTTCAAACGCCTGAATACGTTCACGCTCACCTTCTTTAATACGCACTTGAACTACAACGGTATCACCTGATTTGAAATCAGGAATTTGTTTCATTTGTGCTTGTTCTAATACATCAATAATGTTCATTTTTACACCTTAGTCCACTTCTTTAAATTGTGCCAATAAGCGTTCTTGCTCGGCACTTAATGTTTTATTCTTCAATAAATCTGGGCGTTTCTGCCATGTTCGTCCTAATGCTTGTTTCATTCTCCAACGTGCGATTTCAGCGTGGTTACCACTGAGTAGTACGTCAGGAACGGATTCACCATCGACAACTTCAGGACGAGTAAATTGCGGATAATCTAACAAACCGTCGCTATGTGAATCTTGTAAAGCAGATTGCTCATTACCTAATACATTTGGCAATAAACGGGTAACACCATCAACAACAATTAGCGCAGCAAGTTCACCGCCACTAATAACGTAATCACCGAGAGACCATTCTTCATCACAATCACGCTGAATAAATCGTTCATCTAAGCCTTCATAACGTCCTGCCACTAAAATAAGTTGTGACAATTTACTGGCTTCACTGAGTAACAATTGATTTAGCGGTTTACCTTGTGGGCTTAAATACACCACTTTACAATCGTTTTTTGAATCAACTTTTGCCGCCATAACAGCGTCATGTAAAGGTTGGTATTTCATCACCATTCCTTGTCCACCACCAAAAGGTCTGTCATCAACAGTCTTATGTCTGTCTTGCGTGTAATCGCGTGGATTCCAAACATTGAGAGTTACAATTGCATTTTCAATTGCTTTACCT
The DNA here is from genome assembly GCA_903876445.1 of uncultured Pseudomonadota bacterium. Classification (GTDB taxonomy): domain Bacteria; phylum Pseudomonadota; class Gammaproteobacteria; order Methylococcales; family Methylomonadaceae; genus UBA10906. Next base: position 24,366 of record CAIQZX010000174.1, on the reverse strand, counting down.
GTTACACCCACTTGAGCCGCTTGCTTCACCATTTCTGGAAAAAGCGTAATCACATCAAAACGCATTTAGAAATCAGCGTCCCAATCTACACGCATTTTTTGGGCAGCTAAATCAATGTTTAATACAATTTGAGGCTGTAAAAATGGAATTGCATGTTGACGTTCGGTGCCTTGTACAATGATGACATCGTTTGCACCTGTTTCCAGTAAACTATCAATCACGCCTAAAATTATTCCCTCGACATTTTCAACTTGCAAACCAATCAAATCTGACCAGTAATATTCACCTTGTTTTGCTGCTGGCAGTTGAGAAGCCTCAACAAAAATTTCCCAGCCCATTAACAATTCAGCGGTATTTCTGTCATCAACACCTTTGATTTGTGCAACAACAAGCTGATTTTGTAATTGCCCCGAGACAACTTCAACCGTTTTTGTCGCGGCATTTTTTTTCAACAACCACGGCGAATACTTCAAAATATCTTCACGGTAACCGGTAAAAGAAAAAACTTTTACCCAGCCTTTAATGCCAAAAACGCCAGAAATTTTTCCGACATGTATCAATTTTTGCTCAGTCAAAAGCAATTACGCCGCTGCTTTGATTTGGTCTTTAATCAAACTTGCAACACGTTCAGAAGGTTGTGCGCCGTTTGATTTCCAATGGTCAACACGCGCCATGTCTAAACGTAAGCGTTCTTCTTGACCACGCGCTAACGGATTGAAAAAACCAATACGTTCAATATAACGACCATCACGACTGTTGCGACTGTCTGTTACAACGATTTGATAAAACGGGCGATTCTTTGAACCACCTCTTGATAAACGAATAGTTACCATCTTTAAATAAACCTCTAAAATAAATTAACTGAAATAAACCGCGTTATTCTACGCATTTTTGTTGATAAAACAATAAATAGAATCAAAAACTACCTACGCATTCCGCGCAACTGACTCTTTACACCACGAACCATATTCGCCATGTTGCCAGATTTAAGTTTTTTCATCATTTTTTGCATCATTAAAAATTGTTTTAGCATTCGATTTACGTCGCTCAATTCTTGTCCGCAACCGTCTGCAATCCGTTTTTTACGGTTGCCTTTAATCAAATCTGGAAAGCGACGTTCTTGCATAGTCATTGAGTTGATGACACCGATTTGTCTCGCTAGCAATTTGTCGTTCATTTTCTCTTTTGCTTCCGCAGGCATCGCGCTCATACCCGGTAATTTATCCATCATTGAACCGATACCACCCATGCGTTGCATCTCAATTAACTGCTCACGGAAATCTTCAAGGTCAAAACTTTTTCCTTTTTTCAGTTTTTCAACTAATTTTCCGGCTTTTTCTTTATCGATTTTTTGTTCGATTTGCTCGATTAAACTGAGCATATCACCCATATCTAAAATACGCGAAGCCATTCGATCAGGATGAAACGGTTCTAATGCCGTCGTTTTTTCACCCATCCCGATAAATTTAATCGGCTTGCCAGTAATTTGACGGATTGATAGTGCTGCACCACCACGCGCATCACCATCTGCTTTAGTTAAAATAACGCCTGTTAACGGTAACGCATCGTTAAACACTTTCGCGGTATTTGCCGCATCTTGTCCAGTCATACTATCAACAACGAACAATGTTTCAACAGGTTTAATCGCCGAGTGTAACGCTTTAATTTCAGTCATCATTTCATCATCGATATGCAAACGCCCTGCGGTATCTATAATAATAACATCTAAAAATTTACGTTTTGCCGCCTCAATCGCATTATTTGCAATATCAATCGGTTTTTGCGAAATGTCACTTTCAAAGAAAACTAAACCAACTTCCTCTGCCAACATTTCAAGTTGCTTTATCGCCGCCGGACGATACACGTCGGCACTAACTACACCGACTTTTTTCTTATTATTTTCTTGTAGCCAACGACCTAATTTTGCGACGGTTGTTGTTTTTCCCGCACCTTGCAAACCCGCCATTAAAATCACTGCCGGCGGTTGAGCATTCAAATTCAACGTTTCGTTTTTGTCACCCATTGTTTTAATCAGTTCAGAATGAACCAATTTAATCATGGCTTGACCAGGCGTTAAGCTAGCTTGGACTTCTTTGCCTAACGAACCTTCGCGTAAATTTTCCAGAAAATCGGTAACAACGGGCAACGCAACATCGGCTTCTAATAACGCCATACGCACTTCGCGCAACGTTTCTTTGATATTGTTGTCTGTAAAACGAGCTTCGCCTTTGAGCTTTTTAAGCGTACCGTTTAGGCGTTGGGTTAAATTATCAAACATGATGTGTCTCTAAAATGAATAATACGGTAATAAAAGGGGCATTATAAGCGAGCGACCGCTTACGACAAATTCAAATTTTTCAAAATTGCTAATGTTGGTGCGGCTTGATTCATCGTGTAAAAATGCAAACTCGGCGCACCGCCATCAAGTAATTGCTGGCACAAACGACTAACGACTTCTAAACCGAATTCTTTTATTTCTTCTCGATTATCGCCAAAACTTTCTAAACGCTTGCGTAACCAACGTGGAATATCCGCGCCACACATTTCAGAAAATCGAAATAATTGTGAATACTGTGTAATCGGCATAATTCCCGCCACGATAGGAATTGAAATGCCCGATTTTTGACATTGTTCAACAAACTGAAAATAGGCTTCTGCATTATAAAAATACTGGGTAATCGCGGAATTTGCACCCGCATCAACTTTGCGTTTGAAATTTTTAAAATCTTCTGTGCCATTTACAGCTTGAGGATGAACCTCTGGATAAGCCGCGACATGAATATCAAAATAATCACCTGTTTCAGTACGAATAAATTCGACTAACTCATTTGCATAACGAAATTCACCCGCTGACAACGTTCCTGAAGGTAAATCACCGCGTAAAGCCACAATTTTGGAAATACTATTTTCACGATAATTATTTAAAATTGAACGGACATTTTCTTTGGTTGATGCAACACACGATAAATGCGGAGCGGCTGAAATACCGTGACTTTGAATTTTAATAACGGTTTCAAATGTTTTATCGCGCGTCGAACCGCCCGCTCCGAAAGTCACAGAAAAGAATTCAGGATTGACTTCGGCTAATTGTTGTTGCACATTTTCTAAACTTACTGCTCCTTCGGGCGTTTTTGGAGGGTAAAATTCAAAACTAAATTGTGGTCTTGGCATAATTTTAAAGTGTTCCGTTGAAAAAATAAAAATAAGCGAAAACTTTAGCATTCATGGTCAATCGTAGATAGTGATTTTTAGAAATACCGTAAACAAATTACAAATTGATAGTTATTCACAATGCTCTAACTTAGCGGCTAACAGTTACACTGTAGATTAAAATTTTAACAACGGAAAAAGCTCATGAAATTAAGTAGTAAATGGCTGAAAGGCTATCAATGGTTGTTGTGCATTGCTTTAACTGCTTTTTTTTTAGCACATACCGTTGGGCGGATAAAAATTCCCACGCTGCAGCGCGTTGAAAACATTTTGTATGATTTACGTTTGCGAATTACGATGCCTAACACGATTGATGAACGGATTGTGATTTTAGATATTGACGAAAAAAGTCTGGCACAAGAAGGACATTGGCCTTGGAGGCGAGATAAACTTGCCTATTTAGTAGACATGATTTTTGATTATTACGGGGCGACCGTTTTAGGATTCGACGTTGTATTTTCAGAACCCGATACAAGTGGCGGGATTGACGTTCTCGATAAATTAGCAAAAGCAGAATTGCAACAAGACGCTAAATTTTTATCTGCGATTGCAAAAATGCGTCCGGAATTATCATTTGACGATAAATTAGCGACAAGTTTAAAAAATCGCCCTGTTGTCATGGGATATTTTTTCAGTCATCACTCAGAAAAAAATAACGAATTAGGAATGCTTCCACCGCCATTAAGTCGCTCTGATGGCAATGATTTTTCATCATTACTTTTTGAGGCAAAAAGTTACGTCGGTAATTTAGCGCAACTTCAAACCGCCACTCAAATGGGTGGGTATTTAAATAATTTAAATGTTGACGAAGACGGTGTTTATCGTCGTTTGCCACTCATCACACAATATAAAAATCAAATTTATGGCACGTTAGCTTTATCACTTTTTCAGCAAGTAATCGGAATGCCAAGCATTAAATTTATTACTAGCGATGATTACGGTGACAATCGTTTGGAAGCCATTTCACTTGCTGGATTTAACATTCCAGTGGACGCTAGCGGCAATTTGTTAGTGCCATTTCGAGGCAGACAAGGTAATTTCAACTATATTTCGGCTACTGACGTTTTGAATGGCGTGACAGATGTTTCAAAATTGAAAGATAAAATTATAATTATCGGTACTTCCGCTGCGGGTTTACTTGATTTGCGTTCCACGCCTGTACAAAACATTTATGCAGGTGTTGAAATTCACGCGAATGTTTTGAGTGGTTTATTAGACCAATCTGTGAAATCTCGTCCGACTTACATTATCGCCGCCGAAGCCATTCAATTAGTTTTATTATTATTTTTGGCGATGCTCATTTTTCCAAAATTAAGCGTTATGACATCAGCGGCCGCATTTTTACTGTTTCTTGGTGTTGTAATAACGATGAATTTTTATATTTGGACGGAACATAATTTAGATACGCATTTAGCTGCACCTTTAATTTTATTGAGTTTTTTATACGGTTTGCAGCTTTTTTTCGGTTTTTTCTTTGAAAGTAGAAAGAAAAAACAATTAGGTAACATTTTCGGGCAGTACATTCCTAATGAACTTGTTGAAGAAATGAGCAAAACGGATGAAGAATTTACTTTGAAAGGTGAAAATCGTGTTATGACTGTTTTCTTTTCCGATGTTCGTGGCTTTACAACGATTTCAGAAGCCATGGAAGACCCGCAAGATTTATGCGACTTGATTAACGAAATTCTGACACCCGTCACACACGTCATTCATAACAACAAAGGCACGATTGATAAATATATTGGTGATGCAATTATGGCGTTTTGGGGCGCACCGGTTCACACTGAAAGACACGCTTATTCTGCCGTGAAAGCGGGTTTAGAAGTGATTAAATCGCTTGCCGGAATTAACGCGCGTTTTAAATTAAAAAACTGGCCAGAAGTCGATTTAGGCATTGGTTTAAATACAGGTGCGATGGTTGTCGGTAATATGGGTTCGCAATTCAGAATTGCTTATACCGTAATGGGCGATACGGTAAATTTAGGTTCGCGTTTAGAAGGTTTGACGAAACAATATGGCGTGAAAATGATTGTTAGTGAATCGACACTTGCTGCCGCGCCAGAATTTGCTTACCGTGAATTAGATCGTGTTCGAGTAAAAGGGAAAAGTAGACCAATTACAATTTATGAACCAATTGCAGAATGGGCAGAAACTTCTGCTGAACAACAAACCGTTTTAAAGTTAGTGCATCAAGCGTTGATAAATTATCGACAACAATTGTGGAATGACTCTGAAATTTTATTTCAACAACTGCATGATTTATTTCCCGACGATAAATTGTACAAAATCTATTTAGAACGGATTGAACATTATCGACAAAACCCACCGGAAGAAAGTTGGGATGGTGCGTTCACACACACGAGTAAATAAAATAGCGAAATTTTTTAATTCTCAATTTAACGAGAGAACAGAACATCATGATAAAAACGTTGTTAATCATTGAAGATGAAAAACTACTCGGCACAGAATTGTCACTCCATTATCGGCAAATGGGTTGGGATGTGGTTTTAGCTACAACATTAAAAGAAACTAAAGAGCTTTTAGTTTCCAAAGCCATTGAGCCATTGTTGATTTTGTCAGATATGAATTTACCGGATGGAAACGCGCTCGATTTTATGGAATCCATGAAAAAACAAGTTAGTAGTACCGAATGGCTATTTTTAACGGGTTTTGGCAGCGTACCGGATTCAGTTCGTGCCTTACGTTTAGGTGCTTATGATTTTCTGGAAAAACCGTGTGATTTAGATCGTCTTGATTTAGTGATTACGAGCGCATCGCGTAGTGCTTCAATGCGACGAAGAGTGATTGACCAAACGAAACAAGGACATCGCCGTTATTCACCGGAAGCCTTTATGGGACATAGTTTACAAGCCCATACTGTTCGGCAACTTCTAACAAAATTAACGCAAGTACCATTTAGTGCTTTGATTATTGGCGGAGAAACAGGAACAGGCAAAGGTTTAATTGCTCGAATTTTACATTACGGCGGTTCACGAGCGTCACTGCCAATGATTGAAGTAAATTGTGCTGCATTACCGCGTGAACTTTTGGAATCAGAATTATTTGGACATGAAGCGGGGGCATTTACTGGGGCAACAGGTCGGCATCGCGGTTTATTAGAACAAGCCGACGGCGGCACATTATTTATGGATGAAATTGGCGAAATGCCGCTGGATTTACAAGCCAAATTATTGAAAGTCATTGAAGACCACAAAGTTCGACGCTTAGGTGGTGAAAAAGAAATCAATGTGGATGTACAAATTATCGCGGCGAGTAATCGAGATTTAGAAAGTATGGCGCAAGCGGGAACATTTCGAGCCGATTTATATCATCGATTAAACGTTTTTCGCGTAAATTTACCGCCATTACGGGATGCGATTGAAGATTTAGACGAATTAGTCCCGCTTTTTATTGCCGAATACAACGCAAAAGCAGGTCAACACGTTAAGCAAATTCCTGATGAAGTTTGGCAAAAACTCAAAGCACACGATTGGCGCGGAAATGTTCGCGAATTACGAAATGTAATTGAACGTTGCGTCTTGTTTGCGGACGATACGGTTTTTCCGGTTCAATGGTTGCAAATTGGCAACCCGACTGAAAAAGTGACCGCTGATAATACGCATATTCATTTACCGATTGATGGAAGTATGGCGTTAGATGATATGGATAAATTTATTATTCAAACAGCTTTGGAGCGAGCGGGAAATAATTTAACAGCGGCAGCAAGAGCGTTAGGCACAACGCGAGAAACATTGCGTTATCGCGTGAAAAAATATCAATTGAATCACATTGAATAAATAGATGACATTCCATTTCATAATCATCAGAAAAATCTGTTATCTTTACGGCTATTTCAGCTATTTTCTATTTTTTAATAATTACGCATGACTTCGTATTCTTCAGTTTCTGTTATTGCACCGGCTCGGTTGCACATGGGTTTTTTAGATTTAAGTGGTTCGTTAGGACGACATTTTGGCAGTATTGGTGTGGCATTGAATGAACCAGTGACGCATCTTGTTATAAAACATAACCCCTCTCCCCTGCTTCAAAATGTTAACAACAATGAATTTTTAAATCGTGTTGAAAAATATCGCGCCACTTTTTGCGAAGCCTTTCAAATTCAGAATACGACTCAAATTGAGGTGATTGAAACAATTCCCGAACATATTGGTTTAGGTTCTGGAACACAGATGGCATTGGCGGTCGGCGCAGGTTTAAATGCGTTTTATGGCTTGAATTTAAGTGTGCGTGACATTGCTGCGACGATGGATAGAGGTTTACGTTCAGGTATTGGAATCGGTATTTTTGAAAAAGGCGGTCTGATTGTTGATGGTGGTCGCGGTGAAAACACCCTTACACCACCGATGTTAGCGCGGTTCGATGTTCCAGAAAATTGGCGATTTATTCTCGTTTTTGATGAGCGCGGACAAGGTTTGCACGGTTCACAAGAAGTCGAAGCCTTCAAAACGCTGTCTGCTTTCCCACGTCATATCGCCGAACGGTTAAGTTATTTATTGTTAATGCAAGCAATGCCAGCGATTGCTGAAAAAGATTTAGTGCGTTTTGGTGAGGTAATTACAGAACTCCAACGCACAGTAGGCGAACATTTCTCACCTGCTCAAGGCGGCATATTTACCAGCGAAAATGTGGCGAATGCAATGCAATGGTTAGCAGAACGTGGCGCGGTAGCAATTGGACAAACATCATGGGGACCGACTGGTTTTTGTTTAGTTGAAAATAGCGAAATCGCGGAATCATTAACCAAGCAAGCACAAACCGTTTTTGAAAAAACACCTTTACATTTTAGCATTGTCAGTGCGCGGAATAGTGGTGGTGAAATCACGATTTCTCAAAATTAACGTGATTTTCTGGTAATAGCCGCATCGCCCCTTAGCAGTGTATAATTCAAAACGCAGCAAAAACATAGCCTGCGTAACCTCAAACATAATCACAACAATCCAAATTTAAATGTATCAATATAATCATAACGATCAAATTCTCATTGAAGAGCGCGTTGCACAATTTAGGCGGCAAACTGAGCAGTTTTTAAACGGTGAAATTTCTGATGATGGCTATCGAAATTTACGTTTGCGTAACGGTGTTTACATTCAAACACATGGTCCGATGTTGCGTGTAGCCGTTCCTTACGGCATTTTAAATTCAAAACAAATTCAAAAACTTGCCTACATCGCTCGCACTTACGATAAAAATTTTTGCCACATTACGACGCGCCAGAATGTGCAATATAACTGGCCAAAATTAGAACAAATTCCTGATATTTTGGCAGAACTCGCTAAAGTACAAATGCACGCCATTCAAACGAGTGGTAATTGTATGCGTAACACAACTAGCGATCATTTAGCTGGCGTTTGCGTTGACGAAATCGAAGACCCGCGTCCTTATTGTGAATTGATTCGTCAATGGACAACATTACATCCCGAATTTGATTTTTTGCCGCGTAAATTCAAAATTGCCGTCAGTGGTTCGCGTGACGACCGTGCGGCCACACAATTTCACGACATTGGTTTGCACCTTGTTGAAAATACTGCGGGTGAAATTGGTTTTAAAGTTTTAGTGGGTGGCGGTTTAGGACGCACGCCCGTGATTGGACAAGTGATAAAACCTTTCTTGGAAAAGAAACACATTTTGTCATACTTGGAAGCCATTTTACGCATTTACAATTTATTTGGTCGTCGTGATAATAAATACAAAGCACGCATCAAAATTTTGGTAAAAGAAGAAACGTTAGAAAAATTTAACGAAATGGTGGAAAAAGAATGGCTGTTAATCCGTGATGAGTTAGAAGTTAGTGACGCGCGTTTTGAAGCCTTAAAGTCACATTTTGTGCCGTTCAATTACGACACAAAAGCCGCTGAAGACAACACGTTTGAACAACATAAACATGAAAACTCAGCTTTTGCGAAATGGATGGAACATAACACCGTTGCACATAAAATAGCTGGTTATCAAATCGTCTTTTTATCGTTAAAACACCCTCAAACTGCTCCCGGTGATTTAACCGCAGAACAATTAGACGTTATTGCGGATTTAGCTGATCGTTACAGTTTTGGCGAAGTTCGTAGCACGCATCGTCAAAATTTGGTTTTGGCGGACGTAAAACAAAGCGACTTGTTTGCTTTATGGCAATCTTTGGAGGCTGAAAATTTAGCTACGCCAAACATCGGCACCGCGACAGATATGATTTGTTGCCCCGGTTTAGATTTTTGTTCACTCGCCAATGCCGGTTCAATCGGTATAGCAAAAGAAATTAACGAAATCCTCGATGATATGGATTATTTACATGATATTGGCGATGTAAAAATCAATATGTCGGGTTGTATGAATGGTTGCGCTCATCAAAGTGTGGGTCATATCGGCATTTTAGGTGTGGATAAAAAAGGCGTGGAATGGTATCAAATCACGCTTGGCGGCTCATCATCAAATGAAGCAGCAATTGGTGAACGTTTGGGACCGGCTGTGGCGAAACACGAAATTGCTTCTGCAATTGGCATAATTTTAGACGTGTATGTTCAACAACGTTTGCACGAAGAAACTTTTTTAGAAACCGTCAACCGCGTTGGCATCGACCCCTTTAAGGCAAAAGTGTATGCAAATCATTAAAAATAATCAGTTAATCGAAAATACTTGGACGTATGTGAGCGACGATGCACCAGTTGTCTCGGGAAATATCTGTGTTTCTTTAGCGCGTTGGCAAGCCGAAAAAGCTGATTTGTCGAAACACGCGGGAAATTTAGGGGTGCGACTTTCTAGCACGGACGATGTCACAAGTTTGGGTTCAGATTTAGGAATTTTTGCGTTGATAGAACTGAATTTTGCCGATTTTATGGATGGGCGCAGTTTTTCGCAGGCGTATTTATTACGAAATCGCTATCACTTCCAAGGTGAAATTCGTGCCATCGGAAAGTTTTTGTCAGACCAAACCTTTTACCTTTCCCGTGTTGGTGTGAATGCGTTCGAACCTGAAAATCTGCCGCAAGCACACGCGACGCTGAACGATTTTACGGTATTTTACCAATAAAAATTAAAAATTTAACTCAAAAAAGCCCTGTGAAATCCATTCCACAAGGCTTTTTTTCTGCCGTTACTTACCTAACAAACTATTTCGTCCACTTTCAGCTAAGACTAAAACTTCTTTCGCCAACGCATTGTCAATCTGTAATTCTTGTAAGCTACTCGTTAAATGCGTAATTAAAATATCGTAATGGGAATCTTCAGGCATAAATTTCAGCAAGTGACTATGACTATCACATAACCATTTAGGACTTGGGTGGTTTTGATCAATGATATAACCAAAATAAGCAAAACCCGATTCGGGCAACCGTTCTTTATCTTTAAATCGCGCAAACGCCGACATAAAAAAAGGAGTCAACAACGCTTGAAATTCATGCTGTTTAAAAATGGCTGTTACCAAATTTTTTAGCGCGTCACGTTGTTTATCGTATTCGGTGTCATTGAAAAAACGGCTAACGCGATAATCATCTAGCATTTTTTGATAAAAATTCTCGACTAATTTCGCAATCGTATTTTCACCGCCTAATCGCTCGTATAAACTTACATCACTCATAATGTTCGTTCCTGTTTTGATTTTTGAAAAAACCGCGTGTGAAGTGTATTTAATTTTCAGAAAATGCGCCACTGATAATAAATTTGTAACTATTTTAGGGCATTAAAATTAAACTAAATAAACCTTTTTTCGAAATGGCGACAATGCTAGACAATTTTAATTTTCAATTTTGAAGTTCACCTAAAAATGTGGCAAACTCGAACGTAACATATCATTCAGTTTCACAAACCACTAAAATTATGCAAAATAAAAACACGCCTCAAACGATTTACCGTAAAAATTACACCGTTCCCGACTTTTTAATTCATGACGTTAAATTACATTTTTTACTCGATGCAGAAAATACTAAAGTTCTTTCTACCATCACCTTACAACGCAACGCTGTTAGTGACAATCAAACGGCAGAGTTAGTTTTACACGGCGAAAAATTGATTTTGAATCGTTTAATCGTCAATGAAAATGTACTTACACCAAGTGATTACACATTAACGCCCGAAACATTAGTCATTGCAAATGTTCCAAAAACAGAATCGTTCTCCATTATTATTGAAAACACGATAAATCCTAGAGAAAATACCGCGCTCGAAGGGTTATATTTATCAAATGGAATGCTTTGCACACAATGTGAAGCAGAAGGCTTTAGAAAAATCACTTATTTTCTCGACCGCCCTGATGTGATGACGAAATTTACCGTAACGTTGGTTGGCGATAAAACAAACTATCCTGTTTTGCTTTCCAACGGCAATAAAGTTGCCAGTGGCGAATTCGAAAATAATCAGCATTGGGTAACGTGGCACGATCCTTTTGCAAAACCGTGTTATTTGTTCGCGCTTGTGGCAGGACAATTAGAATGTGTTTCGGACACGTTTATTACGCAATCAGGTCGCAAAATTGATTTGGAAATTTTTGTCGAAGAAAAAGACAAAGATAAATGCGCTCATGCTATGCAATCTTTGGAATACGCTATGCGTTGGGACGAAGCCGTTTATGGGCGTGAATACGATTTAGATTTATACATGATTGTCGCGGTAAGTCATTTCAATATGGGCGCCATGGAAAATAAAGGCTTAAACATTTTTAATACAAAATTTGTGTTGGCGCGACCCGATACCGCTACTGATGTGGATTATGAAGGTGTTGAAGGCGTTATCGCCCATGAGTATTTTCACAACTGGACAGGAAACCGAATTACTTGCCGTGACTGGTTTCAATTAAGTTTGAAAGAAGGTTTTACGGTTTTCCGTGACCAAGAATTTACGGCAGACCGCGTTTCAAAATCCGTTAAGCGAATTGAAAATGTCACGAATTTACGCACGCGCCAATTCGCCGAAGATGCCAGTCCATTAGCGCATTCTATTCGCCCAGACGCTTACATTGAAATCAACAATTTTTACACGTTAACCGTTTATGAAAAAGGTGCCGAAGTTGTGCGAATGCTCCATACATTATTGGGTCAAGACGGTTTTAGACGTGGCAGCGATTTATATTTTGAGCGTCATGATGGACAAGCTGTAACGTGCGATGATTTTGTTAGTGCCATGCAAGATGCAAACAATATAGATTTAACACAATTTCGCCTTTGGTATTCGCAAGCAGGAACACCAAAAGTAAGTGTTTCAACCGCTTACGATGAAACTACAAAAACATTTTCGCTGACGTTGTCTCAATCTTATCCAAATCAAACAGAGGCGTTGCTAATTCCGATTAAACTCGGATTATTGCATCCAAAAACAGGGGCGGATTTGTTATCTGATGGAACATTATTGCAATTCAATCAAATGCAACAAACTTTCACGTTTAGCGAAATGGAATTTGTGCCGATTGTTTCAATTTTGCGAGAATTTTCTGCGCCGGTAAATATCGAGATGCCGCGCAATTTGGAAGAATTAGCTTTTTTATCACAATACGATAGTGATTCGTTTAATCGCTGGGATGCAAGTCAAAAATTCGCCGAACAAATTATTTTGGATTTAGTAAAATCCCCAACGGCAGAAATAAATCCGATTTTATTAACCACGTTTGAAAAAGTATTGAATACCTCGATTGATGATTTCGCTTATTTTTCGTTGTTACTTTCATTGCCATCGGAAAATTATTTAGCGGAACGCATGAAAATTGTAAATTTCGAAGGCATTCATTTAGCACGGGAAAATGTTTTAAAAACGCTTGCTGAAAAATTTGAAGCCAAATTCACGAAAATTTATCTCGCCAATCACAAAGATGAATCCGGTGATTTTAGTCCCGAAGCAATTGGTCGTCGGCGCGTAAAAAATATGTGTTTAGCGTTTTTAAGCCGTTTAAATTCGGAAAAAAATTATAAGCTGGCACAATCGCAATTTGAAAAAGCGGGCAATATGACTGACCAAATCGCCGCTTTAACGGCTATTGTTCACAATACTCATCCGGCGAAACAAGATTGTTTGGCGCAGTTTTACACACAATGGGAAAACGAACCGTTGGTGATTGATAAATGGTTTACTCTTCAAGCCAGTAGTTCTGCGGTTGATGCGTTTGAAACTGTGAAAAATTTACATTCCCACGCGGCGTTTGATATGAAAAATCCAAATCGTGTCCGCGCGTTAATTGGAGCTTTCTGCCAAAATAATCCTGTGCATTTTCACGCTGAAAATGGTCAAGGTTATGCGTTTTTAGCGGATGCAATTTTAGAATTAAACACATTAAATCCACAAGTTGCCTCTCGAATGGTTGCACCTTTGACGGCATGGCAAAAAGTCGATGAAACCCGCCAAATTTTAATGATAGCACAACTCCAACGGATTATTGAAACGAAAGATATTTCCAACGATGTGTTTGAATTAGCGAATAAAAGTTTGGGAATCCATTAAGATCTCTGTAAATTAAAATCATTAAACAAAAGGCTGGCGAAAACCAGCCTTTTTTGTTTGTGTTATTTGCCTCAGTTTAGTGCGGCATATCACTCACTTTGAATAACTAATTTTTCGATAAAGTCATAATATATTGAAAAATAAAGATTTTTTATGTGGCATATATATTGATTGTAATGATTTGGGAACGTAATAGTTTTATTGCGTGTGAAAGGTTTTACCTAAAATTTATGAGGAAATAATATGATGAAAATTAAAAAAATTTTGATGGCTTTAGCAGCAGTTGGTGTTATGACAGTTTCTACTGCACAAGCTGCAACTACTCCATCGAAAATTACCGCTTTTGATAACGTTTTAACTAGTGATGTTTTTTCGGTAACGGCAACGGGTTGGAGTGATCCTGCTTTTGGTGACATGGGATGGACACACAAATCGGGTTGGGGTTCATTTACGGCAAAGAAAGGACAAAATGTCACTGTGACGTTGGTTGCGACAGATAAAGGTATTCATCCCGGTACAACAATCTGGTATCGCGGCGCAAATGATACTGCCCCTGATAGTTATGTGGTGGATCATTTTTATCCGCAAAATGCGAACTTTGCAAAAATGAAGGCAGTTACTGAAGATACGGGTGAAGCACTTGGAAATATCATCATGAAGTATGTCGCTCACGGGTACGATTTAGACAAAAACACCGTAAACGATGCGTTGTTAAAAGGTAAAAAAGACACAGTAGCAGGAAAATTCACGGTTACATTCAAAGCACCTTATGATGGCGCGTATATGTTTGTTGTTGGTGGTTTCAATCCCGATGCAAACATCACAGGCGATGCAACCGCTATTAAAGCTAATCATGATGTTAATGTAAAAGTAAGTATTAAATAACACAATTCTCACATCTGCGCGTAATTTGGACGCATTTTACGGCAGATGTTTTTATCTCGCATTTCGAATTTAAAAAAACAATAGCAGCAGGTTTATCATGAGCAGTAATCATCGACGTTTAACAACCAATCGATTAAGTATTTTAACTTTATCGTGCGAAATTTTTTTTCTGGCGTTGTTATTAACAAGTGAAGTCAGCGCACACGGCAGCACACCACAATCGTTACAAGGTGTAGCAATGCCTCAAACACCTGGCTTATTCGATGGTGATGCACCTATTATTATCAATAAAGAAGCCGCCATTCAACTCGGGAAAGCCTTATTTTGGGATACAGCCGTTGGTAGCGATGGCAATATGGCGTGTGCGTCGTGCCATTTTCATGCAGGTGCAGACATTCGCACAAAAAATCAGTTATCACCTGGACTTTTACATAAACAAAAAATCGGAAAAACATTTGAAAAAACCGCTTCAAATGAAAAAGGGGGCGTAAACTACACATTAAAAACCAGTGATTTTCCTTTCTACCAACTTGCTAATGCAGCCGATAAAGATTCTGCGGTATTATTTAAATCAGACGATGTTGTTGCCTCCGCAGGCGTATTTTCAAATCGTGTAAATGGTGAAAATGTAACGGATAGCCGCTCTGATAATTGTGCCTCAGTGAAAGATGCTATTTTTCATGCCGGCACATTAAATACTCGTAAAGTTCAAGCTCGTCAAACACCAAGTGTTATCAACGCGGGTTTCAATTACCGTAATTTCTGGGATGGACGTGCAAATAATATCTTCAACGGAGTATCGCCCTTCGGTGCGCGTGATTCAAATGCAAGCATTTGGGTTACTCAATCAGATGGAAAAAACGCAATTAAACAAAAAATACGTTTAGAAAATGCGTCGCTTGCTTCACAAGCGGTCGCGCCACCGTTAAATGATTCTGAAATGTCATGTACGCAGCGTCTTTTTCCTGATGTGGGACGAAAATTACTTTCACGCAAACCACTCTCTACACAAGATATTCATGTTCAAGACAGCGTGTTAGCGGGTTTGCGAGATAAATCCGGAAAAGGCTTAACAACGACTTATGAAGAATTGGTTAAAACGGCATTTGATTCACGTTATTGGGCGGGCTTAGGAAATTTTGGCAAACCAAAAGCCGCAAACGCAATGCCTTATAACCAAATGGAGGCGAACTTTTCGTTTTTCTTTGGATTAGCATTACAGTCGTATCAACAAACTCTTGTTTCGGATCAAACACCATTTGATACACCACGCATAAAAGGCACTTACCCCCAAATGCCAGAAGGCTTAAATGAACATCAAAAAAATGGTTTAACGGTTTTTCTTAATGCCCATTGTGCAATTTGTCACAGAGGGCCAACGCTTTCTGCGGCGGCGCATCCCGATGTTTATACACCAAACAATTCTTTTGCTTCGTTACGTTTAGTCAATCGAAAAACATTAAACGGCGCATTTGATGGAAATGGCGTGGCACAAGCTGTCATGGATGAAGGTTATTTCAATACAAGTGTCACCCCCGAAGATAATGATTTAGGTGTCGGTGATAAAGACCCGTTCGGAAATCCGCTGTCATTTAGTGAACAGTATTTCCAAAAAATCTTAACCGGTAAACCGTTGGTTGACCAGATAATTGTCAATTCTTGCGACTTTGACAATCCATTCATTGGCGATTTCAAATACTATGAATTGCTTGATGATCCTTACATTACGGGAGATTGCGGTGATACGAAAGAATATGCACAAATTCCAACATTATCCGCATTACAAACAGAACTGAAAAAAGTTAATCAAGGGCGAGCGTTTTTGGCCACGAAAGGCGCATTCAAAGTGCCATCGCTTCGAAATGTTGAATTGACCGGACCCTATATGCACAACGGAAGTTTGTTAACGTTGGAACAAGTGGTTGATTTTTATTTCCGAGGGGGAAACTTTAAAAACGCCGCGCATTTTGCAACCGTTGTATTTCCACAATCGATTACTGAAACTGAAAAAGCCGATTTAGTCGCGTTTTTAAAATCATTGACGGATGAACGTGTTCGCTGGGAACGCGCGCCCTTTGATCACCCACAAATTAACATTCCACATGGACATACGTTGAATACAAGTGCGAAAAATGCGAAGCAAGCGCAAGACTTATTCTTGCAATTACCTGCCGTGGGAAAAAATGGGCGTGATGCAAACTTAGGTGCGTTGCAGCCGTTTGAAAATTATGTAGAACAAAAATAAACCTTTTGCGACTACCAACTTCTGAAATCGCAATAACGATTTAGTCGTTGGTAGTTCATTCAATTTTATTGTGTTGAATAGTTTTGTTGCATTAGGAAACGCTAAATTTTAGCGTTTCATTGAATCAAAGAATTCACTATTAGTTTTAAAATCTTTTAATTTACCAATTAAAAATTCTGATGCAGCGGTTTCGTCCATTGGTTGGAGAATTTTTCGTAAAATCCATGTTTTTTGCAATGTATCGGGATCAACTAAATACTCCTCACGACGTGTTCCAGAACGACTAATGTTAATCGCAGGATAAACACGTTTTTCAGCAATTTTTCTATCCAAATGCAATTCCATGTTGCCCGTACCTTTGAATTCTTCAAAAATTACGTCATCCATTTTTGATCCGGTATCGATTAACGCTGTAGCAATAATCGTTAAACTGCCGCCTTCTTCGATATTTCGCGCCGCTCCAAAGAAACGTTTTGGTTTTTCAAGTGCGTTCGCATCGACACCACCCGTCAAGATTTTCCCTGACGACGGCACAACAGTATTATAAGCACGCGCTAAACGAGTAATTGAATCAAGCAAAATAACAACATCATGCTTATGCTCAACCAAGCGACGCGCTTTTTCAATTACCATTTCTGCAACTTGAACATGGCGCGTTGCAGGTTCGTCGAAGGTACTCGAAATCACCTCGCCTTTTACACAGCGTTCCATTTCCGTTACCTCTTCCGGACGTTCGTCGATAAGTAACACAATCAAATAACACTCCGGATTTCGTTCAGCAATTGCTTGCGCCAAACTTTGTAAAATCATGGTTTTACCGGCTTTTGGCGGCGAAACAATCAATCCGCGTTGCCCTTTACCAATCGGCGCAATCAAATCGATAATTCGTCCGGTTAGGTCTTCGCTTGTACCATTTCCTTGTTCTAAAACAAAGCGTTGGTGTGCGAATAAAGGAGTCAAATTGGAAAAAGTAATTTTGTTTTTCGTATTTTCAGGTGGTTCAAAATTGATTTGATCCACTTTTAGCATCGCAAAATAACGTTCATTGTCTTTCGGTGGACGAATTTTGCCTGTAATCGTGTCGCCCGTTTTCAATGAAAAACGGCGAATTTGGCTGGGTGAAACATAAATATCGTCTGGTCCCGCAAGATAAGAACATCCTGGTGTGCGGAGGAAACCAAAACCATCAGCTAAAATCTCCAATACACCGTCACCAGAAATATCGTCGCCTGCTTTAGCCTGTTTTTTCAAAATAGCAAAAATCAAATCCTGTTTGCGGGATCGTGCGACATTTTCAAGTCCGAGAGATTCGGCGATTTCGATAACTTCACTGATTTGTTTTAGTTTTAATTCGGTAAGATTCATAAAAGACAGCTCAAAAGAAAAGGATAGCGTTAAGAATTAAATTTCGAAACGTGGAATAGAAAGAAAAATTAAAGGGGTATTTATTTGAAATGATTTATTTGGAGTACACCACGGGCTGTGATGCTTGCTAAGTATATCGGAAACACACAATATCGTCCAATCTAATGGCACAAAATTAGTAATAGAGCTATAAAGCCATGTTGGTATACAAATCCAAAGCATTACACATAAAAGCGGATGCCAGTCTACACCGATTTGTATATACTACTTAAAACCCGCGTGTTATACGGTTTTGTGTGTTTTTAATGCTTTAAAATTTCTCTTTTCACAAATTTTAGGATTACTTTATGAGTAGCACTTTTTTTTCAGATATTACGGGTCAAAATGACGTTGATCCTGCGGAAACTCAAGAATGGATTGAAGCGTTGCAATCCGTTTTGGAAAATGAAGGCAGCGAACGCGCCCATTTTTTAATTGAACGATTGGTTGCGGTAACACGCCACGCAGGATTTGACGTACCTTTTAGTGCAAATACCGCGTATTTGAATACCATTCCCGTCGATAGACAATTGCAATTCCCTGGTGATGCGACGCTTGAACATCGGATTCGTTCGTATGTTCGCTGGAATGCAATGATGATGGTTTTACGCGCCAACAAAGATACGAATGTCGGTGGACACATTGCGAGTTTTGCTTCTGCCGCGACTTTATATGATGTGGGTTATAACCATTTCTGGCACGCACCTTCTGAAAAACACGGTGGCGATTTAATTTACACGCAAGGGCATTCTTCACCAGGCGAATATGCTCGCGCATTTTTACTCGGACGTTTTACACATGAACAAATGGATAATTTCCGCCAAGAAGTCGGTGGTAACGGTTTGTCATCGTATCCGCACCCTTGGCTGATGCCTGAATTCTGGCAATTCCCAACAGTTTCTATGGGCTTAGGTCCTATTTGTGCAATTTATCAAGCGCGTTTCATGCGTTATTTGCGTGATCGTGGTTTGGCAAATACAGACGGACGTAAAGTGTGGGCATTTTTAGGTGACGGCGAAACCGACGAACCTGAATCACTCGGCGCAATTGGTATGGCGGGACGTGAACATTTAGATAATTTGATTTTTGTGGTGAATTGCAACTTGCAACGCCTTGATGGTCCAGTTCGTGGTAATGGCAAAATCATTCAAGAACTCGAAAGCGAATTCCGTGGCGCAGGTTGGAATGTAATTAAACTCGTCTGGGGCAATCGTTGGGACAGTTTATTAGCACGCGATAAAGACGGTATTTTAGCGGCACGAATGATGGAATGTGTCGATGGGGATTTCCAAACTTTCAAAGCTAAAGATGGCGCGTATGTGCGTGAACATTTCTTTAATACCCCAGAATTGAAAGCAATGGTCGCCGATTGGTCTGATAAAGATATTTGGAGTTTGAATCGTGGTGGACACGATCCGTCCAAAATTTTCTCTGCCTTCCAAACAGCGGCTAATCATAAAGGTCAACCAACCGTAATTCTTGCTAAAACTATTAAAGGTTATGGCATGGGATCATCGGGCGAAGCGCAAAATACCTCGCATCAACAGAAAAAAATGAGTGATGGTGATTTAAAACATTTGCGTGATTTATATGATTTACCTGTAACAGACGAAGAATTACACGACTTACCGTACATTACATTCTCAGAAGGTTCAAAAGAACTCACTTATATGCGCGAACGCCGCGCCGCTTTGGGTGGTTATTTGCCAGCACGTCGTCCAAAATCTGACGCGCTGCCTGTTCCAACTTTAACCGATTTCAAAGCCTTGCTTGAAGCGAATGACAAAGAAGCCTCAACCACAATGGCGTTTGTGCGGATTTTGAACATTTTGGTAAAAGACAAAACGATTGGTAAGCGGATTGTACCTATTGTACCAGATGAATCGCGTACTTTCGGTATGGAAGGTATGTTCCGTCAGCTCGGCATTTGGTCACAAGTTGGACAGCTTTACACACCTCAAGATGCTGACCAGTTGATGTTCTACAAAGAAGATAAACACGGTCAAGTTTTACAAGAAGGCATCAACGAAGCAGGCGGTTTAGCGGATTGGATTGCAGCGGGAACGTCTTATTCAACCCATAATATGCCAATGATTCCGTTCTATATTTTCTATTCTATGTTTGGTTTTCAACGGGTTGGCGATTTGATTTGGGCGGCGGCAGACCAACGTACACGCGGTTTCTTATTAGGTGGCACAGCAGGTCGTACAACCTTGAACGGTGAAGGTTTGCAACACGAAGATGGTCACAGTCATTTAATGTCTGCAACCGTTCCAAATTGTATTTCTTACGACCCAACGTATGCGTATGAAGTGGCGGTGATTATTCAAGACGGTTTGCGTCGAATGTACGCAGAACAAGAAGACGTTTTTTATTACTTAACCGTAATGAACGACAATTACACGCACCCAGCGATGCCACAAGGTATTGAGCAAGACATTTTGAAAGGGATGTATTGCTTCAAACAAGGCGACCAAGCGGCAAAATTGAAAGTGAATTTATTAGGTTCTGGTGCAATTTTCCGTGAAGCGGTTTTTGCAGCTGAATTATTACGCAACGATTGGGGCGTGGAATCCGATTTATGGAGTTGCCCAAGTTTCACCGAATTGGCGCGTGACGCGCAAACGTGTGAACGGTGGAATCGTCTGCATCCAACTGAAAAAGCACATCAATCACACGTCAGCAAATTATTACCTAACGCAAACGTGCCTGTGATTGCCGCAACGGATTACATCCGTGCTTTCGCCGAACAAATTCGTAGTGAAATCAAAGCTCCTTACACCGTTTTAGGCACAGATGGTTTCGGGCGTTCTGACACCCGCGAACATTTACGCCGATTCTTTGAAGTTGACCGTTATCACATCACCATTGCCGCGCTGAAAAATTTGGCAGATAACGGACAATTTGAACTCGGCAAAGTCGAAGTGGCGATTGCGAAATACGGTATCGACGCTGATGTTAAAGCCCCTTGGTTGAAATAAGGAAGGAACCATGAGTACAACAATTGAAATTAAAGTTCCCGATATTGGCAACGTGCATGATGTAGATGTTGTCGCGGTTGAAGTGCAAACGGGCGATGTGATTACGGTTGACCAAACCTTGATTACACTCGAAACCGATAAAGCAAGTATGGATGTTCCGTCGTCTGCGGCGGGAACGGTTCAGCAAGTGCATTTAAAAGTGGGCGATAAAGTGAACGAAGGTTCATTGATTATCACGGTTTTAGTCAGTGATGAAGCTGCTGCACCTGCGCCTGTTGCTGAATCGAAACTTGCTCCCGCGCCAGTCGTTGAAGAAGTGAAAGCGGTTGAAGTTGCACCTGCGCCAAAACCTGCCGCACCTGCACCTGTTGAAGTATCTGCGCCAATCGTTTCAAAAGGCAAAGCGCACGCTTCACCAGCAATTCGTTTATTTGCGCGTGAACTCGGCGTTGATATTTCGCAAATTTCACAAGGCAATGGTCGCAAAGGTCGGATTTTAAAAGACGACGTGAAATCGTATGTCAAAAAAGCGTTGACCGAAGGCATTACCGTCAAAGGTGGTTCGACGTTGCCGAAAATTGCCGTGCCTGATTTTTCTGTTTTTGGCGAAATCGAAACGCAACCTTTAAGCAAAATTAACAAACTCACAGGTCAGCACATGACCAGCGTTTGGCTCAATTTGCCGATGGTGACGTATCACGATGAAGTCGATATTACCGAAATGGAAGAGTTTCGTGTGTCGCTCAATTCGCAGAAAAACGTTGACGTGAAATTCACGGGCTTGTTGTTCATCATCAAAGCGTTAGCCGCCGCGATGCAACAATTCCCGCGTTTCAATTCTTCGCTTTCAAGTGATGGCGAAAGTTTGATTTTCAAAAAATACTTAAACATCGGCATCGCGGTTGATACGCCGAATGGTTTGGTTGTGCCTGTTTTGCGTGATATTCCAAATAAATCGCTTAAACAATTAGCCGCTGAACTTGGCGAAAAAAGCGAAAAAGCACGCGCTGGAAAATTAAGCGCAGGCGATATGCAAGGCGGTTGTATGAGTATTTCAAGTTTGGGCGGCATTGGCGGCAAAGCGTTCACTCCAATCGTTAATGCACCCGAAGTAGCGATTTTAGGCGTAACAAAATCAACGATTCAACCCATTTGGAATGGCAAAGAATTTGAACCGCGTTTGATGTTGCCGCTTGATTTAACTTACGACCACCGCGTGATTGACGGTGCAGAAGGCGCACGGTTTATGGAAGCGTTGAAATACTATTTAAGCGACGTGCGTCGTTTGCTCGTTTAAGGAGAGAATCATGAGCGAAAATTTACAAACAGAAGTTCTCGTTTTAGGCGGCGGGCCTGGTGGTTATACGGCGGCGTTTCGCGCGGCGGATTTGGGTAAAAATGTTGTTTTAGTTGAACGTTATCCTGTGTTGGGCGGCGTGTGTTTGAACGTCGGTTGTATTCCGTCGAAAGCTCTTTTGCATTTGGCGCACACGATTCACGAAGCCGAAGAATCTGAAAACTTCGGCGTGAAATTCGCCAAACCAGAACTCGACATCGACAAAATCCGCGATTGGAAATCCAGTGTCACAAAAGGTTTGAATGACGGACTTGGTGCGTTAGCAAAACAACGCAAAGTCACCGTGATTCAAGGTGTCGGCAGTTTTACGGGCGCGAATACACTCGTTGTTGGTGATACAACTGTGACATTTGAAAACGCGATTATTGCCGCTGGTTCGCAAGCGACTGAAATCCCCGTTTTCCCCAACGACGACCCACGCCTTTGGGATTCGAGCGATGCGTTAGCGTTGCCGTTTATTCCGAAAAAGCTGTTGATTGTTGGCGGTGGCATTATTGGGCTAGAAATGGCGACGGTTTATCACGCGCTGGGGTCTGAAATTCACGTTGTCGAATTGATGGAGCAAATTATTCCAGGTTGTGACAAAGATTTGGTTACGCCGCTATTCCGCAAAATCAAAAAGCAATACAAAAACATCTGGCTTGAAACCAAAGTGAGCGCGATTGAAGCGCAAGACGATGGTTTGAAAGTGTCATTTGAAGGCAAAGGTGCGCCTGAATCGGAAATTTTCGACGCGGTTTTAGTTGCTGTTGGACGTAGACCGAATGGTAAAAAAATCGGTGCTGAAAATGCGGGTGTAGCGGTTGATGATTACGGTTTTATTGCCGTTGATAAACAACAACGCACCAATGTTCCAAACATTTTTGCGATTGGCGATATTGTCGGGCAACCGATGCTCGCGCATAAAGCGGTACACGAAGGCAAAGTTGCCGCCGAAGTGATTGCAGGACATAAATCGTATTTCGACGCGCTGACGATTCCATCGGTGGCGTACACCGACCCCGAAGTTGCGTGGATGGGTTTGACCGAAAATCAAGCCAAAGCGCAAGGCATCGAATACGAAAAAGGCGCGTTTCCTTGGGCGGCGAGCGGACGTTCTTTGAGTATGGGACGCAAAGAAGGTATGACCAAAATTTTGGCTGACAAAGAAACAGGGCGCATTTTAGGTGCGGGAATTGTTGGCACGAATGCAGGGGAATTGCTTGCCGAAGCGGTTTTAGCGTTGGAAATGGGCGCAGATATGCAAGACATTAGTTTGACCATTCACGCGCATCCGACGTTGTCTGAAACCTTTGCGTTTGCCGCTGAAATGATTGAAGGCACGATTACGGATTTGTATGTGAAGAAGGCTTAGTTTTCTGAAGGAGTGAGCCGCGTTATTTTTATGATGCGGCTTTAATTATGTAACGAAATTTTTAGAGGATATTGTAAATGGCAGAGGTGATTGGATTATTTGTTTTTAAAGCTTTTTTAGGGGGATTCATAGGAATGATACCAGCTGAGGAGATTAGGGTGCGGTCGTTGCGCCCCAATTCGTTTGGAATAAATAAGCAAATGGGTATTTTTATGATAATACTGCAAACAGTATCCAGAGGAATTTTATTTATAAGCGTTCTAATTACGTTATTAACCTCAGCGCTGATGCTTTTTGCTAGTTTTTGGTTTGGATTTATGACTGGCTTGCCAGTAGCTGTTGGATTTGTGATAGGTATTGTCTCGACTAGAGAGAAGTTAGTTTTGCATTATCGTAAATTGACTGAAAAGATTATTGACTGAACAGATTACGTTATTCGGCTTTTGAAGCAAACATGCGAGCAATTCAATCATGAAATTAAAAATCATCATTCACCCCG
>CAIQZX010000173.1 GCA_903876445.1 uncultured Pseudomonadota bacterium | reverse complement strand
CATTGCGAGTTAGCGATGCTATACGAACGCCGAGTGAATGTCAGACTGTCTAGGCTTTGCCAAAACAGCTATTTGCGTTGAAGCGTTTAGGAAACTTTATATACTTTTATATTGTTTTCATAACTATCAGCACACCATTGATTAACCAATTCAAAAGATAAACCAATTAGTACATCCCCAATAATAACCGCTTGCTTTTCACCACAAGTTTTCCAAAAGGCTTCTTTCCCTCGTCTTAATCCATCACCATCAACTAAATCATCGTGAACTAATGAAGCCTTATGCAGTAATTCTATTGCACAAGCTAAAGGCAAAGCGTCACGCCATTTACCGCCAAATAACTCATGCGTCATCAGTAGCAATAAAGGACGAAAACGCTTACCGTCACTCACTGCACTTTTGTAGTAAGAATGCAGTGCTGGAGGAATATAAAATTGCTCAGAAACTTTTGATAATTGCTGATTGAGTATTCTTCTTTTGTTGAACAATTTTATTTTGTAGTAGTTTTTTGTTAGTGCCATCATCTATCTTTTGTTAAAAACAGTAGCTAAGGTAAAGGTAAGCACGCAATTGCAGTCCCGCAGCCGCTATCATCACATCCACTTGGGTCATCGCAGCAGCCACTGTCAGAACCATCATTACAATCTCCAAGACAAGCAACTTGAGTCAATAAAATTAAAGGAGCTGAAATAATGTAATTGTTTCTTTCTGCTGATTTGCTTAATCCTAACGTAAATAAGTTTTGTAAAACTTCTTGATGTCGAAAGAAACTCCCATTTAACGCATAAAAACAACGCCTTATTTCAGTTAATTGTTTTTCAACCCAATCATTGGTATGTTCAATAACCAAATCAACAGATTGCGTTTTTTCGTATTCGGGTTTTAACGGGTTGAATTGCTTATTTTTTATGTCTGCTTTTAAATCATCTCGTGCATCCAAAATGTAAACAAATCTACCTAAATGCTCCCCTAATTGCTGCAAAGAATCTTTTAATTCAGGGCGATTAACTAAAACAGCAATATGAGCAAATAACAACCCTAATCCTTTCCCTGTTGGTAACGCAGCTTTTTCCAAATCAACATCGGGTAAGTTTTCAACCTGCTGCTGTTGGATAAGTAAATCGTAAATCTGCTGTGCATCAAAACCTAACTCGGATAATGCTTGTTCGGCTTGTTTGATTTTTCTTTGGTTAATCAACAAACTTACTTTTGAACCAAACGCATAAACAAAATTACCATCATAAATAGTGTCTTGTAATTTTCCACTAACCATTAAAATTGTCACTGCTGAGGCAAATTTAGCAGCAATCGGATTAGCTTGTGCTGAATGTAAAAATGGTTTCACTCCACAACGGATTTGTTGCATTACTGGCGGATTTTCTTGTAATGCTTCCACTAACAATTGCAGTAAAAGCGCGTCACGATTTACCAAAAATCGCGTTAAACTGCCAAAGTCTTCTTTAAGTTGCTCGCATAAACCGCATTGACTGTAGAAATACTGGTTGCTTTGTCTGACTGTTAGGTCTAGCCGATTAGGGGTTAAATAGCCTCTCATAGTTTTACATCCTCATTTCTTAAAAAAGTAATAAAGCCAGTTTTGCACAAATGGCGATATTTTCACAATATCGCCATTATAATTAAAACCTACTTCAACCCTGCCAAAACCATCGCCACCGTTTCACCCATCGCCGCAGGCGTTGGGCAAATCGTTACGCCTAAATCACGCAACATCGCGACTTTTTCCGCCGCACTTTCACCCGCCGACGAAATAATCGCCCCCGCGTGACCCATTCTACGACCTTCTGGCGCAGTCAAACCCGCAATATACGCAATCACAGGTTTTTTCATATTCGCTTGAGCAAACATCCCTGCATCAACTTCTTGTGGACCTCCGATTTCACCAATCATCAAAATGACTTTGGTTTCGTCGTCTTGCTCGAATTTTTCAAAAATGTCACGGTGCGAACTGCCGTTAATCGGGTCGCCACCAATGCCGACGGACGTTGAAATACCAATACCTAAACGTTTCATTTGGTCGGCGGCTTCATAACCGAGCGTACCTGAACGTCCCACTACGCCAACATTGCCGCGCATATAAATATGACCAGGCATAATACCGAGCATCGAACGTTCTGGCGTGATTGTTCCCGCGCAGTTCGGGCCAGTTAAAACCATGCGTTTTTCAATTGGGAAACGACGCAAATAACTTTTCACGGTCATCATATCTTGCGTTGGAATGCCATCGGTAATCGCGACGCAGTATTTAATGCCTGCGTCTGCCGCTTCCATGATTGAATCCGCCGCAAAAGCAGGCGGCACAAAAATAATGCTCGCTTCTGCGCCAGCTTGTTCGACCGCTTCTTTTACGGTGTTAAAAATCGGACGGTCTAAATGTTTTTGTCCACCTTTACCTGGTGTTACGCCGCCAACTACGTTTGAACCGTAGTTAATCATGTCTTGCGCGTGGAACGTACCGATTTTGCCTGTAAAACCTTGAACGATAATTTTTGTGGTTTCGTTAATAAAAATTGCCATGGTTTATGCTCCTTGATTGGCGACAACTTGATTGCGTGCGGCAACCGCTTTTTCAGCGGCTTCAGCTAACGTTTCAGCGGTGATAATGGGCAAACCACTTTCGGCGATAATTCGACGACCTTCTTCAACGTTCGTACCTGATAAACGCACGATTAACGGCACTTTCATGTCGATATTTTTCACAGCTTGCACCACACCTTGAGCAATCCAATCGCAACGGTTAATTCCTGCAAAAATGTTGACCAACATCGCTTTAACATTGGTATCGGCTAAGACTAAACGGAACGCTTTTTCAGTTCGTTCGGCTGACGCGCCACCACCTACGTCCAAGAAATTCGCAGGTTCACCGCCAGCGAGTTTAATCATGTCCATCGTTGCCATCGCCAAACCTGCACCGTTAATCATGCAGCCAATGTCGCCGTCCAGCCCAACATAGCTCAAACCACGATCAGCCGCTGCGGTTTCGCGTGGATCTTCTTGGGTTTTATCACGCAATTCCGCGATTTTCTGACGACGGAATAACGCATTTTCATCAAAACCCATTTTGGCATCAAGCGCAACCAATTCGCCGCTGCCGGTAATGACCAATGGATTGATTTCTAGCATATTGGCATCTAAATCACGCAATGCACGGTAACAACCTTTAAAAGTTTTCACGGCATGACTAATTAACGACGCATCTAACCCTAACGCAAACGCCATTTCACGCGCTTGGAAATCTTGTAAACCTACAGCCGGTTCAATGTAAATTTTGGTAATTGCATCGGGATTTGAAACCGCTAACTCTTCGATTTCCATCCCGCCTTCTTGCGAACCAACCATCACAATGCGTTCAGAAATACGGTCTACCAAAAAGCAAAAATACAATTCTTTTGCAATGTCTGTTCCCGCTTCGATATATAGGCGATTACAAACTTTACCTGCTGCACCGGTTTGATGGGTAACTAACTTTTTGCCAAGCAACGCTTCCGCGCCAGCCGCTACGTCTTCATGCGTTTTGCAAATTTTAATACCGCCCGCTTTTCCGCGTGCGCCAGAATGAATTTGCGCTTTAACAACCCAAACATTTCCGCCGATTTCTCTAGCACGTTGAACTGCATCTTCTGGACTGTAGGCTAAACCGCCTTCAGCGATTTTTACGCCATAGCCACTTAATAATTCTTTGGCTTGATATTCATGAATATCCATTTTTTTCCTCTTGTGTTGAAATGAATTACGGGTATAACCAACGTTGCATTAAAGCCATCTAAACAACTCCGGAGCATGACATGACAATCGACATACTAAGCAGCCTTTTAGGATGGGCAACTATTATTAACTTGAGCCTAATAACCGTTTGGTTTTTAGTGTTTACGTTTTATCACGACACCTTGTATCGACTACATAGTAAATGGTTTAAATTGTCGAAAGAACATTTTGATACGATTCACTATGCAGGCATGGCTTTTTACAAAATTAGCACTTATCTATTTAATTTAGTGCCATTTCTGGCTATACAGATTGTAACTTAGCGCGTTTTTGCTGCAATCGCTTCTGCTGCACGCACAACATTATTAGCCATTCTTTCTGATGCGGCATCAATTAAGCGACCATCTAACGCGGCTGCCCCTTTACCTTGTGCTGCCGCTTCTTTGAGAGCTTCTAAAATGCGTTTCGCTTTGTTTACTTCTGCTTCAGGTGGAGTGAAAACGTCGTTTGCTAACGCAATTTGTGACGGATGAATTGCCCATTTACCTTCGCAACCCAATGCAGCGGCACGTTTTGCACCTAAAATGTAACCATCTGGGTCTTTAATATCGCCAAAAGGACCATCAATCGGACGCAAACCATACGCGCGGCACGCGACAATCATTCTGCTTAATGCAAAATGCCATTGGTCGCCTGGGTAATCAGGATTTAAACCACCGATGTTAACCGTGCGGGCGCGATTGCTTGCTGCATAATCGGCAACACCAAAATGCAACGCTTCTAAACGTCCACCGATTGCACCTTGTTTTGCAATATCTTCGACATTTGCCATACCTAAAGCGGTTTCAATTAACGCTTCAATCCCGATTTTATTTTTCAAACCTTGTTGCATTTCGAGTTGATTCAACATCGATTCAACCATATAAACGTCTGAATAAACGCCCACTTTGGGAATCAAAATTGTGTCGATTTTGCTTCCCGCTTGTTCGACCAAATCCACCACGTCACGCACCATATATTGCGTGTCTAAACCGTTGATACGAACAGAAACCGTAATTCCGTGACCTTTCCAATCCAAATCGTTAATCGCTTGAATCACATTTTTACGCGCTTGAATTTTGTCATCTGGTGCAACCGCATCTTCCAAATCTAAAAAGATAAAATCGACCCCGCTTTTTAAGGCTTTTTCAAACATTTCTGGGCTTGAACCCGGTACCGCCAATTCACAGCGTTGTACACGTTGTACATTCGCTGAATATAAAGTATGACTCATAGTCTTTTTTCCTTTGGTTTAAAAATAAAAAATCCAGTCTTAAAACTGGATGGTGAATAGAATTTAACACAGTTGTCATTCTACTTTTGAGCTTCACAAAGTCAATTCTAAACGCATATTTGATGCCATCAAATGTTAATTTTAATCAAAATCTATTCTTTGAAATTCCAATACTTTCCATTTTCTTCACGCAAACTTTCAATTTTGACGCTTGCGGAATTCAAATGAACATTTAACGCGCCACTGTTTGCGCTAGTAAAAAATTTTGCATTGATGGCTTGATAACGCGCCAAAATATCTTTGCTTGGATGATGAAATTGATTTCGATAACCCGAAGGAATCAAAATCGTGTCCGGTTTCACCGCTCCTAAAAATGCCATTGTTGACGATGTTTTACTTCCGTGATGCGGGGCGACTAACACGTTTGCGCGTAATTCTTCTCGTGCATTTTCAACCAACCAATTCTCCGCAGTGGCTTCAATATCTCCCGTTAATAAAACGGCGTTTTGTTCTGTTTCGATTTTCAATACACACGAATTATTGTTATCGCCTTCAAACGTTTTTGCGGGTGAAAGCATGGTGAAAATCACGCCGTCCCACGTCCAATTTTGCCCTGTTTCGCAAATTGTCATTTGATACGGAATGAATTTTTCTGGCACACTCGTTAAAATTTCTTCAACGTTCAATCCGTCCAAAACGGATTTCGCGCCACCAATGTGATCATTATCACCATGACTGATTAACAACGTATCCAGTTTTTTCACGTTTTGATAACGAAAAAAAGGCAAAACAACATTTTTTCCCATATCGCCGCCGCCATTCGGAAATTTTGCGCCCGCATCATAAAGTAATTGATGATTTTCAGTCTGTACCGCCACGGATAAACCTTGCCCAACATCCAAAACCGTCACCATCGCTTCGCCGTAATGTAATTTTGGAATAATCGGAAATAACAACGGCAAATTTAAAATCAAACCTAACCAACGTGCTGGAATACCGCGCGGTGCAAATAACCACAACAAGCCTAAACACGCCAAAATTAGCGTGAGAAATGACGGTGGCGGCGAATCAATAACCGCATTCGGCAAGGTTTGTGCGAATTCAAAACCTTTCATTAACCATTGCAAAACAAAATTTAATGCCACAAAAAATTTGTCTGCCATCCACGGAAAAGAAAACATTAACACAACGTGAATTAACGCAAACGGCACAACGACTAATTCGACAATTGGCACCGCAATAAAATTTACCAGCGGTGAAATCAGGGACGTTTGCCCAAAAAAGAATAACAATAATGGCGATAAACCTAATGAAACCGTGAGTTGAATATCCACGCCATTCAACCAATTCGGCGGCGATTTTAAACGCCCCGCAATACGATATAAAATCAGCGCAACCGCTAAAAATGACAACCAAAAACCAATCGACAATAACATGGTTGGATTAAAAATCAGCATCGCTAACAACGCAATCGCGAAACTTTGCAACGGACTTAATTGCCGTTGAAAAAAATTCGCCACCATGACAAGTCCTAGCATAATCACCGCCCGTTTTGTTGGAATCACATAACCCGCCAAACTCGCGTAACTTATCGCGGTCAATAAACTGGCTAACGCAGCAGCGCGTGGCGGCGAAAAACGTAAAATGTTTAGATGTGTCCAAAGTTTCAACGTCAGCCAATAAATCAAACCCGCGACCAACGCGATATGCGAACCTGAAATCACAATTAAATGCGTCGTTCCTGTAATCCGAAATGTATCCCAATTTTTTGGCTTTAAACCGTTATCATCACCAATCGATAACGCTTTTAATAAAGCCACGCTGATATTTTCACCATAATTTTTGGTTAACGTCTCACCAATAATTTGCCGCCAATGGTCGATATTAAAAACAGACGCTTCTGAAATAAAAATCGGCGGCTCTTTTGTGATATTTCCCGTCGCGCCAATGCCTTGCATGAATAACCAGCGTTCATAATCGTTACCGCCTACGTTAAAATTAGCGTGTGGACGTTTTAATTTCACCGTAAAAGTCCATCGTTCGCCAGCGTGTAAAATGGCGGTTGGTTCGTACCAACTGAGATTAAGTTTGGCAGGTAATTTTTCGTTTGATTTTAAAACCGTGAATTCAAAATTGGCGCGTTGCCAATTTTGGTCGGGTAAATTGGCAATTTCGCCCGTAATCGTCAGAGGAATGCCTTCAAATTCGGGTAATAAACGGTCGTTTAATTGATAATAACCAAACGCACTCGCCCACAAAAAACCGATTACAAAAAAGAGACAATGCCAATATCGCAACCGTGCCATAATTGCTGCTAACGCACTTACAATAAGCAATGCAGAAAACGGCGGAAGTTGCGAAAATTGCTGCAAGGCTAAATCACCACCAACAAACGCTAAAGCGCGAATAATCATCTTAAAAAAATAATAATGAAGGAGAAAAGACAATGGCGAAAAAACTGATTGAAAATGTAATGCACAGATTTATTCCCGATCCCGAAGTAATTAAACGTCATAAAAGTTTACAGTTTTTGGGTGAAAAATTACATGATCCCAATTTATGGCACTTAAATCGCAAGTCAATTTCAATGGCGTTTGCCATCGGTTTATTTTTTGCATGGGTTCCAACACCAACACAAATGGCATTTGCAGCGGCGGCCGCTATTTACTTTCGCTCTAACCTGCCGATTTCAGTGGCGTTGGTTTGGGTAACGAATCCATTAACGATGCCTCCGCTGTTTTATTTCGCTTATCAAGTGGGTTTGAGCGTCATGAATCAGCCAACGCAAATCGATTCTGAATTTTCACTCGATAGTGTTTTATCCGGATTAGGCGATGTATGGCAACCCTTTTTATTAGGCTGTTTCATCATGGGCGTGATTTCTGCAACGATTGGTTATTTCGGAATGAAAGGATTTTGGGCGTACCACGTTAGAAAAAAATGGACAACACGCCATGAAAAACCGCGTTTTTCACGTCATCAAATTTTCCATGCGGATGTTTGGCGACGTTAATTTATATTTTTTAAGGTTTCAAAATGAAAAAGATTTTAGTTTTTATGAGTTTAATTGGCGTGACACAAATTGTTTATGGCGCAAAACCAGAGCCACCTTTGCTGTTAACACCATTAACAGCTCCAGCACTTTCTTCAACTGCTCCAGTATCATTCAGCTGGTCTAATTCAAAAAATGCCGCAATAACAAGTTATCGACTTATTGTTTCGGCAACCAGCGATTTTGGCGGTTATAACCAAAAAACGAAATCGTGCCTTAATAAACTGGTATGTTTTAGCAAAACATTTAAGTCTGATACAACGACGTATTCTTTACTAATTTCAGATCCTATTTTGAAAGCGGATAATAATTATTATTGGCGCGTTGAATCTATTAACGGGCAAGGAACAAGCACATCGGGTATTGCGGGTTTTGGGTTCGGTACGCCAAAAACAGCAATTGACGCAAAATACGCACTTGTCGCGGCGATGCCAAGTATCACGGAAGTAAAAACAGATTCGTCTTCTGCTTCTGTTGAATTAGGCAAAACCATCAAAATTACAGCGACTCTCGATAAAGCTATTACAGGCACGGATTATAAGGTTAAAATCGATTACGGAAATGGTTTAGTGGCTATGACTACGACCGATATAAATTCTACTGCCTCAATTACACCGACAAAATCGTTAAGTTACACGGTTGGAATTTACGATGATAAAAACGTGTTACGAAGTAACAAAATGTCTGGTAGTTTTGAGGTCACACCACCTATTCCGACTAACGTTCCCCCTGTTTTAGTGCTTAATAGCAAAGTAGATGCTATTTCAAAAATAGGTGCAAATGCCGTTTATACCATTGAACTTTCGGCAACGGACGGAAATGGCGACTTACGCGAAATCACGATTGACTGGGGCGATAACTCTACCGATTCATCAACTGTAGAAGATGGTGAAAAATTGACGTTAGAGCATATTTATGCAACAGCAGGTCCAGTCACTTGGAAAGCTACTGCTTCGGATTATTTCGACGCGCCAAGTAATGAGATTTCCCAAGCCGTTACGATAGAAGCTCCTGTTGTT
The DNA here is from genome assembly GCA_903876445.1 of uncultured Pseudomonadota bacterium. Classification (GTDB taxonomy): domain Bacteria; phylum Pseudomonadota; class Gammaproteobacteria; order Methylococcales; family Methylomonadaceae; genus UBA10906. Next base: position 20,486 of record CAIQZX010000173.1, on the reverse strand, counting down.
GTAACAGATACAACAGCTACTGGTACAAGTACCACCGGCACAACGGGAACAACCACTACGACTGGAACGACAACCACCGGCACAACTACCACGCCAACTGTTCCAACTGTTGTGGCTTCTCCAAGCTATACAAGAGTTTCTATTAGCGGCTCCTCAACTCCTCCTCCAACCATTCTTAATTGGGGTTGCACAGTAGATTCAACAAGCGGTTTGATGTGGGAAGTAAAAACCAATGATGGTTATTTGCGCGATAAAGATTGGACTTACAGTTGGTTCGAACCAAACACTAAAGAAAGTCAAGCCTATCAAGGTGCCGAAAACGGTGGAATTTGCAAAGGTCTCAGCAAATGCAATACAAATGAATATATTAAAGCAGTTAATGACAGTGCGCTTTGCGGTAAAAGCAATTGGCGATTACCAACAAAAAAAGAATTGGAAAGTTTAGTCGTGTGTTCAGCTGCTGCAAAAGCAACGATGCCACCTAATGGCTTGTCGCCGAATTATTTAGCTAATGGTATTAGTGATATTTGCGTCGATACAAACGCTCCACTTAATCCATATAACCCACTCCCCTCAACACCTTTCATTGATTCGGATTTTTTCCCAAACACTAAAACAGATTGGTATTGGACATCAGACACTTATGTGCCAACTATATCAACAGCAACAATAAGAGCTTGGGATCCTATAGCAAAAGCCTACGTTAATACCTCATGGCTTCCCAAAGCATGGCCGCCTTTATGCCCGAAAGGAATAGTTAAATTTACTGCCGGAACTAAACCGGCTTTTTGTGCAATAAAGTTACCGGTCTACGATTCAGCATGGAACGTTAGTTTTTATGATGGTCACGTTCGTCCAGATAACAAAGGCAATGCAGTTAGTATTCGATTAGTCGCTCCAAAATAATTCTGAATTTTTGATTTAACTGACCGTGCGAAATTCCCCACCCAGAGCTGATAGGCTTGGGTGGGGATGGATAGCACTCCTTCCGCGAAGCGGCTTTTGATTTTTTTGTATTCGTATTGTAAAATCTCCTCGTACTTGCATTTGTGGTCATCGAAAGCCAAGAGGCTATAAATGCGTAAAAAGTAAACTCATTTGCAATCCAAACAAACAGTGTTGGATTCTGTAACCCTATTTGAGGCGGCAGGTTCTGTCGTGACCGTAAAGCGTTCCCCATCTTCTAAACGGGTCAAAGCTCGTGGAGATTCGAAAGGAGCTGATATTCTCAGTTCGGGTCAGTCGAAGCCACCACTAGAACGCGATAGCGTTTAGTGGTTGGTAGTTCACCAAAAAAACCGCTTTTTACGGCGGTTTTTTTGTTTGCGAAATACTGTAAAAAATTATTTCGCTTTACGTTTTGCCGCAATCCGTAAACGCAACGCATTTAATTTGATAAATCCAGCCGCATCTTTCTGGTCATACGCGCCGTTATCTTCTTCAAATGTGGCAATGCTTTCATCGAATAAACTGTCGTTTTCTGATTCACGACCAACGACAATCACGTTGCCTTTGTAGAGTTTCAAACGCACTTTGCCATTCACATTAAGTTGCGATTTATCAATCATTGTTTGCAACATTTCACGTTCTGGACTCCACCAATAACCGTTATAAATCAACGACGCATAACGCGGCATCAATTCATCTTTCAAATGCGCGACTTCACGGTCAAGCGTTAAGGATTCAATCGCGCGATGCGCTTTTAACATAATTGTTCCGGCTGGTGTTTCGTAACAACCGCGTGATTTCATACCAACATAACGATTTTCAACGATGTCCAAACGTCCAATGCCATTTTCGCCACCGATTTTGTTCAAACGTTCCATGACGGTTGCAGGTGAAATACGGTCATCGTTAATTGCGACGATGTCGCCTTTTTCATAAGTCAATTCAATGTAAGTCGCTTTATCAGGTGCTTTTTCAGGTGAAACAGACCAACGCCACATCGTTTCTTCCGGTTCTGTCCACGGATTTTCTAAAACGCGCCCTTCATACGAAATGTGCAACAAATTTGCATCCATTGAATACGGTGAACTGCCGCCTTGTTTTTGTTCAACGGGAATACCATGTTTTTCCGCATAATCAAGCAACGATTGACGAGAATTCAAATCCCATTCGCGCCACGGTGCAATCACATGAATATCCGGACGCAACGCATACGCGCCTAATTCAAAACGTACTTGGTCGTTCCCTTTGCCCGTCGCGCCATGTGAAATCGCATCTGCGCCAGTTTCATTCGCAATTTCAATCAAACGTTTTGCAATTAACGGACGTGCAATAGATGTTCCTAAAAGATATTCACCTTCATAAATTGTGTTAGCGCGGAACATCGGAAACACGAAATCCCGCGCAAATTCTTCGCGTAAATCGTCAATGTAAATTTCTTTAATTCCTAAAGATTGCGCTTTAGCACGAGCAGGTTCGACTTCTTCACCCTGCCCTAAATCTGCCGTAAAAGTGACGACTTCACATTGGTAAACGTCTTGCAACCATTTCAAAATGACTGAAGTATCCAAACCACCCGAATACGCTAAAACGACTTTTTTTGTGTTTGACATATTTTTTTATTTCCAAATTTAAGTATTAAAACAACGGATATTCTAACTTAGTTTTCACTAATTTCTTTATCTTCGAATCTATCAAGCAGAATCGCCACTAGCATATCGCTCATGACATTCACAGCAGAACGACAACGCGCAATAATCCAATCAATCGTCGCTATCAGCGGAATTAACGCAACAATCAATTGCTCAGATAAACCGATTGTACTTAAAACCAGTGGCAACGCGATTAAACCAGCTTCTGGAATTCCTGAAACTCCCACACCAACCATTACCGCCGCAGCAACAATCAACAACTGTTGTGAAAGCTCTAAATTAAATCCCAGTGCTTGCGCTAAAAACAACGCAGTCATCGCTTCATATAAAATAATGCCGTCATTGTTTAAATTCGTCCCAATCAACACCGACAAACGGGATGAACGCGCTGAAACTTTCATCTTTTCCGTTAAACACCGTAATGTCACCGGCACAGTGGCTAAACTGCTATTTGTAGAAAAACCCATCAAAATGGCATCCGCGCCATCGCCAAAATAACGTTTAACTGGTATTCGCCCTACTAAACTTGCCATCAAAGGATAATAAATTAAACTGTGAATCAATAAGCCCGCCAAAAGTGTGACAAGAAAAATACTCAACAAAATAAAAACACTTAATCCGGATTTGCCCACGACTTGAGCTACAACGCCAGTAATCGCAAACGGAATCGCCAAAATTACCCATGACAACATTTGCAATAAAATGTGATAGCTCGCAGTAATCAATTTTTCCAATAAATGAATGCCCGTATTATCGCCAACGTAAGAGTGATGCTTGGTGTAACGTAACGCACTTCCAATCAATAATGCCATCAAAATAACAGAAATGACATTATTTTTTAAAAATGGGTCAAGCATATTTTCAGGAATATAACCCATGATATTTTTCAATGGATTCAGTGTGACACCTTCTGGCACAGCTTTAACGGTTGTTTTCGCGACATCGGATGAAAGTTGCGTCGTCAATTCGCTGATGTGATTACTCCACGATTCACCAGGTGTAAAAACATTCATAATCGTCAAACCAATTAACATGGCGACTAGTAAATTAAAACTACAAATTCCTAATAATCGTCCGCCGTGACGGAAGTTAATTTCGGTATGAATGAACGCATCCAAAATAGCGACAAAAATTAACGGTGTAGCAAGCGTTTTCAATAAACGAATTACTAGCATCCCTAATTGTCCTAACGTTTCATTTTTCAAAAATCCCCATAAATAAGATTCTGTACCAAATATGATGCCGAGTAATGTTCCGATGCTCACACCGATGACGACTTGTAATGAAAGTGGCAGTTTTGATTTGATTTGCATGATGGATGGAAATTCGTGATTGAAACAAAGAAGAGAAAAGCGTGATAAAAATCACGCTTTTTTGTTTTGACGGTTTTTTTACCGTTTCATTATGCTAATGCCTTTCAGCAACGTTAACGCCTCATTTAACGCATAATCTTTTGTGTCTAAGGCTTCTTTTTCTTTTGTTTCCGCATCTTTTATTTCGGCTGCTTTTTCTTTTTTGTTTTGCAAATGATTTGATAAATCTGCTTCTTTCACAGGTTTGAAATCCGATTTTTCAACCGATTCCAATTTCATTTGCGCTAATGCTACGTCCGGCTCAATTCCTTCCGCCTGTATCGAACGACCTGATGGCGTGTAATAACGCGCGGTTGTTAATTTCACAGCAGAACCGTTAGAGGTTGGTAAAATAGTTTGAACTGAACCTTTGCCAAAGGATTTTTCACCCATAATAATCGCCCGTTTAGAATCTTGCAGCGCACCCGCCACAATTTCCGAAGCAGACGCAGAACCGGCGTTAATCAAAACAACCATTGGTGCATCGTCGATTAAATCATCGGCAGCAGCATTAAAACGCATTTCAGAATTTGGAATACGTCCTTTGGTATAAACGATTAAACCGCTACGCAAAAAGGCATCACTCACATCAACAGCTGCGTTTAAAACGCCACCCGGATTATTTCGTAAATCTAAAACAAGCCCTTTCAACGCACCACCATTTTCTTTTTTCAAATTTGCTAGGGCTTCTTTTAAGCTGTCGCCCGTGCCAGATTGAAAACTACTAATTCGCACATAACCGTAGTTTTTATCGAGCATTTTACTTTTAACACTTTTTGCTTTGATAATGTCACGAATCAGCGAAATTTTTAAAGGCGTTTCTGAGCCTTCACGAACAATCGTTAATAAGATTTTACTTCCCGCTTCACCACGCATAATTTTAACCGCATCGCCTAAACTCATGCCTTTAACGGGTTTATCATCCAGACGAATAATTAAATCACCCGTTTTAATTCCCGCACGTTGAGCAGGCGTGTCATCAATCGGTGAAACAACTTTTACATAACCATTTTCCATTGAAACTTCAATGCCTAAGCCACCAAATTGTCCGGTCGTTCCTTCTTTTAACTCTTGATATTCTTCGGCGACCAAATAGGCGGAATGAGGATCTAATCCGCTTAACATCCCACGCACAGCATCTTCCAACAATTTTTTGTCTGAAACAGGTTCGACATAATCTTGTTTAATCCGTCCGAAAATTTCGGTGAACGTTTTTAAATCTTCTAGCGGCAACACGGCTTCAGAATCAGGCGTTACTTTTTCAGCCAATACATTTCCACTCATCAACATTGCACCACTCAGTGCAATGCTTAACAAACCTCTATTTTTTTTATTTTTCAACATAATTTTCTTTTTCATTAGTAGTTTTTTGGAATTTGATAAAATTTTAACATGATTTAGATTACAGATTTCGCTTGTAAATCGGCGTGATAAGACGAACGCACTAACGGCGCACTCGCCACTTGTTTGAAACCTAACTTTTTTGCGGTTTCAGCGTAACGGTCAAATTGTGTGGGCGTGACATATTCTTCCACCGCCAAATGCGCTTTGCTAGGTTGCAAATACTGTCCTAACGTCAACATTGAACAGCCAACCGCCAACAAATCGCGCATGACAGTTTCAACTTCTTCTTCCGTTTCACCAATTCCTAACATCAAACCCGATTTCGTTGGAATGTTTGGTTGTAGCGTGTGAAATTGGCGAAATAATTCTAATGAACCTTCGTAATCTGCACCAGGTCTGGCTTTTATATACAAACGCGGCACGGTTTCCATATTGTGATTAAATACATCGCAAGGTTGAGCGGCGAGAATTTCAACCGCTTTTTCAATGCGCCCGCGAAAATCGGGAACAAGAATTTCAATTTTTGTATTTTGCGTTTGCTGGCGAATTTCTTTGATGCAATCTGCAAAATGCCCTGCCCCACCATCACGCAAATCATCACGATTCACCGACGTAATCACCACATATTTTAACGCCATTGTTTGCACTGCTTCGGCAAGTTGACGTGGTTCGTTAACGTCAAGCGGCAACGGCTTCCCGTGTGCCACATCACAAAACGGACAGCGGCGCGTGCATAAATCGCCCATAATCATAAACGTCGCTGTGCCGTGTTTGAAACATTCCGCTAAATTTGGACACGCCGCTTCTTCGCAAACCGTGTGTAATTTACTTTCACGCAAAAGCTGTTTGATTTTCGCCGTTTCTTGTCCAGACGGTAATTTAATCCGAATCCATTCGGGTTTTCGCAACGGCGTTTCGGTGATTTCAACTTTGATAGGAATTCGTGCCAACTTCTCACTGTTCCGTTGATGGGTTTCAGGTGTGGTGCGGGAAGGAGCTTGATAATCAATCATTCAAATTTTTTAGTAAGTTGGAAACAATTTTATGAGCAAGTTCGTTGGTTTCAATGGTGATTCCAAAATCCACCAGCTGTGTCATTTTCAAATCCGCATAACCACACGGATTGATAAAATTAAATGGTGTTAAATCCATGTTGTTATTCAAACTCAAGCCGTGATAACAGCCATTTTTTTTGATTCGCAAACCGATAGAGCCGATTTTTTTATTTTCGACATAGACACCACGGGCATCGGCTTTAGCTTCGGCATAAATTTGAAAATCGGCAAGCGTTTGAATCATCGCATTTTCAAGATGGGAAACAATTTGCTGGCTGTTCAAATTCCGCCGTTTTAAATCAAATAAAACATAAACAATCGCCTGCCCTTCCCCGTGATACGTCACCTGCCCGCCTCGATCAGTTTGAATAACTGGAATTTTGCCGATATTCAATAAATGTTCACGCTTGCCATTCAATCCAAGCGTGTAAACCGAAAAATGTTCGACTAGCCAAATTTCATCTGGCGTTTCGGGTGTGCGCGTTTCGGTGAAACGTTGCATTTCGCGCCACACGTTTTCGTAAGACTGAACGCCTAGATGACGAATAATCATTATTTTTCAAACGCACCTTGTAAGCCATTCGCCGCCGCATCTCGAGTGGAAAGTGGTTTCAAATCAAAGCGGTTTTCAATGAATTTCAAAATAGAGGTTGTATTGTAAAGCGTGTGATCAACGTAATTCTTTTTAGCAAACGGTGAAATAATAATGGCGGGAATTCGCGTTCCAGCTCCCCAACGGTCAATTTGTGGTGGTGCAACATGATCCCAAAAACCGCCGTATTCATCATAAGTTACGATAATCGCGGTGCTAGACCAAATCGGACTTTGACGAATTGCTTCTACAATTTCTTTCACTTCGTCGTCGGCATCTAAAATAGTGGCATAACCTGGATGCTGATTTTTATTTCCCGCTGGTTTGAAAAACGCGACTTGTGGGAAGTCAGTTTTCAAATCACTAAACAATTGTTTTTTGTCTTTTAAATGTTTGGCACGTTCGGTTGTTTCAGGCGCGAAATTCGCATAAAACACAAACGGTTGATGATGATATTGGAAATTATCATCGGTTTCTTTATTTGCAACGGCATTATCCCAACCGCCCGAATACCATGCCCATGAAATATCTTTTTCAGAAAGTCGGTCGCCAATCGTTGGCAAATGTTGAGGCGGTAAACGATTCGCTGGATTTTTAGAATCGAATGGCGGATAAGTCGGCTGAATTGTTCCGACTGCAAAACCATCTGCCGTAACCGATGGGTCTTTCGTTAGTTTTCCTGTTGCCGCATCAATTTTCCATTGACGTAATTCGGCAGGTGCGTCTTTGAATTCAGGCGTACAAGCGCAAATCAGCCATTGATGATTTAAAAAAGAACCGCCGTAAGCCGCTTGAAAAAAATTATCTGCTAAGGTGAATTCTTTCGCGTATTGCCACAAAGCCGTTTTTGATAAATCGTAATAACCCATCGTCAAACCGCCCGCCGATGACAGTTGCGCGAAACGGTCATTTTTACCGCCATCAATTTGCATTTGATGAATGAAAAAACGATGTGTTAAATCGGGATGTTTTTCGTTTAACTTGACGTAAGTTTCAATGTTAAACGGTTCATTAGCCAAATTTTCAGGAAAACGTTTGTCTGAAACCGTCGGTAATGTTTTGTAATCATTTCCGTATTCGTCAATTTGTGGAAAAGTATTTTTCGCATTATTCAAACCATTTGCATTGGGAAATAGTCCAAATAAATTATCGAAACTGCGGTTTTCAAGATAAATCACCACGATGTGGTCAATTTTATTTAATTCGTTTGATGAAGCCTGAATTAAAGTGGGAAACAACGTCACTAAAAGTGCTATTTTATTTAAAATTTTCATTGCATCACCATTGCCATAACTGCCATTCTTACTGCAACACCGTTGCTTACTTGCTGCAAAATTACGGATTGTTTACCATCTGCTACGTTAGAAGCAATTTCAACACCTCTGTTAATTGGTCCAGGGTGCATAACGATTGCGTTAGGTTTTGCCATTTTCAATTTCTCCTGTGTTAAACCAAAACAATTAAAATACTCGCTTTCGCTGGGTAATAATGCGGAAGTCATGCGTTCTTTTTGCAAACGCAACATGATGATTACATCAATATCCTGCAATCCGTCTTTCAAATTATGTGAAACCGTTACGCCCAACGCTTCTATTTCAGCGGGTAACAGCGTTTTCGGTGCAATCACGCGCACTTCTTTTGCACCTAAAATGTTTAACGCATGAATTTCAGAACGTGCTACCCGTGAATGCAAAATATCGCCAATAATCGCGACGCGCAATTGTGAAAAATCAGATTTGTGTTGCCGAATCGTAAAAATATCTAACATAGCTTGTGTAGGATGTGCGTGTTGTCCATCGCCAGCATTGATAACGCTAATATGTGACGCTGTTTGCTGCGCGATGAAATGTGCTGCACCACTTACCGCATGGCGGACAACAAAACCGTCCACAAACATCGCTTCCAAGTTACGAATCGTATCTAACAAACTTTCGCCTTTGGAAGTCGCCGATGTAGCGATATTCATATTTATAACTTCCGCGCCTAAATTTTTCGCCGCGAGTTCAAACGTTGTTCGAGTTCGTGTGCTATTTTCAAAAAATAAATTCACCACCGTTTTATTTTGTAATAACGGCATAGATTTAATACGCGGCAGTGATTGAGAACGGTCAATAAACGTTTCGGCAGTATCAAGTATTTGCGTTAAAAGTTCCGCGTTTAAACCTTCGGGCGTTAAAAAATGTTTTAATTTTCCATCCGCGTTAAGTTGTAAATTGGTTTGTTTCATAAAATCCGCGTTAAGGTTAAAAAATTTAATTATAAATTTAGTTCAAGTTTGCTGTGCTGTTTTGAATAAACAAAATAAAAAACTAATCCGATCGCCAACCAAATGAGAAATCGCCACCATGTTTGCGCGGGTAAAAATGCCATTAAAGCACTGCAAGAAATCATACCTAATGCCGGAAATAATGGACTGTAAGGCGAACGAAAAGGACGCGGTAAATTGGGTTGTGTAAAACGCAAAACAATTACGCCAAAACACACCAATACAAAAGCCGCTAATGTACCGATATTGACCAATTCTGCTAAATCACCAAGTGGAATTAAACCGGCAATAATCGCCATAGCGACCCCACACACGACAATTACACGGACTGGCGTTTGCGTTTTTTCATGTACATCATTAAAAAATTGCGGTAATAAACCGTCTCGCGCCATCGCAAAAATAACGCGCGTTAGACCATAATAAAGCACCAGCATTACCGTCGTTAAACCCGCAATAACGCCTGTCGCCACTAATGCAGATGCCCAGTTATAACCTAATAATTGCAACGCATGGGCGACCGGCGAAGAAACATTCAAATCGCTATAATGCACCACGCCGGTCAATAAACCCGAAACCAAAATATAAATTGCGGTGCAAAAAACTAACGACACCACAATCCCAAATGGTAAATCTTTTTGTGGATTTTTAGCTTCTTCAGCTGCTGTTGAAACGGCATCAAATCCAACATAAGCAAAAAATACAATCGATGCGCCAGCAAAAACGCCGGTTGTTTTGCCGTTGGGTAACGTTTGAAACCAACCAAACGGCAAAAATGGATGCCACAAATCCGGATTTACATTAAACACCGCTAATGAAATGAATATCGCGATTGTTGCTAATTTCACTGCAACCATGATGTTGTTAATTTTCGCGCTATGTTTGATACCGATAACTAATAAAACCATTAAAATCAAAATAATGGCAGACGCGGGCAAATTGATAATTCCGCCTAATTTAGGAGCTTTTGTAAACGATTCAGGCAAGCCAAATCCAATTGCCGTTAGCGCATTGTTGAAATACCCCGCCCAACCATTAGCAACTGCCGCGACTGAAATCGCATATTCCAATAACAAATCCCAACCAATAATCCATGCAATCAATTCACCAAAAGCCGCATAACTGTAACCATAAGCACTACCACAACCACCAACGGCAGCCGCTAATTCAGCATACGATAACGCCGCAAAGGCACACGCAAAACCCGCCACTATAAATGACAAAACAACAGCGGGTCCTGATTGCGTCGCAGCAGCAATGCCTGTCAAAACAAAAATTCCTGTTCCAATAATCGCGCCAACACCTAAAAACGTTAAATCCCATTTCGACAAACAGCGATGAAGTATATTTTCGTTTTCACTTACAATCATTTTGGTTCGGAAAAGTTGTTGTAGCATAGAAATTTCTCTGAAAAATATTTTTATTAAGCCGCCAATAATGTTTCAACGCTTTCGCTATCAAAACGGTAGTTTTCACCACAAAACTCGCACGTTACATCTATCATTTTATGCTCTTCTAAAATTGAATGTAATTCTTCTGAACCCATAGCTTGTAACGTTTTTTCGATGCGTTCCAACGAACAGGAACATTCAAATTCCACGGATTCTGAATTAAATAAACGGACATCTTCTTCATGAAATAAACGATTCAACAATTCATGACAATCTAATTCATACATTTCTTGTTCGGTAATTGTATTCGCTAACGCTTCGATGGTTTCCCATTCGTTTGGCAAATCTTCATCGGAGGGTAATTCTTGCAATAAAAAACCTGCGGCGTGCGTTTCGTTTGCAAACAACCATAAACGGGTTTTTAGTTGTTCTGACTGCTCAAAATACATTTGCAATGCAGCAGCTAAATTTTCACCTTGCAATGGAACAATGCCTTGATACGGTTTTCCATTTCCGTTTTCAATTGTCAAAATCAAACGTCCGTGACCAAATAATTCGGACAATGAATCATGATTTGAAACATTTTCAGCACATTTCACAACACCACGAATTTTATATTTATCCGTAGCTTGTGCCACCAGCGTTGAAATTGCGCCATCGCTCTGCGCTTGCAAAATCATGGCACCCTCAAATTTAACGGTTGTCGCTAACATCGATACACTGGCTAACGCTTGCCCTAACTGATTTAGGACAACATTTGGCTGATTTTGAAATTGTTTTGCGGCTTGCCAACTATGCGTTAATTTTACCCACACGCCACGAATGCCGTGTTCTTCAAATAAAAAACGTCTTACTTTATCTTGTTCGCAGTCTTCGTGCATTTGTTTAACCTTAAAAATTATTTACGCCAAAATTCTGGAATAAATAGAATGACAATTGAAAAAATCTGTACTCGTCCGAGCAACATCGCAAATGTACAAATCATGGTTTGTGCATCGCTCAAAATCGAATAATTCGAGGCAGGTCCCACCAAATTTAACCCCGGACCGGCATTATTGAAACAAGCAATAATGGCTGAAAATGCCGTCATAAAATCTAAGCCTGTCAATAATAGTGAAAATATCAAAATTACGATGCAAATAAAATACAGAAAAATGAATCCCATTACCGACGTGATAATGTTGCTATCAATGACGGTATCACCAATTTTCATCGAACGCACAGCAAATGGGTGAATAAACTTAAACATTTCTAAACGCGCTTGCTTAATCAGAATAATCGTTCTAATCATTCGAATTCCGCCGCCTGTTGAACCAGAAGAAGCAGACAAACAACTTAGAAATAACATCCAAACCGGAACAAAAATCGGCCATTTATTAAAATCTTGGCTAGCAAAACCGCAGTCTGTCGCAATCGTAACTAAATTAAACGACGCATGACGTAACGCGGTTAAAAAATCTGGGTATGTTCCTTCGTATTGTAAAACCCATGCCGCCAATATACAGCTACTGAATACCAAAACTAAAAAACTTTTGGCTTCCATATCGTATAAGTAAGGCTTTAACGATCTTTTGCGTAACGCAATAAAATGCGTAGCGAAGTTAATCGCGGCAATCAATTGAAATATCGTCAACACAACTTCGATTTGAACAGAGTTAAAAAAGCCAATGCTATTATCATGCGTAGACATCCCGCCCAAACTCATTGCGGCAAACGCATGGCAAACGGAATCAAACCAATTCATACCCGCAAATTTGAGTGAAAGAATACACGCAAGCGTAATCCCCGCATAAACAATCCACAAGGCTTTTGCCGTTTGAGCAATTCGCGGTGGCAAATCAGATTCCTTCACTGATCCTGGCGTTTCGGCTTTATATAACTGCATTCCGCCAATACCTAACATCGGTAAAATAGCGACGGCGAAAATAATAATCCCCATTCCCGCAATCCAATTTAATTCGTGTCGCCATAAATTTAAAGACATGGGCAACGTATCTAAACCACTCATGACGGTTGCGCCGGTTGTTGTTAAACCAGACATTGTTTCAAAATAAGCGTCAACAAAAGTCATATTTGGTAACGCTAATAATAGCGGTAAGGTGCATAACATCGGACTAAGCGACCACGTCATGGCGACCAACATAAAGCCGGCTTGGCGTGATAATTTTTTAGGAATTTTGATTGTCGAAAAAAACATCAACGCGCCAACACCAAATGCAATTTCGGTAGCTTCAAAAAAAGCCCCTGTCACACCATCATTGCTCAAATAAGAAGTCATTAAACAACTGGTCATTAAGCCACCAAAAACCATGGCGACTAAACCAAGAATATGAACTAACGTAAGAATAATACTCATAGTAAAAGACTAATTTGTAATGGGCTGAAAGGATTTTTCGATATATGGGATCAATTTTTTATCCATAGCAAACATAATGACGCGATCATTCTCTTTAAAAACGGTATCGTGATGAATAGCAATAACTTCAGTATCTCGAATCAAAGCCCCCATCACAATACCGTCTGGAAATTTAATTGAATCCACACGTTTACCAACGACAGAATCTTCTCGCCCGTTATGATGTGCGATAGCTTCAATCGCTTCGGCAGTACCGCCGCAAAGAGAGCTAACTTGTGCGACATCGCCTTTTCGGACGTGTTTTAAAATGCTGCCGAGCGTTTCTTGATTTGGTAAAACCGCTACATCAATATTTGTTCCGGGTAACAATTTCAAATAGGAATGATGATTAAGCAAACAAATTGTTTTTCTCGCGCCCAAACTTTTTGCTAGTGAGGCTGAAATGATATTGACACCATCATTATCGGTAATGGCACAAAATAAATCCGTTGTTTCAATAGATTCATCTTGTAACAATTTTTCGTCTGCACAATCACCGAGTAACACGACCGTTTTATCCAAATCATTAGCGATTTTTTTCGCACGGCGGGGATTTTTTTCAATGATTTTAACTTGGTGTTTTGATTCTAAAGCCAGAGCTAAACGCTTGCCGATATGCCCCCCCCCAGCAATAATGATGCGTTTAATCGGGGCTTCTAATTTACCCAATTCCTCTAAAACTCGGCGAACTTCTTGACGCGGTGCAACAAAAAAAACTTCATCGCCGGTTTCAATCGTCGATTCGCCGCTAACGCAAAATGGTTCGCCATTTCTGAAAATAGAAACAATGCGAGTTTTACCACTGACTAATCGCTCTTTAATCGTTTTAATTTTTTTACCGGTCAAAATACCATCCGCAACGACTTTTACGGAAAATAAGCGGACTAATCCATTCGCAAATTCCGAAACTTGTAAAACGCCTGGAAATTCAATTAAATTTCGAATGGCATTCATCACAATCTGTTCGGGACTAATAACAATATCAACAGGAATGCCTTTTTCACCAAATAAACGCGGATGTTTCAGATAATCGATAGCACGAACTCGCGCAATCGTTTTAGGTTTTGAATAAAGTGCGTTAATAATCAAACACGCCAACATATTCGTTTCATCGCGGTCTGTAACGGCAATCACCATATCTGTATTGCTAATGCCGGCTTGCTCTAAAACGCTTGGATGTGCGGCATTACCGACGACGGTGGCAATGTCGAAACGCTCTTTTAACGCATCGAGTAAATCAGTTCTAAAATCAACAACAACAATATCATTGTCGCCACCAGCAAGGGCTTCAGCGACAGAAGAACCGGTTACGCCTGCACCAAGAATGAGTATTCTCATGAAATAAATACCAATGGTAAGTGTGAAAGGCGCGAATTTTACCTAAGTTTGTAGTGAATTACCTAATGCCCATGCCACTAAGTTCGCATATAATTACCGCGTAATTTTTACATTTTCACTTTTAGGAAAAATTCATTATGAAAAAACTCACTCTTTTGTTATCGCTCGGCGCATTTATGTTTACCTCTGTGGCTAGCGCACACGGTCCTGTTCGCCAAAAAAATGAAGAAGAAATCACCATCAACGCGCCTGCTGCAAAAGTCTGGAACATCATTAAAGAATATAATGACTTATCATGGTTGCCGGCTGTGCAAGGTGTTACCGCAACGGGTGGTAATGAAAAAGGTGCGTCACGCACATTGACATTGAAAAATGGCGGCACAATTACCGAAGAATTGAAAAAATATGACGCAGCAAAAATGTCTTACGCTTACAAAATTACCAATATCAGCACCACACACACGATCGTTCATTCGGGTGTAGAAGAAAAAGTACCTGTATTCCCTGTTGATAACTATGCGGCAAGCATCGAAGTTGAAGACAAAAACGGTTCGGCTGTTGTGTCATGGAAAACCGGTTATTATCGCGCTTACATGAATAATAATCCGCCAGCTGAAATGAACGAAGAAGCTGCAAATTCAGCAGTTTCTGCGGTTTTGAAAGAAGGTTTAGCAAATTTAAAATCTTTGGCTGAAAAATAAGTGTTGAACGTAACAAAATTGTCGGTAGCGATGGGAGTCGCTGCCGTTTTTTTATCTTATTCCACGCCCGCCGCGCCATTGGCTTATATTACAAACCAATTAGGCGATAGTGTTTCGGTTATCGATTCAGAAACAAATACGGTTCAAGCGACGATTCTAGTTAACGGCAAACCCGCTGGGGTCGCTGTTTCACCGAATGGGGAACGTGTTTATGTTTCTACGCCAGAAGCGAAAGGCATTGCAGTAATTGATACGAAAAAAAATGCCGTCGTTGCAACCGTTAAACTTAGCGAAGGCTCGTTAGGGATTGCGATTTCACCGGACAACCAACGTTTGTATGTTGCCGATTGGTATGAAAATACGGTTAGCGTTTTAGATACGCAGAATTTAGAAGTCATTAACACCATTGCGGTTGAAAAATCGCCATCGGGTTTAATGGTGAGTTCGGATAATCGCTTTTTGTATGTCGCAAATCGTATTAGTGATTCTGTCTCGCAAATCGATTTAAAAACGTTGCAAACACGAAACGTGACACCTGTTGGCAAACATCCATTTGGTTTACTGTTAGATTCCAAAAATGAACGCCTTTATGTCGCTAATGTTCAAAGCGATGATGTCAGTGTTTTAGACACGAAAACGATGCACTTAATCACAACAATTAAGGTCAATAAATTACCGTACACGGTCGCATTAGCCAAAAATGACACGTTACTTTTTGTTACAAATCAAGAAGACGGTAATGTTTCCGTTATTGATACAAAAACATTAAATGTAATTGATGAAATTACAGTCGGCGACAAACCCGAAGGTATTTCAACACATTCTGATGATACTCATGTTTATGTTGCAAACTGGTTCGATAATACCGTGTCCGTTATCGATGCAAACACACGCTCCGTCGTCAAAACTATCAAAACCGGTTCTGGCAGTCGGGCATTTGGTCAATTTTTTAGCCGCTAGAATTTATGTCATCACACGCGGTACTTTATCCACTTCAGTATTTTCCCGACAGTTCGGTTATCTTCGCGCCATTTGCGTCAAATGAATGGGCGGTGTTTTTAGACAGCGGTCATCCACGCAGTACACAAGGACGCTACGATATTATCTCAGCAAATCCTATTTGTACTTTAGTGACACGCGGCGAAAATACTACGATTTCTTCTCAATATGACGTGATTGTTTCTAATGAAAATCCGTTTGATTTACTCAAAGGTGAATTAGCCCATTATTCAAAAATGTTTGAATCTGTAGATTTTGATTTGCCTTTCAATGGTGGCGCGTTAGGGTATTTCTCTTACGATTTGGCGCGACGTTTAGAAAATTTACCGAATCTTGCTGAAGATGCAGAAGCAATTCCTGAAATGGCAGTTGGCATTTATGATTGGGCAATAATTGTTGATCATCAAATGAAAAAAAGTTTTTTGATTTGTTACGGTTCTGCCAAATTAGATGAATTTAAAACCCATACCGCCATTCGGTTTGACGAAAATACGGAAAAAAACGCCGTCAATAAAATCATGGCTGAAAATAAATTTAAATTAACCAGTGAAATTAACACGAATTTTTCACAAAATGGTTACAAACAAGCCTTTCAGAAAATTAAACATTATCTTAAAGAAGGCGATTGTTATCAGGTTAATTTAACGCAACGTTTTTCAGCTACTTGTGAAGGCGATACATGGGAAGTTTATCAATCTTTGCGTGAAATTAACGCCGCGCCTTTTAGTGCTTATTTAAATTTCCCAGACGCAAAAATTTTGAGTTCATCACCGGAACGTTTTTTAAAACTCACGGGGCAGCATGTCGAAACAAAACCGATAAAAGGCACACGCCCGCGTAAGTCGGATATTACCGAAAATGCAGCTCAAATTTTCGACTTAAAAAACAGTCCGAAAGATCGAGCGGAAAATGTCATGATTGTCGATTTATTGCGAAATGACATTAGCAAAGTGTGTAAAAAAGTGCGTGTCCCAAAATTATTTGAAATTGAAAGTTATAGCACTGTACATCATTTAGTTAGCACCGTAATAGGTGAACTAACAGAAGATCAACACGCACTGGATTTATTACATCATTGCTTTCCAGGGGGATCGATTACCGGCGCACCGAAAATTCGCGCTATGCAAATTATTGAAGAACTCGAGCCAAATCGACGTGGCGTTTATTGTGGCGCGATAGGATATATTGGTTTTAACGGTAATATGGATACAAATATCGCCATTCGCACGTTAGTGCATTCTCAGAATTCAATTCGATTTTGGGCGGGTGGTGGAATTGTGAATGATTCTGTCGTTGAAGATGAATATCAAGAAAGTTTTGATAAAGCCGCCGCGATGCTCCAAGTTTTAAAACAATTTGCAGCTTAAATAAAAACCGCCTTGTGAAAAACACAAGGCGGTTTTGTTTGAAATCTAAATTGACTAATGTTTAGCAAATTCCAGTAGTTAAACATCCACTACCGGTGGTCGCCCATGTGACTCTTCCACTCGCATAAGTTGGCGTGAGTTTATAAGTATCAGACTCTGCAATTCCATTTAAAGCATTAGGCGTAACAGTAATAACTGAGTCGGCTGTTGCAATAGTTTTGACTGCATCTGTTGCCGAACCCGTTACATCCACGGGGATACCATTTGCCCCAGAATCACATGATGCTAAAGTTCCGCTATTCGATTGAAGACAAACTTCAACCGCTGTTTTCGGTACGCTTGCAGCCAAAACAATAGCTGTGTAATTAGCTTTTTTAATGTAATTCTGATAGCTAGGCACTGCAATGGAAGCCAAAATGCCAATGATAGCGACCACAATCATCAATTCAATTAAGGTAAAGCCTTGTTGTATTTTTTGTATCGTTTTTTTCATAGTTTCCTTTTATGAAAAGTTAAAAAATTCACGAATTTAGATTATTGAAAATCTAAATTTTAACCAATACTTCACCGCGCCCAATTTCTGCCATATCACCGGCAAAGCGTTGCACGCGATTAAAGGCATTTTCGCTTTGGGCAAATGGTGAATTTAGTTCTTTAAACGAATCGAACAACATCGGTAAAAATGCTAGCGTATGAGAACCGCAATCATTGAAACTCGCCGATAATTTTGGCATATTCCACAACAACAACGTGCCACGACGCATACTGTGACCTAAGAATTTACCGGTATTACCCATCACAGCAATTGTGCCAGCAATCATTCTTGAACCACAATAATCGCCGGCATTACCTTCGATTAAAATCGTACCTCGACGCAAATGGTCGCCAACTCTGTCACCTGCGTTGCCTTTGACCAGAATTAAACCGCCTTTCATACCCATTTTATTTCCAGCTAACGCGCCACCTAAGAAATCGCCCGCGTTACCACTAATTTCAAGCAACCCTTTTTTCATTTCGCAACCGGCATAAAGTCCAGCATCACCCAATACATTGATAATGCCTTTTTTCATTCCCATACCACAATATGCACCGACATCGCCTTCGACATGAATAATACCGCCGTCTAAATCTTTACCGATGCAATCGAGTTTAGAAAAACTGTTTTTAATCAAAATATGTTTCGGATCAAAACCGCTAATCGTGAAAATTTCATCAACACGCACTTTGCGTTTTCCACAATGTAATTTGATAGCAGAAATTTCAGCAGGTTCTAATTTTTCCAACGCATGACAAACGAGTGGCGACATATCGACACGTTGATCGGGACGGGTTTTTAAAGTGAAAGTTAATGCGCTCATGCCATAATCTCCTGTAAATGAAAATGGAAGGGACCTAATTTGCCGCCGTAATTTCCCGCACTAATTCGCATAATGCCGTTTTCTGCGCCTAAATTACATACCGCTTGAATACCGACACGCATGGCTTTTGCTATGTCTTCTTTGCTCAAGCCGTCGATGACGATTTCCATCACCGATTCAATGTCGGGTGATAAATCGGTTTTTTTGGTTGCACCTTTTAAGGTTGGACAAAATGCGTCGTTAGTTGATGCGCCAAGCGTTTTATACTTTGAACCTACTTTTGAACCGGAACGCACCACCCCACCAGGGAAAGGCATAATAACGTTCGGAATTTTTCGCATTTCTTCAATTGCTGCTTCACACGCCGCGAGGGCTTGCGGCTGAGATTGCGCTAAAACTAAGAAATTTCCGCCGCCAACAGCATCGACTTGCCCTGTGGTGGCTTCGGCTAAAAATTCGCCGTCCATAACAGGAATACGCCAATAACGTTTGCCTGAAATCACTTTCGCCGTTTGAAATCCGTCACCGAAATAACGTAAATTTTTACCCAATGGAATGCGAATGCCGCCGTCAATTCCCGCAAATAATGCAGACGTTGGCGACGTTAAAACACATTGCCCTGCACGAGTTTCGAGTTGTTTCGCTAACCCTTTGCCGCCCATTGCGAAAATCATAATCGCTACACCTGGACGACCGTCTGGCGTTTCGTCAGGCGTTAAAACCCGCTCGATTCCTGCTTCACAACCACACGCAATGACGGACGTTGCAAAACCCGTCATGGCTTGCGCGGCAATCATTGCCCATTTCTCATTTTGCGCGGTGATAATCGCTCGTGTGCCTTTCATCGGAAAGGCTTCGGCGAATGTCGCGTCTATCGTGACACCGTTAATAATCATTTTTTTCTCCAAGATTTTTAGACAAATTCAATCAGTTGTTCTAATAATTCATTCGCTATTTCAACACTTAATTTGTAACCGCTGCAATCGAGCAAAAAATTGTAGCGATATTCTTCCGCGCAAACGCTAATAACTTGTAATGCCATAAAGTATTTATTTTTTTCGGTTCTAAAAGCGGTGGTTGCAATCAATTCTTCGAGCAACCGTTGTAATTTATGCGTTTTACTGTATGCACCAAATTCACTTTTGGTTTCGAGCAAATGTTTTAACAGCAACTCGAGCATTTGTTGATAATGAAAACAGTGCATTGCACAATCTTTGATACCTGATTTTTCGGTGAAATCAATCAAAACGGCATGTTCCCACGCTTTGCCGCCTAGGTTTTCAAGGTTCTCAAATCGTTTTAGTTTTTCGGCGTACATAATTTAAGCCTTCTTCATAATCCGCGCTTGTTCACGTTTCCAATCTGCATCTTTTGAAGCCGCGCGTTTATCATGCAATTGTTTGCCTTTTGCTAAACCAATTTCAATTTTAGCGCGTCCGTTTTTCCAATACATCGCCAACGGGATAATCGTGTAGCCTTTGCGTTCAACTGCGCCAATCAATTTATTTAATTCGTGTCGATTAAGTAGCAATTTTTTATTACGAACCGCTTCGGGTTTAATGTGCGTCGAAGCCGAAAGTAACGCCGAAATGTGTGCGCCTTGCAACCACGCTTCGCCTTTCTTAATGGTGACGTAACTTTCTTTGAGTTGTACGCGCCCATCACGCAAACTTTTGACTTCCCAACCCTCCAAAACCAAACCCGCTTCAAATTTTTCTTCAACAGAATATTCGT
>CAIQZX010000172.1 GCA_903876445.1 uncultured Pseudomonadota bacterium | reverse complement strand
CGGCATTTGTAGAAAGCCAATTTTATAACCGAATTGCCGCACTAAATTTCCTAACGTAGTCACAGGACGTGAACCAATCTGCGTGTAATTACCGATGCCATTTGAAGCTAATTCAGCGGCGTTCTGTTGCAGGTATTCACATTCTCGCAGGGCGACATTTACATCAATCACGTCTTCAGAAAGTAATCGTTCAATCATCGGTTCAATCACGGTCTTGATAGACGTTTTCGATTTAAATCGTTCTTGGGTTAGGGCGTTATTTCTATCCCATGCAAGGCACGCTGGAATACTCGCTTTGAGATTTTCTAAATTTACTACTCGCTTGATGTCATCATTGATGAAATTCTCAACATCTGATTCAGTGATAGCGTCATACGGTAAGCCCGCCATTTGTTTAGTCAAATAACGATAACGACGATAGCTATCTGCTTGCGTTGGTGCGACATTTTTCTGTGCATCAAATTCTTCGTTGCTCATATCAGACGCAACTGTAATCGCTTCAACATCGGCTTTTTTAGCACGTTGAGCAATGCCTTTAATGGTAGCCGTTTCTTCTTGAGTGAGTGATTGGTCAATTAAGCTGTAATCGAGTATTCCGCCTTTCAATTCAACCAGTAAAGCAAAGTTATTTTGGAAGTCATTTTTATCGGCATTTTGTTCAGCGTGCAATGCAATCCGAGCCTTACCTAATTCGTTGGCAGTACCTTTACCGTCTGTGTAATGGGCAACACTTTTGTTATAGCCTTCGTGTAATAAATCTTCGTCTGTCATGCGATTACGTTCAGGTTGCACTCCAAAAGCAACGTAAATGTGTTTCGCTTTTCGATACCGCGCTGTCATTTGAAAGGCTTCGTTAGAGGTGATGTTGCCACTGTGCAATAAATACACATTTGAAAATTCTCCGACCTCAACACTCACACCTGAACCCACAGTTGGTGAGTGAATTACGCAACGATAATTGTCTGCTTCAGCGTTAGGGTCAGCTAGGAATTGGCTTTGAGCAACGTCACCACGATTATCACTGTGAATTAACAGTAAATCTTTTTCTGGAACCCCTTGTTCGATTAAAAATTTGTGTAAGCGTTTGGCTTCTTTTTTCGAGGTGCAACCGACAAATGGTTTTTTACCTGCTTGAAGTTCACGCAATACACGAATGTACATTGATTTGAAATTATCTTGTTTTAGCAGGTGGTAAGTTTTGCCATTGGTATCGAATTCTTCAGCTTCGATTAGATGAATTTTTTTACCGCCACAATGTTGTTTCAAAAACTCCACGCAACGGTCATTCAAATCGGCATCACTGCAAACGATAAAATCAGCAGCTCGAATAGCGGCACAAAATCCATCCCAAACTGCTTGTCTATTTTCAACACTGCCATCGATTAAATGATCAAGAATTTGTCTAAATTCGTCTAAAAATAAAACGTTAAAGCCGCCTGTTTCGACTCTGTATTTCAACAAAGAGTTAGCACATAAAGCGATACCATCCGTGCCTTCGCCATAGCCTAAATCGTTGTAATAATCGAGTTCCATTATTCCAGACGCATTTTTAGTTAAACTAATGCGATGCGTTAAATACGCGATACGGTCAAGTTTTTTGAGTTTGCGTAGGATTGCCATGAGTTTCGTTTTACCTGCCCCCATGCCTCGATTATCAAGCCAAATCCCTTTGGTTTTATTTATGTACTCAGCAATTTCTTCGTTGGTTTTTTCTTTTAAATCGTGACGTTCTAAACCGCTTTTGCTCATCAATGAGTTCCATTTTTTCATCAATCCAGCTCGTTTGTGAACGTGATTATGAATGATACCGCGTACATTAACTTTTGAAATATCCATGCCGCGTTTAGCCATCAGTTCATGGATTAAAGCAATGGCAGTTTCTTTGCTCATTTTAGATGGTACACATCCAGCCATTGCGTTAGCCAGCATGGTAAATAAACGTCTGAGTTGACCTGTAGGTGCTACGTCAGAGAGTTTTTTCAGAAAATCCACATAACGCATTTTATTTACGTTGAGCGTTTTGAATGCCAAGGTGTCTGCGAAATCAACCGCTGTGCCGTCTTTTGACACAGGGACAAATATCGGTAGGTTGTGTTTTTGTGCCGCCACCATAGCGACATAAACGCCTGTGTTACCACTTGTTTTACCGCAGTCATTATCCGCAGCTATGCGTTGATTTTCACAACCACGAGCCATAAACGCATCAATCACTTTGCCTAAATTGCCAGCACTGAAACTGACCACCACAGGTAAGTGATGTTTATTGTTCAGTTCACCTTTTGCACCGTTAGCGTGATATACGCCAAGTCCTGTCGTTAATCCTTCAGCGTGATAAGCCCCGTTGATACAGTCGTCAAATGTACCGCCAATGATGGCAAAGCCTTCGCCGATTTGACCAACGAAATCTTTGTTGTCGTTTCGGTTAGGTATATTTTGGGCGTAGAGGTGCTGATAGCCGATGACTTGCAGGTTAGTGTTAAAAATTTGAACCATCAAGCACTCGCCATAGCGACCAATGCCCCGACGAATTTCAACACCGTCAATGGGTAAATTTTTCGCAATTAGGTATGGATGCTCGGCAACATTGTCAGTGGTTGCTTCATCCCATCGTTGGTTAGCGAGTTTTAAATCAACGGCTTGTTTGTCTGTAGGCGAGTTATCAACCGCAGGTGTTACGGTCGTTTCAACTTTTTTTCTGAAGGGAATAACGGGTGCTATTTCACCTATTGATTTGTGTGCTTCGTGCCACTCGCTATATGTTTGACTTACGCCACCGTGTTTGTTGGTGTAGAAGTTGATGCGTTTGTAATCACGTCCATCTTTGGCAGTGAATTGGCTGCCGACAGCGAACACTTTGCCGCGATAGGCTTTACTTAGTTCAATACCGCGTGTGACTTTACGCCCATCAAAGGTGATGTGATGCTGGAGTTTTGCCCAGTCGATGCCGCAATCAGAGGCTAGGTCGCTGAGTAATGAGTGGTCATCAAAATATAGATTATTTTGAAATTCTTTTGTGTGTGGTATCATAGAAACCGAGCTAAGTCTATTGTTAGAAACTGAACGAGTCATGTTAAGTTCCTCTTTTAGAATTTGTTCGTTGGTCTGATTTTCTGACCAGCTCGTCTCCTCCATCTTGGAGAGAATATGGATAAAAGCCCATTAGTATATCCCACAGGTTATGCCGCAAATCCCTGAGAATCTTCATCGCCGCCAAGCAAACAGAGATTTTCAGGGGAGTCGGACGTTAAATTTCAAACATCTTTTTTCGTGAATTTATTTTTTTATCTTGTTTTACTACTATAAAATTTTAATGCTAGGTTCAAATTTAAACCTTCTTACATAATCATCAAGTTGGAAATTCTCTTTCACTTCGTCATGTGGTATCAACAGATAAACCCATGATTTCCCACTATTTTTAAATGAATATTCACTTGCATTTTGACACCATTTAACCGCAGCACTGGCTTTCGATTCAACTTTTTTGTCGGTCATTTCTGCTTGTGATTTTGTTTCAATCATCAAAATAGAATTTTCCGTTTCAGCAACAAAATCAGGCACATATTCAGGATGTTCAATTCCATCTTTGTAATAAATTTGAAATTGTCCCTTCGCTGGTTTAAACCATTTTTGTGAATCACGTTCTAAAATGATAGCAAAACGGCGTTCAGTATCCGAATCAAATTTTTGATATTTGTACAAACATTTACTAAAACCACCAAAAAGTATTTGCTTAATCTTTGATTTATCAGGAATAGTATCACGATAAGAGTGAACAGACTGATTTTCAGAAACGGTATAAGCACACTGTTTTAGAGGTGTAAAACCACTGCGTACTTCTGCTTCATAATCATCGGCTTTTTCCCAGAAGTTTTCCGTCATTTGTGTGTACACGTTTTTTGCAATTAACTGACGGTTATTGTTAAGTACATTGTTCACTTCATCTTCAGACAAATAGCTTTTTAGGTGTTTCACAACTTGTGACGCTAAGTCATAAATTAAATCAGCGTGTTCGTCGTAGCAGACATCATCGTAATCAATCAACGCATGAACAATATAATCTTCAGGACATTTTTCAGTTAAACCAATTTGGGAAGTCATGAATTCTTGTTTATTTGTCTGCAAACTTTGAATCACGATGTCGCGTTCTGATGGTTGTAGATTTAATCCAGTCAGATTTAAAGCGAAATGTTTATATCCGTAAGACACCTCCCCTTTTGGAACAACTACAATTCTAGGAATGTCGATAGTTTGTTGAACCATTAAGTCAGTGGCTTTTTTAACAATTTCAGCGACATCAACAGGTTCTTGGTCATTGGGTAAATCTTGTTGACCAGCAGTTAAGCGTTCAGTTACCGATGCGATAAGTTGTTGTTGAACAGCGTTGTTAAGTAATGCTTTGCTAGTGGGTGCAGTGCTTGGACTATGTTGAAGTTTGTTAAGTTCTGCAATAGCAATTTGAGCGACTTGAATTTCAGTTGGATTTTTGAAAATAGGCGTGGTCTGTTTTTCAGAATTGCCGATAGTATTGTCTTCAATGCTGTTTTCACCGCTAATTAAATTGTCTAAATTTGATTTAACAACAACGCTTTTGTTTTTGTCTGAATCAGACGGAGCTTCAAGAATAACCTGTTTTAAACGAAGTGGATTTTGTGGATTGTTGGCTTCATCAATGATTTCTTGAAAACGGTCATGTGCCACAATGTTCAATCTATCTACAGCCATCACATTCGTTCTTTTTCCATAAGGCAAACGTAGACCGCGACCAATCGATTGTTCAATCAATGTGCGAGCATTAGCGGCTCTTAATGGCACGATGGTGTAAAGGTTAGTTACGTCCCACCCTTCTTTGAGCATATTAACGTGAATAACAACTTCTGTTGGTTCATTGTGATTTTCGACAGCCAACAACCGTGTAATCATTTCTTCTTCGGCAGCACCTGTTTTACTGCTATCCACTTGAATAATTTTGCCTTTATAACGTCCTTCAAAAAAGGCTGATGATTCCATCAATTCAAGTAATTGCGAGGCGTGTGTTGTATCGCGTGCAATGACCAACATAAAAGGTTTTACGGCAGGGACTTCATTTTCTCGTGCGTAAGTTAGCAACTCAACTTTGGTGGCTTCATGTAAGCGAATACCGTCCATTAACTTGATACGTTCAAGTTCTTCTGTTTTGTATTGTTTTGGGTCAAAGTTGCGTTGTGTGACGACAGCAGGTTCTTTGACAAATCCATCATCCATTGCACGCGCTAACGGGTAATCTACAACTACATTTTTAAACGGTGTTGTTCCTTTTCCTGTTTCTGTAAATGGCGTTGCAGTCAGTTCTAAACCTAATAATGGATTGAGTTCATTTAAAGCACGAACACCCGCATCAGCGCGATAACGGTGTGATTCATCCATCAACAGTACGAGGTCAGGTAATTCCGATAAGTAGTTGAAATAACTGTCACCTAAGTATTCAGACAGGCGTTTTATTTTTGGTGATTTTCCACCACGCACTTCTGAATTGATTTTTGAAATGTTGAAAATGTTAATTGAAATCGAAGTGAATGTATCAAGCACACGTCCTTTGGTTTCGTAATCATCACCTGTAATAATTTTAGGTGAGTTAAACGCAAATTCCGAAATACCTTTAAATACATATTTCTTTGTATTCGGCGTGAAGTCTTGGATGAGCTTGTTATAAATTGTTAAATTTGGCGCAAGAACAAAGAAATTACTAATGCCGTGTGCTAAGTGTAAATAACTAATAAATGCACCCATAAGCCGAGTTTTACCAACGCCTGTGGCGAGAGCAAAACATAACGATGGGAAATCCCGCTCGAAATCCGAAAGCGTTGGAAATTCATTTTTTAGCGTTTCTAACAAAAGCGGCACATCACGTTTTGGATGCAATATGTCAGGAGCTATTTCAATCGCTTTTTGCAGAGCTTCTAATGATTCACGTTGCGGCATTCGCAAACTTAAACGTCCAGCAACTGTGTTTAATGTTTTTAAACTCATGACAAATCACCGCTAAACAAATCACTTTGTGCTGAATTGGCGGGCTTCATCACATTTTTAGTTTGTTCAAGTTCTTCGGTTTTTTCTGCCATTGGTAAATTCGCTACATTTAAACTGTAATCATCATGCCCCCATTCGCAATAATGTAATAGAGCTTTAGGAATTTTTTTAACCGTTAAATTGCTAAATTCGTTCCCATTCGCTCGAAATGCGCTGCAATAAATCAATAATGACGCGCTTCCTACTTCTTCTGATAAATCTTGTAATTGTTGAGCAGATAAATTTTGTGTCGTGACATAGATAAAATCATTTTCAGATGAATAGCCATGTTTCCACCATTGGCTATCTGACGGTGCATAAGTAAAGCCGCTGATTTTACACGCCGCTTCTGCCAACATTTCTGCATTATAGGCTTTGTTGATAATCCATTGTCCCCAACGGTCTTGTTCTAGTAATGAAGGCGCAAGTTTGTAATAACGAAAACCACCGCCACCTTTCCAATTCACCGTTTTAGAAATCCCGCCTTGGTCTTCGCCATCAATCACTTTTTGCAAACGCGGCATAATATGCGTGTGGCAATGTTCACCGAGTTCAATCATTATCCAACGTCGCCCCATTTTGTGCGCCACTGCACCTGTTGTGCCTGAACCTGCAAAGGAATCTAAAACAAGGTCGTTTGGATTTGTGGCAATTTCTATAACACGTTGAAGTAATCCTTCGGGCTTGGGAGTTCCAAATGCTACTTGTTCAGGAAATAAAGCCTTTACTTCCGCCTTAGATGTTCTATTGCTGCCAACATCACCGTGATTCCAAATTGTTTCTGGCGGACGTTGTGAATTCTTTTCAGCATATATGCGGTAGTAAGGCGACCATCCATTACGTCCATTAACCCATTCTATACGTTCGTTTTCTAGGTCAACTTTGCTTTTATTCCATCGCCATGCCCCATCTTTTCCATCTTGACGTTTTGGATAAACTTCCGTTCCATCTGGTGCAATCATTGCGTAGTAAAGAGTTGGTCGAGTTTCTCTGGAATCACCTTGTCCGCCCATAGCTCGTAATGGTTTTAAATAATACACTCGTCCATCAGGTGTTATTTTGTCATAGTGTTCTGGAGCTTCAGAAACATTTAATTTATTCCATAGTGTTTTGGCACTGTCTTTTGCAAATACTAACAAATGGTCATGACGAACTGAAAAGAATTGAGCATCCATTCTAGGACTATCTGATTTTTCCCAAACAACATTGGCTAAAAAATTAGCACGTCCAAAAACTTCATCACACAACACTTTCAAATAATGGGCTTCGTTGTCATCAATCGTAATCCACAACGAACCGTCATCAGCAAGCAAAGAACGGATAATTTCTAAACGGTCACGCATCAAACCTAACCAAATAGAATGTTCTAAACCGTCATCGTAATGTTGAAACGCACTGCCTGTGTTATACGGTGGGTCGATAAAAACGCATTTAATTTTGCCTGTAAATTCTTGTTCTAAGGCTTTGAGTGCAAGCAAGTTGTCACCGAAAATCAAACGGTTGTCGAAGCTGTCGTTATCCGTGACACGATGTTTTGCATGATAGGATTTTTCTTTGTCTTCAAGCAGAATGCGTGGCTCTAAACGTGGGCGTTTTTCTTTGCCTATCCATGTGAGTTCTAGTTTTTGTTTGGTCATGCTTGATTCTCGGTTGGTTCAACCCATTCAAATTTAGCTTTTAAATCGTTAAACCAAGATGGTTCAATAATTTTGTCATGTTGCAAACGTCCGACGATAATTCCAGCGTGAATGCCTATTTCTTCAGCAAATTTAACGACGGCAACTTTTGTTTTTAATTGTTGTAATTTGTCATTATGAATCGCTGGAATTAAAAATTCTCCTGCCCATGAATTCGCCTCAATTTCTTTTTCTGAATTCAACAAATCACCATTGAAATCATCTAGGTAAATTTCTTTTTTTTCTTGAGGATTTGCGTGCAACAGAATGTGTGCCGCTTCATGAAAAAACGTGAACCAAAATTTATCATTTGTTTTTCCATAAAGTGATAGTTGAATCAAAGGTTTATTATTCAACCAACGCGCAACGCCACTCACATGAGCTTTAGGAATTGCAGGTACAAAAACAAGCATCACACCTGATTCGTAACATAAACGGTGTATTTCAGGTTGAAAAATATCAGGCGTTTGTACGGTTAATTCACGAATTTGTTTAAGTGCTTTTTTAAATTTGTAGTAGTCGTATTTGGGGGCATCGAGTTTTTCAGCTTCGATTTCGCCTAAACGTAGCCAAGAAGATATTGCACCAATATCTGACGTAGTTTCACGAGAACGTCTGAATGCTAATTGCATATTTGTTCCGTAGAGTTGTGACCATTGTTCAGGCGATGCAACACCAAAGAAACGCAATAAACTTTCCACCAATTTAGGTTTATTTTTTTCTGTTACGCGCTCTTTTATCAAAACCCCTATTTTTTGGAGTTCTTGAATCGGAAAAGCATTTAACCAATTTAATGAATTTTCACTTTCATAAAGTTTTTGTAATTCAATACGCGCTAAATGCTCTTGATATTTAGCTGCTCGATTAAGCCAAAAATTAGCAGTTGAACCTAAAACTTTTTCTAATCGCAAAGCTGCATCTTCTGTTAGCCCTACTTTTCCTTGAATAAAATGACAAAGGTGTCTTTCGCTGTAGCCCATGCGCTGTGCTAATTCTTTTTGATTCCAGTTTTTTTCTTCAATTAAATCTAAAATGGTTTCGCCTGGCGGTGATACCCAATCAGGACAAAACGCTGTTTGCGAGTTAGTCATGATATTTTCCTCTTCTGTTTAGGTTTGTGATAATCCCCGATATAAACGATTTTGACTTTGTTTACTCTTGACCAATCTGTTTTGTTATTTTTGTCTAACGGGATTTCATCGTGATTTGGTTGAAATACCAAACATTTTCCATCAGCTAGAGCGACCGAATATTCTCTTAAATCATCAGGATTTAGTGCATGAGGACGACCTGCAACTAATTCAGATACATGGCTTACAGCTTCTAAATCAGCTAACCGATTACGCAATTTTCGCGCACTATCTGAACCCAATTCTTTTACGGCTTCACGTTCGATTTCGCAAAGTTTTTTGAGCGTTTTATTTGAAAAATCTATTTCCATGGAAATTGCTAACTAATGTAAGTCGGTTATTATAATTTAATTTATTAAAAAGATAAATTTATTTTAAGTTATTATGGTAATTGAGCAATTCGCCAAACAGACGTTGCCATTTTAGCTAAGGCTTTTTGACGTGCTGAAATGCGTTCTGGTGTCCAATCTGCGTTTTCTTCAGCTATTTTGCTGGTTAATTCAAATTGGCTTTCAGAAAACACAGGTTTTTTAATTGAGAAAGGTTCATTGCCTAAATTTTTGTTAGCACTTTTTTTCAATAACGTCATGTTTCCTAAGCGATAAACCATTGCTTCAACTTCTTCATCATTGAATGTGTCCCAACCTGATTCGGGGTTTTGCGGCAAAATATGCTCAACGTTAAAGCTATCACTTTCAAAGTCGTAATCGTTTCCACTACTGTGTTTTTCTAATTCGCAAAGAATGTACCGAACCACTCTTAAATTTCGAGAATTTGATGTGCGGATGACTTTCTCAGAAAATGCCATTTTAAATGCTTCATCATTCGGATAAATGGCTTTCATTCCCTCTAACGTTGCTTTCGCAGCCGTTATTTCATCGTGAGTAATTTTTTGAGCGATCGAATAATAGAGCCGTTCTTGTTCATGCGCTGGCTGACTACCAATTACGTTGTATCTAAAAGAAATGGTGACACAACTTTTCAACACCGTAGCAAAATCTTCCAAAGACAACTTTCTATGTGCAGCAAATAACAAAGGAAAAGGTTGTCTAACGCTAAACATTCGTAAATTTTGAGCATAGCCTTCTTTTAACGTAGGCGACCATCCGTAAATTTCAGGATTGGTCAACGCTAAGTAAGTATCTATGTCTTCTTCCATTTCACGAAGCAGTTGAAAAATAGCTTCACGAGTGGTGACTTTGGCTCGAATAACTTTGAATAATTCAGATTGTCTAACAAAACTCCGACGACTAAGCCAATGTGTACGCAGAAAATCAGGGAAACTTTCACTGCCTAGTCTTGTCACCATCGCTTCCCAACGTTCTTCTAAGGCATTCATTTCATGTGGGTGTTGTTCATGCTCACGATGTAATACAGAAAACAGATAGTTTTTTAGCAGGTCTGTTGAAGATAAGCGAACGCCTCTCGCGTTTAGCGTTTCAAAAACTTTGTAGGCGTTGAGTTCATCTGTAACGCTTATGACAGTGAAGAATAATTTGTCACTCATCGTTTCCACTAAGCTGGCTAATGCAACGCCTTCATCATTACTTACTTTTTTAGCATAATCGCGTACTCGTTTTTCAAACCATTCAAAGGCTTTTCGCAAACTGTGTTCTGATGCACGAAAACCACGTTGAGGCAAATGTCCAAGAGGCACTAAATAAGATTGAAAGTAATGATCGTTATTGCGGTTAAGTGTTAATTTTGTTTTTGAAATGAGTGTAACGGGGTCAAGATAACCGATATACGTTTGACGTATTTGTTCTAATCGTCTTTGGTTTTGTTCGGGATTATTGTTGTTGTCTATTAACTTTTGAAGATTTTTTAACGCAGCAAGTACAATCAACGTTAAGGTCGTTAAGCGTTGTTGACCATCAATCACATCAAAACTTTTTTCATCTTGGGATTGTAATACCAAATATCCCATGTAATGCGCTGGCTCACCGTTTTCCTGAATTGTCCCTAAAATGTCCATCCATAAATCTTCCCATTCATCATCTGTCCAACTGTAATCACGCTGAAAACGCGGGATGCGATAAGTCAGACCGTTACCAATGAGCTTACGGTAAGTATTATTTTCAGTTTTAAAATTTGTTGCAGACATTTTATGTTCCGTTATGTGAGATTCCAGCGAATAACAAATAAGTCTTCCGTTTGATTCGATTGATTCAATTTGCTTTCTAATTTTTCAATTAGTTTTTCCCTGCGTTCATCGACTTCATCTTGTCTGTCGAATAGTTCTCTACGCTGTTTATTACGAGTGCGCTCTAATTCGTTTTGCTGTTTTTGCCATGCTAATTTTTCTTCCAATGTAGGAGCTATTTTGGCATTACGGCGAACTTCTTTGATTTGTAAATCAATGTCTTTAATGCTCTGTTCAAGTCCTAATTTTAAATCATCCGCCCAATGGTCAAGTTTGCTTACTTCATCTTCAAAGAACAATAGATTTCGATTGTTAATGACTTTTATGATGTTGTGTTGTTCTGAAACCAACGTGTTATCAATGTCTGTAGTAGTGGTAACGTTTTTTGGTTCACAATTTAGGACTGGCAATTGCATCAATTTTTGAGCTGTTTCCGATGGGAGTATTTCACCGTTATCTATATTGGCGGCAAATAAAATATGCTCTTCTTTACGTTCGAGGGAATCCACACAGAACAGTTGAACTTTAAGCGTTCCAGATTGACCGAGCAATGATTCTAAAACACTGATTTTCGCGCCATGAGCTTCATAGTTAAAGTTAATGTATGCTGGTGGCGTAGCGGTATCTTTGGCAGTATTTAATACCCATTCACCTAAAGGATGGTTCAATCTGTAAATATGAGCATCTGTTACATTTTCTGATTTCTGCTTATTGCGTGCTGTTAATTGATAATTTCCAATAGGTGTCTCAGCAGTTACTGCTTGTTGTAATGTAAAGCGGTATTCTTTATCAACAAAAATGGCTTGTGTTTTCAGTTGGTGTTTTGTCAGCGACCAAAATAAACGACTTACTTTATCTAGCCGTTGCTCTGCTTGATTGAGTTGTACACGCAATAAGTCATGTATATCTTCATCAAAATTATCTAATAATTGCTTTTGTGTTTCTTGCATTTGCTTGTTAATTTCAACTGCCATTTCATTTTGGAGTTGAGTAAAAGCAGATTCAATTTGCTCTTTTGTCCTACAAGTTTCATAAATTGCTTGAATACGTTTTTCAAAATCAATTCCCGATTCTATTGAACCCAATACTTCATCTGATGCTCCAAAAACACCATCGAACAAATGAAATTTACTAGACAAAAGTTCCAATACACGGGCATCGGCGTAGTTGTTCTGGTTAAGGAAATTGACGACGACAACATCAAATTTTTGACCATAACGATGACAACGCCCGATACGTTGTTCTATACGCTGTGGATTCCAAGGTAAATCGTAGTTAATGACCAACGAACAAAATTGTAGATTGACACCTTCAGCCGCTGCTTCTGTTGCTATCATGATTTCAGCACTATCATGGAAGTTATCTATCAGCGCAGTTCTTTTATCAATTTGTGCAGAACCCGTGATTTTGTCTGAGTTTTTATTTT
>CAIQZX010000171.1 GCA_903876445.1 uncultured Pseudomonadota bacterium | reverse complement strand
GGTCAGTCGAAGCCACCACTAGAACGCGATAGCGTTTAGTGGTTGGTAGTTCACATTAAAATCTACGAGAACCATATCGTATTTACATTACAGAAACATTACATTTCTTGCATTGAAAAAATAAATCAACGTCAATTCAAAATCGACATTCCTTTAATCTGCACAAAAACTTCTTTGCCAATTTTCAAATTCAAAATCACTGCTGATTTGCGTGTGATATGCGCTAACAGTGGTTGATTACCAACTTTTAAGCGCACAATCGTTTGTCCACTTTCGCCATCGACAATATCCATAATCGTCGCGGGTAACACGTTGAGAATGCTCGTTGCGCGAGGCACTTCTAAAACAATACTGACATCACGCGCATAAATTTGAATCCGCAAAGGCGTTCCAATTTTCGCATCAATCGCAGGCAAACTTAACGAACCGCCCTCAAACGCCACGCGGGTTAGATGAAAATCTATTTCGTGTTCAACAACCGTTGCATTCCAAACGGTTGTCGCTTCGCGATCTTGTGAAAGTGGCAAATCCAAACGGCTCAATGTTTCCGACAACAATCCCGAAGCCTGTACTTTTCCCGCTTCCAAAACCACCAAATAATCTGCCAGTTGCGCGACTTCTTGATGTGAATGCGTGACGTACAAAACGGGGATATTTAATTCCTGATTTAAGCGGCTCAAGAACGGCAAAATTTCTTGTTTGCGTTTAGCATCTAACGACGCAAGCGGTTCGTCCATCAACAAACAACAAGGATTCAAAACCAACGCGCGGGCAATCGCCACCCGTTGTTTTTCACCGCCCGATAAACGCTCTGGCATTCTGTCCAACAAATGCCGAATCCCCAATAAATCCAAAATATGATTAAATTTTGGCGTGTCGGAACTCGCTTTAATTCGTTTCAAACCGTAATTTAAATTTTCAGACACGGTCAAATGTGAAAATAAATTCGCTTCTTGAAAAACATAACCGAGCGGACGTTTATGTGTGGGCAAAAAAACACCCACATCGCTGTCTTGCCAAACACTGCCGTTAATTTCTAAATAACCATGCTGCGCTTGCTCTAAACCTGCGATGCAACGCAGTAACGTCGTTTTACCTGAACCCGAATGTCCGAACAAAACGGTAATTCCCGAATTCGGCAAACGTAAATTCACTGATAATTCAAAGTCGCCGTAATTGAGTCTAAAACGTGCGGTAATCCACTTACTTAATTGATATTTCATTTGACGTGGGGCGTTGTTTTTAAAACGGTGTAAAGAATCAATAAAACGGTGAACGAAAATGCTAATAATCCGCCTGCGAGCCAATGTGCTTGGCTGTATTCC
The DNA here is from genome assembly GCA_903876445.1 of uncultured Pseudomonadota bacterium. Taxonomy (GTDB): domain Bacteria; phylum Pseudomonadota; class Gammaproteobacteria; order Methylococcales; family Methylomonadaceae; genus UBA10906. The sequence continues at coordinate 20,225 of CAIQZX010000171.1, read as the reverse complement.
AAGGCTTCGACGTGGTTATAAATTTGCACGGAGACGACGCGCGTTTTGTCGGGAATGTTTCCGCCAACCATTAACACCACGCCGAACTCTCCGACCGTGTGGGCGAAACCTAAAATCGTAGCGGTCAAGAAACCTGATTTCGCTTGCGGAATAACAACGCTAAAAAAGGTATCAAAAGGACTGGCACGCAACGTTGCCGCCGCTTCTAATTGTTGATTGCCGATGCTTGAAAAAGCAGTTTGCAACGGCTGAACGACGAAAGGCAATGAATATAAAAATGAGGCAACGACTAATCCCGCAAACGTGAATGGTAACGTGCCGATTCCGAGCCACGTTGTGAATTCGCCGACAATGCCATTTTTACCCAATAAAACCAACAAATAAAATCCTAAAACGGAGGGAGGTAAAACCAGCGGTAAAGCGACAATCGTGTTAATCAATCCACGCCATTTTGAACGAGTTCGTGCCAACCACCACGCCAACGGCGTGCCGAATAGCAACATAAAAATCGTGGCGAGGCTGGCGACTTTGAAAGTCAGTAACAGTGTGGCGAAATCAGCGGATGTGAGCATACACGTTTGGTAAGTCGTAGCCGTGTTTTTTAATAATGGCTTTTGCTGGTGCTGATTTTAAATAATCGAGCAACGCCGTTGCCGCTGGATTTTTTGCGCCCAACGTTAGCAAAACGGCATCTTGTTTAATCGGCGCATAAAGGGCTTGCGGCACAATCCAACCTGAACCGCTGGTGATTTTACCGTTTTCGCTCACTTGTGACATCGCCACAAAACCTAATTCAGCATTGCCTGTGCTGATAAATTGATACGTTTGCGAGATGTTTTCACCGAGTACAAATAACGGTTGCAGTTTATCGAGTAGGTTTTCGCTTTTCAAAACTTCGATTGCTGCCGCGCCATAAGGTGCTAATTTTGGATCAGCTAATGCGATATGTTGAAAACCGCCTTTTGCTAGAATTTCGCCTTTTTCATCAATATAATTTGCCGCATTTGACCATAAAACTAATTTTCCCAATGCGTAAGTAAAGTTACTACCTTCGACTGCAAAACCACTTTGTTGCAATTTAGCAGGGCTTTTATCGTCAGCAGATAAAAACACTTCAAATGGTGCGCCATTTTCAAATTGCGACACAAACTTTCCCGACGAACCAAACGATAATTGCGCGGTGTGACCTGTGGCTTTTTCAAATTCAGCGGCGATTTCCGTCATCGGTTTGGTGAAATTTGACGCGACCGCCACGAGCGTTGTATCGGCAAATACATTCGCGTTGAAGATAAAAAAAATCATTAGCTGTAAATATGTAATTTTTTTGTAAATCATGACCAAATACCTAATTTTTCGTGTTATAGATTTAGCTGCACGTTACGTTTAAAATGTCGAGTGCAACATATCAAAACGATTATTTCAACTGAATTTCCAAACCACCTTTTGCATTTGAATCTGCAACAGGTAAGATTTCAGAGTGAACATTGCCATCTGTACCTTTGTGCGAGAAAGGCACAACAGGATTACTTGCATCAAATGGAATTGCTGTTACAAAACCCCTTGGGTCTGCACTCGTAACAAATGCGCCTGTTTTGCCCCATGCTTGCGTTGAAGTAAATGCGCCAATCACCGCAGGACTGCTCCAGTTATCAGTTAATGCTTTGAGCAATTTAGTTTTAACTTCCCACTGTGGATCATTCAATTTTTTAGTTTGGTAAAGTGCCGCGCCTTCAGTCCAAATTGGATAAACACCTGCTGCAACATTTTCTAAAGTCGGCGCGTAACCATCAATTTTGATATAACGCCAAGGATCTCCACCTGTACCGTCTACTTTGACAGATGTGTTACGGTCAACGCTATTAAATGCAATGCCCCAACGTTTTGCAAACCCTGTACCGTCCGCAACATTATTAAAACCGAGTGTATTAGTGCCATTTTGCCAATCGTTCAAAATTGTCCCCGAATCGGCGATGCTTTGCGGAGCTTTTACAATAGGCAATGAGGCATTTTCAACCAGTGCATCATTTTTAACAGGGATTGCAGGGGAAATTGCGTTTGCTGTTGCAGGATAATTTAAAAATTTCGCATACGACACCACAATTGCCGCCGCGCCATTATTTCGAGTTGCTAACGCAATCGGCGTTAAATGCTCGCCTGTAACCGTTTCTTTCGTTGGTTCGCTTACGCCGGCTTCTTCTAAAATGCTTTTATCAAGCAGCGTTTTTACTTTATTACCGTCAGTTTTATCAACGAATTTAAACTGTTCCCATGCGCCGATTTTTCCCGCTAGCAATGAACCGATCACATTACGATTCAAATTTGGCAAATCATTTTCGCTATAACCGCCAATTTGCACGCTGTTTGGTAATGTTCCTGCGTGTTTTTGTGCCACTTGTAAAACCTTATACAAATCAAGCGTTACACTTACTCCATAAACTGTGCCACCTGTTGACGTTACGGTAAATACACTGGGAACCGCTTTAAGATTTGTCACCCATTTTGCCTCAACTTTTCCTGTGGTCAATTCTTTCACTTGTTCAGGATAATTAAATGTATTTGGTTTTAACAAAATTGCAGGATCATTTGCTGAAAAACCTGCATCAGACATGTGTTTGAATAAAAATTTACTCGCATTTTCACTACTAATGTTTACGCCCCACGCATTTGCATTTTTAGCATCAACTGTCCAATCGGCAGCTTTGGTACTTAAAACATTGAGATGTTCCAAAGGAATGTTTGCAATCACTGGAAGTACGCCATAACCCGACGAGCCAACCGCACGTTTTTCGAGTAGAATTTTTTTACCTGCTAAACCCGCACCTAAATTGTCATTGCCAATAAAATAATATGCCGTCCAACGTGCGCCGACAGCACCAGTTTTTGAATTTATATCTGCAAAATAATCAACCGTGTTCGGCGCGGCAAGTGTTTTTGAAATAACGTCGCCATAAGCCTTATCTTGTACTGAAGCTCCCGATGTATAAATTGTAATATCGGGCGCATTATCCGCCCAAGGTGTCAGCGCGTAACTTGCTTGTGTACCAAGTAATAATGAAATAGAAATACTGAGTTTTGTTATTGTATTCATAAAAACCTCAAACTAACCGACGGCTAAAATGACAGAACCTGCTTTAAAAATTGCCGTAGCAGATTGCCCTTCATTCAATCCCAAAATATCAACACTGTCATTTGTCACAGTGGCGGCAACAAGGTCGCCGCCACTTAATGTAATATCAATTTCAGAATTAACTGCGCCTTGAATTACTTTTGTCACAGTACCTTGTAATTGATTTCGTGCTGACAATCTATAACCACCTAAATCGGTCGCGATGATGATTTGCGGGGCTTTTACCAACGCAATTACATCGACACCTTCTTTAATCGCTAATACATCCGCCGATTCTTTAGTGATAGAAGCGACAACAATTTCACCACCGTTTAAACGCACTTGTACTTCAACATTCACCACGCCAACCGTTACACCACAAACAACGCCTTTAAACTGATTTCTCGCACTGATTTTCATAATAGATTCTCCAAAAATACACCAAAGTTAAAAAACGATAACTTGTATGATTATCGCTTTCGAGTGCATTATACTTCGCTATATACCAAAGTAAATAGCGATTTGATTTTCAGGATAAGCAATGACAACACATATACAAAATAACGACATAACACCTCTATGGGTAACGGGTGATTTGCAAATTGCAGGCATTTTAGATAATCGAATTATCGAATTACTTAAAGCCATCAATCAAAGTGGTTCACTCAATCAAGCGGCGAAACAAGTTGGGTTAAGCTACAAAGGCGCGTGGCAAATTATCGAAAGAGCCAATAACAGTTCACCTAAAACCTTAGTCACCACCGCAATCGGGGGTACAAAAGGAGGCGGAACGGTTCTAACCGATGCGGGACAAGCCTTGATTCATCTTTTTGAAGAATTGCAAAGCACACATAAACTTTTTTTGAAACAACTTAACCAAAATCTGGCGGCTAATCCTGATACGGTTTTGCTTTTTCAGCGTCTGGTCGTCAAAACCAGTGCGAGAAATCAACTTTTTGGTACAGTCATCAGCATTCTTCTCGGCAGTGTAAGTGCTGAAATTACGATAAAACTAAAAGGTAACGAGCAAATTATCACGACAATTAGTCTGTCGGATGCTCAAGAATTAGGTTTAACGCTCAATTCAGATGTGCTTTTACTTTTGAATAGTTCGGAAATCATGTTGGCGACAATTGATAATCCGAAGCAATTTTCAGCGCGTAATTATCTGACCTGTAATGTCATACAAATTGAGCAAGACCTTATTTATGCGGAAGTCACGCTTTTATTTGCTGGCGGTGAAATGCTGATTGCCACGATTACAAAACAAAGTTTGCTTGATTTAGGTTTAGAAAAAGGAATGCGTGTGTTTGCGGTATTCAAAACAAACGCGCCAATAATCGGTACTAAATCTTGCCTGTAATCAACGGTTTCAAACTAAATCGCACCAACAATGGCGCGTGAAAACGATGAATTAACCAAAAAGTCAGCAGCAAAGTTGCCAGCGATATTTCTGGCAACCACGTTTCCAACACTGGCAACGTATTGGCAAAACCAACCACCGTCAATGTCACAATTAACGGCAATAAATACAAAAGCAACGAACTCAAAATTAAATGTGAATCGTCAGTTTGAACGCGAACGCAATCGCCCACGAACAAAGTTAAATCACAATTCACGGCAAATTCACGTTTCGGCAATAGTTTCGCTAATGTGGCTGTTTCGCAAGACGTTTGTTGAACACAGCCACCGCACGCGCCACTTTTGAGGCTTTTTATCCAAACCTGATTTGCTTCGATGCGCGTGACGATGGCTTGTTCTTCAATCATGACGTTATTGCCACGCGCTACTAATTACATACAACCAATCGTTTAAACGTTTTTCACTCAGTTCTTTTTGGTTATCTTCATCTAAAACTAAACCAACAAATTTATCGTCGATTTGTGCTTTTGAACGATTAAATGTGAAACCTTCGCAGCGCGTAAAACCAATAATTTTCGCGCCACAATCGCTAAACGCATCGTAAATCATACCAATCGCATCAACGAAATTATCGGGATACCCTTCTTGATCACCCAAACCATACAACGCAATCGTTTTCCCTGAAAAATCCGCACTCGCTAACGTCGGTAAAAATTCTTCCCAACCTTCTGTTTGATTGCCGCAACTCAAACCCGGTAATTCACCATCACCGTAAGTTGGTGAACCTAAAATTAACACGTCATACGCCAACAAATCCTCGACAGCCGCATTGCGAATGTTGACGGGTTTATCTGCTACTGCGTCACCAAGTTGTTTCGCAATTTGTTTTGCGAATTTGCGTGTGTTTCCTGTATCAGTTCCAAAAAAATACCTACTTTTGCCATGACATTCTCCTTGTAAAGAAATCAACTTTGAATTTGTAACAAACCTGTTTCGGTGGTCGGTTGCACTTCAGGTATCGAAGTTTTTAAGGTCACGGCGTGCAAGCGTCCAGAAGCTAACACCTCATTTAATGTCGCCATAACGCCTTGATGTTGTTTCACCAATGATAAACCCGCGAAATCGTCGCTCACTACGCTAATCGTTAAATCACAGCCCTGCCCTTCAATACGAATTTTTGCGTTTGGATAGGCTTGCGCGATTAAATTCGACACTTCCGAATGTGTGACAACTGCAGAATCGGTTTTGACGGTTGCTTGTAACATCGCTAATAAACTGCCGTCATTAAACATCGATTCAATAATGTCACAGCCACCGACAAGTTCGCCTTTAATAAATAATTGCGGAAAGGTTGCCCATTTTGAAATTTTCGGTAATTTTTCCCGAATAAACGGGGCTTTCAAAACGTCAACATACGCAAAAGGAATGTTAATCGTGTTTAAAATTCCCACCGCTTTGGCAGAAAAGCCGCATTCAGGCGCAGTCGGCACGCCTTTCATGTAAAGAATAACAGCGTTGTCGGCAAGTTGTTTTTCAATAATCTCTTGTGTACTCATGATTTTTCTCGTGTGTTATTGGGTGGCGGTTTCAGGTTCTTCGTGTTCAATCACTTCAACGTCTTGTTCGCCTTTGATGACTTCGGCGTTCAAAATGCACCGTTCGACATTTTCACGCGATGGAATATCGAACATGATTCGGCGTAACACTTTTTCCATAATACCTCGCAAGCCGCGTGCGCCGGTATTGTGTTCAATGGCTTGTTTAGCGACTTCGGCGAGTGCGTCTTCCGTAAATTCCAATTCCACGTCATCAAACGAAAAGAGCTGTTGATATTGTTTGACCAGCGCATTTTTCGGTTCGGTTAAAACACGAATCAATGCTTCAATATCTAATGGTTCGAGTGGAGCTAAAACAGGAAAACGTCCGATAAATTCAGGAATTAGCCCAAATTTTTTCAAATCGTCTGGTTGCGTGGCGTTCAACATTTCTTCTAATTTGGGTTTTTCCGTCGAATTCATTTCGGCGTGAAAACCAATCGCTGTATGCGATGGCACTAAACGTTTTTCGACATACTTTTCCAAGCCCGGAAACGCGCCACCTGAAATAAATAAAATGTTGCGTGTGTCAATCATCACAGAATCTCCACCGCCACTTTGTTCTTTGCGACGACCTTTCAGAGAAACTTTAACGTGCGAACCTTCGACCAAACGCAATAACGCTTGTTGTACGCCTTCGCCCGAAACGTCCCGCGTACCAATCGCTTGTTCGGGACTTCGGGCAATTTTGTCCACTTCGTCGAGATACACAATGCCCCATTCGGCTTTGCTAATATCACCATTTGCCACGTCGAGTAATCGAACCAAAATGTTTTCGACATCGTCACCAACGTAACCGGCTTGCGTGAGCGTGGTTGCATCAGCAACGGCAAACGGTACGCCGACAATTTTCGCCAAGGTACTCGCCAACAACGTTTTGCCTGTTCCCGACGAACCAATTAACAAAATGTTTGATTTTCCAATTTCAACATTTTGGTCGGCGCTTCCTAAACCTGCAACTTTGCTATTTTCATGTTTCAGGCGTTTGTAATGGTTATATACGGCGACGGCGAGAATTTCTTTTGCCAAATTTTGACCAATTACATATTGATCGAGCAATTCTTTAATTTCTTTCGGTTTTGGTAATTCTTTTGGAATTTCCGATAAGGCTTTCTTTTTTCCCCAACTTGAAACCACTTGGCTCGCCAAAATCACGCAGGCTTCGCAAATATGACCTTCCGCGCCAGCAATCATTGGCACAGAAGCCGAAGCTTCGATTTCACAAAATGAACAATGTTGCTTAGTTTCTTTGGTCATAACTTTCACTTATTTTTGGCAAATTGGCTAACCACATTTTTTGAAAAACACGTTGTTGTCGTTCTTTTAATAACTGGCGAATTTTCGGAGTCGCTTTTTTTAATGACATCGTTTCGGCGTGACTAATTTTTAAACATTGAATTAAATGAAAGCCAATTTCTGTTTCGACAACATGACTAATTTCATTTTCTTTCAACGCAAATAATACCGCGTCCAATTCAGGATAAAGTTTCCCAGCAATCACCGCGCCTAACTCACCGCCATTAAACGCCGTTGGACATTCGGAATTTTTCAATGCTAACGCCGCAAATTTATGCGGTTTGCGTTTTAATTTTTCGGCAATTTCTTCAATGCGTTGCAACGAATTTTCGCGGGTATTTTCGGGATAATCGGGATTGATACTGATTAAAATATGCCGAGCCGTGCGTTGCTCAGGACGATAAAATTTTTCCGGATGTGAATGATAATAAAGTCCGATTTCAACATCACTAATGGCTGGCGAATGTGAAGAAACACGCTCTAAAACCGCATTCACTTTACATTGCCGAACTAACGCTGTCTTTAAGGTTTCAACCGTGAGCGCGTTTACCGCTAAAGCATTTTCAAACGCTTCATTATTTTCAAATCGGTCTCGAATTTCAGAAAACGCGAATTCTAATTCTTTTTCGGGAACAATCACGGCAGCCGCTTCGGGCGATTTTAACACCCGTGTTTCAAGCGTAAATTCATTTCTCGCTTGAGTTTCGGTACGACTTAATTCTTCGGGCGAAAGTTCAACAGGCGGTTTTTCAAATAACGCGAAAGCCGCTCTCAATAACGTGTAGGGTTCAGTAACGGATGTCATTTTTAATCCTCAGGTTCTCGAAAATTAGGATCAACAGGTTCAAGCACAGATTCGGGAACTTGCAACGTTTTATCCGGAAAACGAACGTGATATTGCATCGGTTGACAATCACGCAACACTTTCAGAATTTCGCCTTGTGTGCCTTTTTCAAAAAGTACGTTGCCGCCAATTCCTAAATCAATCGTACATTCCACCCTATCATGAAATTCAAAAAGGCTTGGATTCCAAGGTTCATCTGCACCGATTAACTCTTCCAAGCGACAACCGACCATTTTTCCTTGGTCTAAAAAATGGACGGTGAAAATAACTTGGTCTTGTAAAAACGTGCCAACTTCAATCACGTTACCAACACTTCCACGCCTAACCAATAATTCGCCGACTTCTTTTCCTGGATAAGTGCCGTCATTTCGCACGTTTCGCGTCACACGAACCGCCTCACCGAAATCAAACCGCCCTTCATCAAAGCGGTCTTCGTTCATAATTTTATGTCGCTAAGTGATACGAAATTATTGGATTCCTCACCCATTTTGAAAACTTTAAATACTTTTTCAGTTTGTGCGTTCGATTCAACAAAATCTTGATAAGCACGGGCTAACAAAGTTTTATAAATCACTTTTTTCGCGTCATCATCCGCAGGCATTTTTTCTGCCGCTTGCGTTAGGTAATTGTGAAATCGTTGTAAAATGTGTAACCGATTCACATGAACAACGCTTGGTTCATAGGCTAGTTCAAAATACCGAAGAAAATCCTCTGCGGATTCCAATTCTTCCATTTCTTCTTCAAAATTCATGGTGTTACCTCGTTGAGAGTAAAAAATGGGCGCAAAATAAAAATAATACGCCCGAATTAGAGGAGTTTTCTAAAAAGGTCCAATGACAAACGGATCGCTCATCAATAAATAAACAACTAACATCACAAATAATATCGCTGGAACCAGCGCAACAATTACATTTTCTTCTTCATTTTTATTTATCATCATAACCACCTTTCAATAACTCACGCGCAACTCTAAAATTTCAAGCAACCCTTTCACACCAATTCGGTCTTTATCATCGAGCGAAATTAACTTTTCAAAAATTCCACGGCTTAATTCCAAATTTTCTAAACGCATATTTAAAAAACCAATCGATTTTAAGGTGAACAAATACAAGCGAATTCGTGTGAGCAATTCTTTCGGCGCGTCAGTAATATGGGTACGTTCTAATTGCTGCCAATCGTTTGGGAAATCGATATTTTGTCGAATCAAATTCAAGGCTTTTTCAGAAATCAATAATGCTTCTGTTAATCGATGTTGGTAATAATAAAAACGGTTCAACGCCACCAACACATTCAACGATTCTGGCGCACGCAAATAGGCTTGAAGCAACGGCAATTCTGCTTCGCCGCTTCCGTATAATTCCGAAGCGACTCGAATTAAATTTTGAACTTCTGGCGAATCGGCTTGCTCAAAATACAAATCCCCCGCTTCAAATTCGAGTAAATCCATTATTCACCCCCTTTACAAACACCGTCCGCTTCGCATTGATTGCAATTTTCAGATTCTGGAACAGCGACTTTTTCCTGATGATTTTCCAACGCATCTAAACGTTCAACGAGACATTGAATTGCTTTGCCAATCGGATCAACAATAGGTTGTTCTAAATCAATGCCGCGTGAATTTTGAATTTTTACGCCTTTGCTTTGCACGACACGTCCTGGAATACCAATAACGGTACAACACACCGGAACATCTTTCATCACCACGGAATTCGCGCCGACTTTCACATTGTTGCCAATCGCAATCGCGCCCAAAATTTTCGCCCCCGCGCCAATCAAAACATTGTTGCCAACAGAAGGATGCCGCCGCCCTTTATTCCACGACGTGCCGCCCAGCGTGACACCGTGATACATCGTGACATCGTCGCCGACTTCAGCTGTTTCACCAATTACAACTCCCGCGCCGTGATCGATAAAAAAGCGTTTGCCAATCGTTGCGCCCGGATGAATATCGATATTGGTCAACCAGCGTGTGAAGGCTGATAAAAAACGTGCTGAAAATTTCCAATCCATTTTCCATAACCGATGACTGATACGATGCAACAAAATCGCGTGAACACCCGGATAAGTAATCAATACTTCCGTCAAACTACGCGCCGCAGGATCTCTGGCAAAAACACAAGTTACGTCAGTGTGCCAATCTTGAAAAAGACTCGGCATGGCGCGTGGCGTTTGCGGTTTTGAAAAAAACATCACAGCACCAAGCTCCAACTTGTCACACCCGGACGCGGCACGCTCGGCATACAAAAAAATCGTTCTTCCAAATCTGAGTTCTTGCGTGGCTGATTTTGGGTTGGTTTATTTGCCGAATCTGCTAAAACGAAATCTTCTTTTTCAGCGACTTTATATTCACGATTTTTCATGACAAACCTCGTTATAAAAGACATAAAAATTGATTTAAATCATTCAACTGTGGCGCACGTTTATGAAGGCTGGCGAATTGCCGAATCATCGGTAACAACAAATTCGCTTGCAAACGGCTGACGCTAATTCCAAATTGCTGATAAGCGTGCATCACGCCTTGACTGCCGGAATGTTTGCCCAAAACTAATTGGTGCGAACGTCCGACAATTGCAGGGTCTACGCCTTGATAATTGTTGGGGTCTTTGAGCAAACCATCCACATGAATGCCTGCCTCGTGACTAAACACATCACGACCAATCAAACTTTTTCGGCTGCCAATCGTATCGCCAGAAGCCGTTGCCACTTGGTTTGATAACGCCGTAAATTCACGCAAATCAACGCCTGTTTCGATGCCGTAAAGTTGCTTCAAACTCACCACGACTTCTTCCAAAGCGGCATTTCCAGCACGTTCACCTAAACCGTTCACCGTTGTATTCACATGCGTTGCGCCACCCATCACGGCGGCTAAGGTGTTCGCGGTCGCTAATCCCAAATCGTCATGCGCGTGCATTTCAATATCCATGTCGGTGACGGCGCGTAATTTACGAATTGCGTCTAATGTGCCGAACGGTTCACTAATTCCGACCGTGTCCGCAAAACGAATTCGACACGCGCCAGCGGCTTGGGCGGTTTCTGCCATTTGTGCTAAAAAATCACTGTCAGCCCGCGAGGCATCTTCTGCCCCGACGCACACTTTCAAACCTGCATCGACCGCTGTTTTCACACAGCGGTCGATGGTTTCTAAAACCCAGCCACGACTTTGTTTTAACTTGTGTTTAATATGTTGGTCAGATGCAGAAATCGATAAATCGACCATTCCCACGCCCAAACCTAAACAATCGTGTAAATCATCCGCTCGCATCCGCGACCAAACCAACAAATTGCTTGGTAATTTCAACGCCGCAATCGCTTTGATTTCATCACGCGCTTGCTCGCCCATTGCGGGGATACCGATTTCTAATTCAGGCACACCCAACGTGGAAAGTTGCTGTGCAATACTTAACTTTTCTTCCAACGAAAACGCTACACCCGCTGATTGTTCACCGTCGCGGAGCGTCGTGTCGTCAATAATAATGTGGCGTGGCGTGTTCATGGCTTATTTAAACGTTGGCGTGAAAGCAGCTTCAGGATTCGCCACTGGGATATTGTTTTGGCTATCCCAATAAGGCGAGAGTTTTCGCAATACAGCAACAATATCGGGCATCACTTTTAACACTTCATCCACTTCGCTCATGGTGTTGTAGCGCGAAAATGAAAAACGAATTGTGCCGTGTGCGGCGGTATAAGGAATTTGCATGGCACGCATAACGTGTGACGGTTCAAGTGAACCCGAAGTACACGCCGAGCCGCTTGAAGCAGCGATTCCCGCTTTGTTGAGCAACATCAAAATTGCTTCGCCTTCGATATATTCAAACGCAATATCGGTGGTGTTTGGCAAACGATTATTCAAATCACCCGTGATAAACGAATGCGGAATTTCTTCGATAATGCCGCGTTCTAAACGGTCACGCATGGCTTTTACTTGGACGTTTTCATATTCCATGTGTTCCATTGCCATTTCGCAGGCTTTGCCCAAACCCACAATTGAAGCGGTATTTTCTGTGCCAGCACGACGACCACGTTCTTGATGACCACCGCGAAGTAATGGACGATAACGTGTGCCGCGACGCAAATACAAAACGCCGATACCTTTCGGTGCGTGCAATTTATGACCAGAAATCGACAACATATCGATTTTCGTATCTTGCAACATCATCGGAATTTTGCCAACCGCTTGCACCGCATCGGTGTGAAACATCACGCCAGCGGCGTTTGCCATTTCTGCCATTTCAACGACAGGGAAAATAGTGCCTGTTTCGTTATTTGCCCACATCACAGAAACGATTGCCACTTGATCAGAAAGCATTTTTTTATAGGCTTCGATATTTAAACGACCGCATTTGTCTACGGGCAAACGGTGAATGGTGTAGCCTTCCTTTTCAAGGTTTTCGCACAAATTCAAAATGGCTGGATGCTCAACCATCGTGGTGATAATTTCTTTACGATTCGGTTGCGCTTTAATCGCTGACAAAATCGCAGTTGAATCTGATTCTGTGCCGCACGAGGTAAAAATAATTTCTGAATCGTGTTCTGCGCCAATCAATTCTTGCACTTGTCCGCGTGCTTTTTTGAGAGCTTTCGCCACGCCGTCGGCAAATTTATGAATCGAAGACGGATTGCCGTATTGTTCTAAAAAGAACGGAATCATCACGTCAACAACCGCAGGGTCAACTTTCGTGGTCGCGTTGTTATCTAAGTAAATATCAGGCATGACCTGCTCCTTCGATGTTCACGAGTTTTTTCATTTCAGACGCTGGCACCACACGGAGAAATTCGCCTAATACCTCCATGAGTCTTTGTTGAATTCCTGCGATGGTCATTGCCGCCATCTGGCAGCCGTTACACGCGCCCGTCATGTTGACATAAACCGTATTTCCAACGACTTCAACCAATTCAACATCGCCGCCGTCTGCCATGAGTTGTGGACGCAGTGAATTTAAAACTTCTTCGATTTTTTTGATACGTTGCACGCTAGTCAAAGGTGTTTTTACTTTTTCAACTTCTGTTTTTTCAACAGGTGCGGTAGATACTGTGGCATCAAATTTTTCGCCTTTTTCAGCTAAAACTTTTTCTAAAATTGCTTCAATATCTTCGTGACATGCCGCACAACCGCCGCCTGCTTTGGTGAAATTGGTTACGTCTTCGACCGTGCGGAGTTTGTTTGCCCAAATCATTTCTTCAATCATCACGGCATCGATAGCAAAACATTTACAAATCAACGCGCCTTCTTCGTGGTCATCTTTCCATTCTACGCCGCGATAATTCGCTACCGCCGCTTGCAACGCTTCGCGTCCCATGACTGAACAGTGCATTTTTTCAGGTGGCAAACCGTCTAATTCGTTGGCAATATCTTGGTTGGTAACTTTCAACGCTTCGTCAATCGTCATGCCTTTAATAATTTCTGTCAGCACTGATGATGACGCAATCGCCGAACCGCAACCAAACGTTTGAAAACCTGATTCTTCAATGATTTCGGTTTCTGGATTTACTTTTAAGGTCAAACGCAACGCATCGCCGCAACTAATGGAACCGACTTCACCAATCGCATTTGCATCCACGACCGCCCCCGCATTTTTTGGCTTGAAAAAATGTTCTTTTACTTTGTCTGAATAATCCCACATGACGATTTCCTCTTAGTGTGGTGTGCAAGATTTAGCGTCGCCGCCGTTGTTATCTGTCGAAAATGACGTGCCGCAAGCGCAACTTTTCACTGCGTTTGGATTAGTAAATTTAAATCCTGAACCTTCAACGCTATCGAGAAAATCAACGGTCATACCGTCGAGCGTTGGCAAACTTTCAGCATCGATAAAGACTTTAATGTCGCCGTAATCCATCACAGAATCGTTTTCACCAGCTATTTCTTCAAGGCGCAAACCATATTGCAAACCTGAACAACCACCGTCTGTGACTTCGATTCGCAAACCGCCTGTTGGTTTATCTGAATTGGCGATAAAACGCTCTACAGCTTTAATTGCGCCATCGGTTAATGTAATCATTGGTAAATCTCCTAAAACGGTTTGGCATTGATTTTGTAGTTAAACATTGCAAGCCGTATGCCAGACAAAAATCAACCGCTAACTCGTTGAAATTGTGTGAATTAAAGACGGTGATTAACCCTTTTCAGCAAGCGATTACAAACAATTGAATGGTTTTTGTAGGTTTTGCTACAAATACAAACGAAGGAAACAAAATGAACATTGAAGATTTAGATTTGGGTGATATGGTTTACGCGGCGCACGCGATTTTAGATGACGGCACAATGCCCGAACGCCAAGAAGGTGATGTGTTGGCGAATGCGGGAAGTCGCGGTGTGATTGTGATGAAAGGTCATCATGAAGAAGAACCAACTCGCACCGTTTTTTTAGTGCGTTTTGAAGATAAAGAATTGAATTTAGGCAATCCGATTGGTTGTTGGGTTGAGGATTTGGTTATTGGCAATAGTGCTTAAAAGCCCGTTTCGTGAGATAACGGCTAAAGTCCATTTTAGCCAATTAAGTGAACCTATTTGATTTGAATCTAGCGCGTCATGTTGAGCGTGTAACCAACGCTATCTCAGTTGAATGCACCTGTTGCTTGATTTGTTGAAAGATTTCTGGTGTGAGCTACGATTATTGCAGCTCACGCCTTGTTTTTTTGCAGGACATTATTTTGTTAGAGCCGGATAATCCGTATAACCTGCTTCACTTCCAAAATAAAATGCTTCTGGATTTGGTGCATTCAAATCCGCGCCGGTTTTTATGCGAACAGGTAAATCGGGATTCGCAATAAAACTTACCCCAAAAGAAACTGCATCAAGCTGTTCAGCGGCAATCGCTTCTTCAGCTTCTTTTGCGTCATAGCCCATGTTGCTAATCAACACACCTTTATAATTTTGACGAATTGGCGTTAAAACATCGCCACTTTGTTGTTGAAAAAAATCGCTACGCATAACGTGCAAATAGGCTAAGTCAAAATCATTAAGGCGTTTTGCAAGCCACGTTGAAAGCGCAATAGGATCGCTATCTACCATGCTATTGAAACTGTTCAGCGGTGAAATACGCAAACCAACACGATTACTGCCCCACACATCACAAGCTGCTTGCAATACTTCAAACATCAATCTCGCGCGATTTTCAACGGAACCGCCGTATTCATCTGTGCGTTTGTTAGAACCATCGCGCAAAAATTCATCTAACAAATACCCATTCGCACCGTGTACTTCTACACCATCAAAACCCGCTAACTTGGCATTTTCAGCCGCTTTTTTGAAACCGCTAACAATTTCTGATAATTCATCAAGGCTTAATTCACGCGGTACAACATAAGGTTGCATACCTTCAGGTGTAAGAACTTCGCTATTTATAGCCATTGCACTGGGTGCCACAGGTTGTGCGCCATGATTCAACAAAGGATGACAAGCACGTCCGCCATGCCAAATTTGAAGAAAAATTAAACCACCTTTTTCATGAACGGCATCGGTGACTTTTTTCCAGCCAGCAATTTGTTCTTGAGAATAAATACCGGGTTCTTTCCAAAATGCAGAATTGCCTTCTATAACCATTGTTGCTTCGGCAATAATCAGTCCTGCACTCGCGCGTTGTGCGTAATACGTCGCCATCAAATCACTGGGAACATGATTTTCGTCTGCTCGGCATCGCGTTAATGGTGCCATTAAAATACGATTGGGTAACGTTATTGCGCCGACTTTCAACGATTCAAATAATTTGCTCATTTTTTCTCCTTGTTAATTTTCGAGTGGTTCTGTGTTCGATAGTATCACGTTAATCACGCGCCTACATTTTCACGAACTACACGAAAGCATTGAACATCCGGCTCGCTCTTTTGCCCAATCAGGACGTTTTTCAGCATATTTTTGTAAATCAGCACGTTCTTCGTAAGGCGAACGAAAAACATCTAATAATTTATGAATTTCGGCGAAATCCCCTTTTTCAGCATTATCAATAGCAAGTTGAACTAAATAATTACGCGGCACATAAAGCGGATTCGTCGCATTCATAAGTTTGGATCGCTGCGTTTCGCTGATTTTACTTTCTTGCAATCGTTGCTGATAACGTTTCAACCATTCGAGGCGCGAATTTTTATAGTTTTCATTTAATTGTTCAGGCGAATAATAAACGGTTTCAAACGGCTTAATGTCAAAATTCGTTTGCGACATATCAATTTTTGCCAGTTGCCTGAAAAATAAAGTCATATCTGTTTCAACCGATTGTAATAATTGGACTAAATCTGTTATCAACGCCTCGTCGGTTTCTTGAAAATCAGGTAATCCCAATTTTTCAGTCATCATTTTTGACCACAAATTTTGAAAATTTTGCGTGTAATGATCATCTAAAATAGCTTGTAGTGGTTTCACTTTTTGAATTAACGGGATAATCGCATTAGCTAATTGCGCTAAATTCCAGCCCGCCATTTTCGCTTGTTTTCCAAAAATATAACGACGCATTTCAGCATCGGTGGTGTTGGGTGTCCAGTTCAAATCAAAATTTTCTAACCAACCATACGGACCATAATCGATTGTCAGTCCGAGAATCGACATATTATCGGTATTCATCACACCATGAACAAAACCGACTCGCTGCCAATGCACAATCATTTCTGCGGTGCGCTTGCAAACCGCTTCAAACCATTTCAAATAAACCGCTGGCGAAGGTTCACCTAATTCGGAAAAATCCGCGCGAATCGTAAAATCGACAAATTTCTTCAACAAATCGAGGTCGTTACGCGCCGTTAAAATTTGAAAATGTCCAAATCGTGTAAAAGATTTTGCGACACGACAAACAACGGCACCTTGTTCATGTTCGGGATTGCCGTCGTAAAACATATCGCGCAAAACGTGTTCGCCCGTCAAAACCAAACTCAACGCACGAGTGGTCGGAACGCCTAAATGGTGCATCGCTTCACTGCATAAAAATTCGCGTACCGAAGAACGCAACACAGCTAAACCATCTGAACGGCGTGAATAAGGTGTTTTTCCTGCGCCTTTTAATTGCAACGTCCAATGTTGTTTTTGCTGATTAACCACTTCACCTAAATTGATGGCACGTCCATCGCCTAATTGTCCCGCCCATTCACCAAATTGATGTCCGCCATAGCAGGTTGCATAAGGTTTCATTCCATTTGCTAGGCGATTTCCGGCAAATACTTGCGCGAAATCTTCGGACACACAAACTTCTTCTCTTAAATCGAGTAAATCAGCGACTTCTTTTGCAACAGCAGCAATTTTTGGTTCGCGAACGGGTGTAGGTGAAACGTTTGAATAGCAGGCGTTTAAGACTTGACGGCATTCATTTTTAGTTTCTAAATCTGCTGGCAATTCTCGAATAAATCGGTTATCGAAATTTAGTTCGTCAAGCGAGTTAATTTTAGTCATCAATTAGTTTTCCCGTTTTATTGCGGTTGTTTTTTAATCTTCGTCCCCGAAACAATTCAAATAATCTTTGCAATACTCACACGACGGCGAACGGCAAACATAAATCCCTTCGGTTTCACAAAGTTGTTTATAAATAAATTTTTTCCATTTCATATCATAAACGTTTTGCGCGACCATTTCGGGAAAGTTATTTTTTAATAACGCAGATAAATCGTCACGGCTAAACAGCCCCAAATCTTGCCACAAATGATTTTCACCTAAACACGCGGCGACGATAATCGTAATTAACCATTCGGTTTCATCGTTTTTTTCAACTGCAAAACCACGCAAAAAACGCTCAAGTTCGTCCTTTTCAGCCATTCGACTAAAATCAAGATTTTGTTTAAGTGGAAAAATAGAAATGGAATAATCGGGGAAATGTTGCGCTAAAAGCGATTGAAACTGTAAATCGGTTAAGCCTAAAAAATTCGGTAACGAGCCTTCGCCAACTAACCAACTCGCCAGCATTTGAGCGAAAAATCGACCGTTTGGCGCGTTATCCAAACACGCTAATAACTGCTGATAATGGGGTTGTCGCATGGTGAAATCCTCACGCGCTAAATGTAAAACGTGTGGACGTGAATGTGGTCACGTCCACAAAAAAACCAACGACTAATACTCAACCCGAATATCTTCGTCACGCACAATCATCTGGCACGCTAACCGCCATTCTGACGGCAAATCGTCCACAATCATTTGTTCTAATTCTTCTTTGCTCACTTTGCCGATTTCACGCAATACGGTTTTTTCTTTTTCAGTTAAAGGGCCACCCATACGTTGATGTTTTTTGTCGATGCTCGACACTTTCACAACGCACGTCCCACATTCGCCATCTTCACATTCAAAATTGATGGGAATCTTGTTTTCAAGTGCGAGTTTTAAAATCGTTTGTGTGTGACTACCCGCCACGGCATAAACCGTTTTGTCACGGTATTCAGGGCTGCTAAAAGTAACTAATGCCATAAAAGTATCCTCAAAAATTAAACAGGTTTGACGGAAATTTTACCGCCCAAAACTTGCGCCTGACACGCCAAACGATTGTGTTTGCCTGCCATATTTTCGCGCAACACTTTGTCTTCTAAAACGGAAGGTTCGCTCAAATTATTCCAGCCGTCTGTGACTTTCATAATGCACGTTCCGCAATCGCCTTCGCGGCAACCGTAAGTAATCGCTGAACCGACTTTTTCAGAAACTTCGATTACGCGCGTGCCTGCTGGCACGGTGACGGTGACATTTATATCTTCAAAAGTAATGGTCGCTTTTGCCATTTTTTGTACTCCTCAAATATGAAAAAATATCTCGAAAATTATCAATCTAGCCAATTTTCGTAGTGGAATCGGAGGATTCCTGTTGTTCATTGCCGTTGCGGGTCAATGAGTTTTGTACCGATGCGTCCGTGGATCGGTTGAATTTTTATAAATCTTCAAAATTGATTTCTCTCGCGCCACGCAATCCCATCAATTCTTTGGCGAGTTCTAGCCCGAACGCCTCGCATTCCAAAATTTCCTCGTCGGTCGGAATCAATTTCACGCGCAAACCTGCAATTGGCACGCGCAGTTTTAACCCGCGCAAACGGTCTTCCACCATTCGCACGCCTTCGCCTGTCCAGCCGTAAGAACCGAACACGCCACCGAGTTTTGTTTTTAAATTCACCACCGCCAGCGACGATAGCAAATCCCAAATTGGTTTTACCGCATCGCCGTTAATCGTTGGCGTACCTAAAATCATGCCGTCGGCTTCTTCAATCAAATCCACAAATGGCGCAACTTCGCCGCCTTCCAAATCGTAAAGTGACACGCGAACGTCTGCCACTTGCATCGCGCCGTTATAAATCGCTTCTGCCATACGGCGCGTGTTGCCATAAGAGCTAATGTAAAAAATCAACAAGGTTTTTTGGTTTTCGCTTAATTCGCTGTGCAATGACGGACTGGAAAGTTGGCGATAACGTTGGATGTAACGTTGTGGACGGTCGCGTAAAATTGGGCCATGCGCGGGCGCAATCGTTGAAATAGTCAGCGGTTCAATCAATTCTAATGCCGAAAGTACATAACTTTTGAACGGACGCATGATGTAAGAATAGTAATACTCAAACGAAAATCGAAAATCGCCGACTTTGTCATTGAATAAACGGTTGTCGCAAAAATGACAGCCAAAAACATCACCCGAAAACAAAATCTGTTCTTCAGGCGAAAACGTGCATTGCGTGTCAGGCCAATGCAAATAAGGCGTGTGTAAAAATTGTAACGTTCTGTCACCCAACGAAACTGAATTACCCGTCAAAACAGGCGTAAAACGCAGCTCTTCTTGTTTCAATAACCCTTTAAGCATCGATTGCGCTTTTTGCGAAATATACAATTGCGCTTGCGGCGCACGACGCATCAATTCTGGCAACGCGCCCGTGTGGTCGGGTTCTAAATGATTTAAAACAATGACTTTGATTTCAGAATAATTCGCCACACTTTCTAAACGGGAAAAAAAATCGCTGGCAAAACCTTCTTTGACCGTATCAATTACCGCTACGCCTTCACTGCCACGAATCACATAAGCGTTATAAGTCGTGCCGTTGGCGGTTTTTAAAATAATGTCGAACGTTCGCAAATTTGAATCGAGTGC
>CAIQZX010000170.1 GCA_903876445.1 uncultured Pseudomonadota bacterium | reverse complement strand
CGAGGACTTTCGGGGGCTAGTCTGTGAAGTGAACGGTGCTGTAATGCCGTCAGCAGCAGAAACCAGCAGGTAGTAGTGATACACACCTGCTCCTTAACAATAAGGAATCCCCGTTCCCTTTAGGGCGGGGAGGATGTCAATAACAAAAATTAAGCTACCACCACGAAAGACCCCCGAAATAAGGCAACTAATTGAAAGTTATGAACTTTTAAAATATAGATTATTTTCAATAATAGAATGCAGAATGTCGAATAGTCTGTTACGATTCGCGAATTACTTTTAAAAATATTACTGAGAACTAAATGATAATAGCAAACCACTGAATATGTTAGTAAAAACAAAAGGTCTATAATTATTATTCATATTAATTTTTGAAGTAAAGTTTTTAAAATTTGGGTAAGTGTAAAGACTTTCGCCAGAAATTTCTAAAAACAACTAATTGAAATTACGGTATTTTCTTAGCAGTTAGGTAGATAGACTATTTGAGTTTGGTATGACAGCAGGTTTGATTAACTAACTTATGTCAAAAATGAAGTACAGCACTTCAAATTTGAAATTATTTTGAAAAAATATAAGAGGGGGTATTGAAGATGAATTTAAAAATACAAAATACTTGTTGTTTGAACTTGTTCAAGGGCGGATAATTCGACAAGTTAGCTCAATGACGAGTTAAATGGTTTCCCTGAAAATTCTTCTCACTTACGAAGGTACAGAAAATTTTCAGGGGGTATTGCAACACTCAAGATAGGCACTAAGCCATGAATGCTTTAAAAAGATTTGATACACAACAGTCACAAACAAAGCTAACAACTCAAATGGTGACGCTATGATACCACTTTTAGCACAAATTCAAAATACTACAAATAACTTTACAGTTCATCCAGCAAACAACCGCATTGTTGATTGCAACCTGCAAAACTATACCGAAGACCAAATAGTCAACTTTATTGTCAGCCTCCAAGGCATGAATATAATTATTGTTGATGCTAACCCAATGGCATCAGGTAAGACCCAAATTGCCGCTGCGGTTGTCAGAGCCTTAAATTATGAATCCTTTTTAGCCGTTGCTCACCGTGTATCCTTAACCTTTGGGCTATCCATAACGTTACAACTCAACAATTATCAAGATGTCACTCCCTATGAGTACCTTAAGAATTTAGCCTGTTGCTCGAATTCAATGCCTACCTATGCTGTGGCAGAACGGTTTGAGAATGCCGTGATTGATGAATTCAGACAAACCTTAGAAGGTGCGCTAATGTCTTCTACGGTGCGTAATAGACGGGAAGTATTGAATCAATTGGAGGGAATTTTAAATTATTCTCAGCTCACCATGTGCCTTGATGCAGATTTCAATGATTTCTGTATCGATTACTTGTTAGAAAATACCGATAAAACCATTTACCGCATTCATCGCCACTTTGAACTGCACCATAAGCAACTTATTGAACGAAAAAATCACGGTATTATCCGCAGAGAGTGCGTCGAAAATTACTATAACAACATTCCCAGCTTGGTTGGTGCAACGTCAGATAAAGAAGTCAAACGGTGTATTCAACACTGGACAGAAAGAGGTGTGGATAAAAGTAAAATTTTAGATTTAACGGGGAGCAATAAAAAAGACCCGCGTGTAAAAGCCTTCTATAAAAACATGATTGAGCAAATGAAGCTCTATAAAATCATTATTTACAGTCCGTGTATTACCAGTGGTGTCTCTATTATTGAGGCTTACTTTCAACGTCACTATATGTTGTACAGTCAAGTTTTACAATCTAATGAGAACCTGCAAATGTTGGCGCGGGATAGAACCGCTCAAGTCATTCATTGCAGTTTTACCAAGGTTAAAGGCGGCGCGTTACCTACTGATAAAGAACAATTGGTGGATGGGTTTATTAAGCAACGTAAGAACATTGTTAGTGTAGCGGCTGATGGCACAGTGAAGCATCAAGAGTTTCAATTGGATAAAATGGAATTATTGCAGCTAAAACTCAAAGTGCAATTCAATACCAATTTGAATAATTTCCGTGAAAACTTGTTTGACCATGCTAGAAACAGTGGCTATACCGTCATACCTTATGACCCCGCGAATGCAGAACAAGATGATGCACTGCAAAAAGGACTAAATAAACGTACCTTTGACCATCATGTTAATACTATCTTTGTATCTGACATTATTGATGAAGCAGAAGCACAACGCATCGAGAATGCCAGTGAAACCACTTATGAAGAAATCAATGCGCTACACCGTTACAAAACCACTCAAATGGCAGGAACATCCGATATTTTTGAACCAGACATCGGGAATTATCTAAAAGGGGATTTTAAGGTGGTTCTACGCCACGAATCCCTTGTCACCAATCCTCATATTCTTATTCAGAAAGACCGTATTAAACGCGAAAAGAACGGGGCATTTATCAGTGAGTCAGGATTAGCCTGTATTGCCAATAAAGTTGTTACATTATGTGACGGTAGAATTATTGATAATGAACTTGCACATGAAGCCTACAAAATACTGGTTGAAAACGCCAGTGAATTGGTTGCCAATGGATTTCCTGATTACAGTAAGAAAGAAGCTATTCGTCCCCTGCGTATTATTAAGAACTTTTTGAAGAAGTTTGGTTATGACACAGGATTCTTACAACAACGTGGCACCGTTAAGCGTGAAAGAGTCTTTACACTTAAAAAAATAGAACATATTGAACGTTATGTTGCCCAGCGTCATGCCAAGCAATATCAAGCCTTAGCAGAAACACACGCTAACACAGATAATTCTCTTAAAGAAATAAGCAGCGTTAGCGTGCATTCCCCCAACAATATAGGTTTAGTAGACAAATTAAAGAAATTGATGAGTGGTTTTAGTCCGCCTGATAATAATTTCGAGTTTGCTACATAAAAATTAGCAATAAATTCCCTAAAATTTGAATTTTTAAAACACGAATTAAGTTCTCGAGGGAGTTCTGCATCATCGAGATGCGAGTTAAATTCAGTTGAAATGAATCACTGCCATGATGGAGGTGAAGCAATCTGCATTACTGGTAAAAATAGCCCCCTTAATGAAAAGAGGGCAGGGTGAATGTTGTAATACCGTTACATTATGTCTGTTCATCCCTTTCCATCTGCGTTTTCAGTTGTTGCTGCACTTCCTCCAAATCCATTGAACCATCAAATACACCAATGAGATTGGATGGTTTAGCACGAATGAGCTGTTGAGAAGTCACTGTATTCGCAAAATAGCACAGTACATTATCTTTCTCTCCACAGCTTAAAATTAGTAAAGGTGAATCCTTGGGTGCAATATGGATTCGTTCCAATACGGTTTGAATAGTCATCTTTGCCATTTAACCGATGGCGAAGAACTTGGAAGTACCCGTGTGATAAGGGTAAGTAACAGTGCGTAGAAATCTATGATTATCTATGTTAATCTATGACTATGGATAAGAAATTAGTCAAGATAGGCGAAGCCGCAAAGTTACTTGGAACAAGTCCCGACACATTGAGAAAGTGGGAAGTTTCAGGTGAACTATTGCCAAAGCGCAAAACAAAAGGCGGCACCCGTTATTACGATATAGCAGAACTGCTGAATTTAGGCGATGAAGATGCGCCCACGGTTTGTTATGCGCGAGTATCAAGCTACGACCAAAAAGAAGACCTGCAACGACAACAGGAAATGTTAGAAACCTATTGCGCGGCGAAAGGTTGGCGAACCGAGGTGATTGCGGATTTAGGTTCAGGCATGAATTACCGCAAAAAAGGTTTGAACAAACTGCTCGAAATGATTTTAAAAAAGCGTATGAAACGGTTGGTGATTACACATAAAGACCGATTATTACGTTTTGGAGCGGAGTTAGTTTTTGCACTTTGCGAAGCACAAGCGATTGAAATTATTATCATTCATAAAGGTGAACAGCCGCGTTTTGAAGAAGAATTGGCAAAAGATGTTTTAGAAATTATCACTGTTTTTAGTGCGCGACTTTACGGTTCAAGAAGTCATAAAAACAAACAGTTGATGGACAAACTAACCGAAGTAGCGAGTGAAATAGAAAACGACCATGTTACTGGCACACAAGATTGAATTACGCCCAACACCAGAGCAAATGGTGTACTTGGATAAAGCCTGTGGTTCAAAACGCCATTGCTTTAATCAGTTGTTGGCGCACTTTCAAAAACCAGGTGTTAAGTGGTCAAAAGCCGAAGGTTATCAACACTATATCAACGTGATTCGTAAAGAATTCGAGTGGTACAACGAAGTTTCAAGCCGCGTCACACGCAATGCGATTGACGATTTAGATAATGCTTTCAAACACTTTTTTAGACGTGTGAAAGCGAAACAAAAAGCAGGTTTTCCACGCTTCAAAAAGAAGGATTTGCGCGATAGTTTTGCGTTGCGTGAATCGGTAAAGTTCGACGTTCACGGACGTGAATTACGCATTGAAAAACTGAAAACGAAAATCGAAATGCGTCAGCCGTTACGCTTTCAAGGCACAGCAAAACAAGTCACGATTACCAAATGCGCTGGCAAATACTTTGCCTCGATTTTGGTGGATACCGACGATTACAACCCAAACGACGTTGACCGACAAAAATCGGTAGGCGTTGATTTTGGTATCAAAGAATTGGCGGTTTTAAGCACGGGCAAAGTGTTTGCCGCCAATCAAAAGTTGAAAGCAAGCCTACGTCAATTGGCAAAACTTCAACGCAACTTAGCAAAGAAAGTGAAAGGTTCAAACCATCGAGCGAAAGCCAAGCTCAAAATTCAAAAACTTCACTTTCGCATTGCAAACCAACGACAAGCCTTGTTACATGAATTGTCGGATTATCTAACCAAAAACTTTGACGTGATTACCATTGAAGATTTGAATGTCAAAGGCATGGTTAAAAATCGAAAACTTAGCCGAGCCATAAGCGACGCTGGTTTTGGTTATTTGCGACAGATGATTGAGTACAAGGCAAAATTAAGAAACTGCGTCGTCGTTGTCGCAAATCGATTCTTCCCCAGCTCAAAAACCTGTAGTTGCTGTGGAACAATCAAAACAGATTTAACGTTGGCAGATAGAATTTTTAACTGTGAATGCGGATTTAGCGCGGATAGAGATTTGAATGCCGCGCTAAATTTAAATAAATACGGTATTTAAATAAATACGGTCTGGACACGCTTACAGCCTGACCTTAAATGCACACAAGAGCAAAGTTAGACCACAGTTTCATCGTGGCTTTTGCGTTGACGGTGTGAATAGATACTAGAAAAACATAGATTCTATGGATTTTCATAGGTTTTTAGTAGCGGTGCCTGAAGTCTGGATTGGTTCACCTAATAATTCTCATCCATTAACCAGTATCCAGTAATTTATCTCATTAGACCAATCCCAGAAATTCTGGATGTTAAGCTAAGACCGTATGTGTGTTACACCCATGGTGAGTTCTGCCTAAATCAATAGTAATAAAGAATCACAGGTGTGATGCTTGGTGTCTATAAATAGCAGAATGGCTGTTACGACCATAGAGATAAATGACCCTTTAACTAAACACCTTCCCCTGCTGATATTCCCTGCCTAGCAACACCACTGAACTTACCTCGCTCATCTATTGGTATTCACTGGTTCTTTCATCAGACATAAACTCTAATGGGGTTATTGATAATGAGGTCTTAATAGTTAATAAGTTACTTTAATTATATTTAATAAGTATTTGATAAAGTTCATATATTGATATAGATATAATCAACCAGTAGGATAATCAATGCCTATCGTTGAGCAGGTGTAACATAACTGCTCAACTCGTATTTAAACCCTTTTCTTTCAATTACTTAGAAAGCCTTTCTTTGTGAGGAGGGTTTTCTTTGCCTAAAATTTAGGATGTTTTTATGGAATATGAAAATTATTCAGATGATGATTCAAATGACCCCCTCGATGATTGGAATCACCCAATCCCATTAGCTATTGGTAAATTGACACTTCCTATCTTTGAGGAAATGTTAATCCCAGAAGAAATACTGGATTATGTTGAAACCATTGCCACAGATACTCAAACTGCTATTGAAGCCATTACCGTGGCTGTGATTCAAGCTGTCAGTGTGATATTGGGTACAAAGTTTTGTATTTTTGCAAAACAACGTAAGAATTGGTATGAAGTTGCACCCCTTTGGATGATTATTGGTGCAAGGTCAGGTACTCGTAAAACCAATATCTATAAGGCGATTAAATCCTTATTAAGTGGCATCACGGATAAGTATGAAGCTGAAAATAATGCAACAGAGATGGATTATGAAACGCAAGTGGATAGCCTGAATAATCAAATTATGGCAGGTCAAGCATTGGTGAAAAAAGGTGGTGCTAATGTCAAACAGGATATTGAAAACTTAACAGCGATACAAGCTCAATTACGTCAGCTAACCAAAAATAAATATCCTGTCAAACGCTTAACCACTGATGATGCCACTATTGAGAAAGTTCAAGAAATGTGCGTGGATAATAAAAATGGTATTGGCATTATGCGAGATGAATTGTCTGGTGTATTTGCTGCGATGAGTAAGAATGGACATCAAAATGACAGGGATTTCTATTTAGCAGGTTACAACTGCACGGATTCATTCACTATTGACAGGATTATTCGAGGTACACGCAAGATTAAACGGTTATGTGTTAGCCTCAGTGGTTTCATACAACCCAGTGTTTTGAGTAATAATGTAACCGAGATGATTAAAAGTGGCTTTGATGGATTCCCCTCTCGTTTTTTGTTAACGCTATTTCCAAAACGAGTGGCATATGATGGTACTGATATTGCCCCAGATGAAGAAGCCATAGCTCAAATGAAAGCTAATGTTGAGTTTTTAGAACAATGGATTCCTGAAGAGGATGAAAATGCCTTGTTATATCGGCAAACGATTGTTAATTCAGAAATCATGCTGGGTGTTAAGTTTGGTACTGTTGCACAAACTATTTTCAATGACTTTGATCAACGGTTCGAAGATATGATTTCTGAACAAGATGCTGAACTTGAAGATGGTAGTTTTAATGAAGACCCCGTATTTCAAGCCATGTTAGAACACAAAGCCAAATATAAGACATTAGCATTGAAATTGTGTTTAGTGTTTCATGTCCTAAAGCATATTGGTTCAGGTTCGATTACACACTTAGTAGATGAGATTACATTAGTGCGAGCCTTAGCTTGGACAGAGTATTTAGAACCTCATGCTGCTTATATGTATGCAAAGAGTAAAGGAAAACCTGTTGAGGATACGGATAAAGTAACACCTGTTGCAATTGCCATTCTTAAAAAAATAGCAGTGGGAAGCATTCAAAATGGTATGACAGCCGCTAACATTAAGTCTAAAGGTTGGGCTGGCATCAAAGATAAAGCATTGATAGAACAAGCCTTAGAGAAATTAGCCCAGCATTATTGGATTGATTACAGTGAGCAAGTTTCAGGTAACAATGGTGGAATTAACAGTAAGAAAGTTACTGTCAATCCTAAATCAGAATTGTTATTAGGTAATGAGATGAATTATACGGAATTGACGAATCAGTATAATCAAAATCAGTATTATCATCGAAGTTTGAAACAGAAATTAGTGTTAATCAGAATGGGTAAGTCATATGTAGATGTAAAAACAGGTGAGTTAATGCCTAAGTTGTAAGGGTATTGAATGTAGAGTTGAGCTAAGTCAGTCCTGCAAGGCAGTTGAGGCAATAGGGGCTGGTACTTAACCCTAAATCTAAATTCAAAGGGGATTGAAGCAGTTGGGGCAATAGGGGTTAGTTTCCTGAAATCTAAAAGTAAAGGGTAGGAATAGTTAGGAGGTATGAGTAAATAGTATTTGAATAATTGTTATATTATAAATAATAATTTTAAATCCTAACTTTCATCTTAAAACTTTTTATTTAAGATTCTAGCCCTCAACTGCCCCTCTTGCCCCAATCCCTTTTTGAAATCTCCCCTTCCCAAAAAAAGCTAACCCCATTTGCCTCAATCGCCTCAAAGGGTCTGATTTAGCTCAGAACCAAGTGGACGTGGGGACGTTGTAAGCTATTTTTTCCAAAAGTTATATATAATCTTATTTTAATTTAAAATTTTTAATTTAAGTCTACTACGTCCCCTTCAGCTTTCTTTTCATTCCTAGCTCTGCGTGCGGTCAGATACAATGAGCTAGTTTTACTCAAAACAGTAACGTTAAATATCATTTTACAAATCTTAATTCTAAATAATAATTTTTAATCTAATTTTGATTAAATAAAATTACTTTTACTTCAGCCTTGATGGCTAAACAAATGGCATTGCTCAAAGTCATTCTAACTTTCAGTGGCAAGCATTTCTTACAAATTCTTAATATCTCGATAAACTTTAGAATTCTACTAATTCTAAGTGCTGGCTATTCAATATCTTTCATTCATTAACCTGCCATCATTTTCAATACATAATCAGCCGATGATGCCATTTGCAAAGTCAATTCATTTTCATAATCAAAAATTGGTTCACCTTCTAATTGTAACTTATAGATAAATGAAATTCTGTCATAACCAGCTAGTTCAGCAGCCTTGCCTAGGCTAAGTTTTCCTTTACGGTAAAGCATCAAGGCATGATGAAAAACCATTTGTTTAATAAATTCATCTTTCTTTTCTTTGAGTGTGAGTAACAAGCTATCATCGATACTCATTTGAAGTTGGATTTGCATAATTCAATATCCTTCAGTTTTAGTGTATTTATAATAAGTGTTGCGTGAAATCCCCACAATGTCACAAATTTCTTTAACACTGTAACTAAGGTCACTTTTCAATGCTAATGCGGCTTTTTGTTTCTTCTCATCAACACTTTTGGGTCTGCCACCTAATCTGCCTCTTGCCCTTGCGGCTGATAATCCTGCCTTAGTTCGTTCACTAATAATGTCACGTTCAAATTCAGCTAATGAAGCAAAGATATGAAAAATGAGTTTTCCACCAGATGTAGTGGTATCGATGTTCTCCTGCAAACTTTTGAATCCAATCCCCTTTGAAATCAGCAAACCAACTGTTTCAACTAAATTTGGTAATGAACGACCTAACCTGTCCAGTTTCCAAACCACTAAGGTATCGCCTTCTCTGCAAGATTTAATAGCGTTGTCTAAACCCACTCGTTCAGCTTTTGCACCACTGGCAATATCAGTAAAAATAGATTCACAGTTGGCTACTTTTAAAACATCGGTTTGAAGGTCAAGGTTTTGGTCTGGTGTTGAAACTCTGGCATAACCAATTAACATAAATTATCTCCATATAGATTTAAGCTACTTCACAAACAGCTTCTTCAATAATTTTTTCAGATACACCACGTCTTTTTAAGGCTTCAATTAACTGAGCCTCTTTGCTGAACAAAAATTGTGATTCATCATGACGTAATCCTTCACTTACATAAGATTTCAGAAGAGCTTGATAGCCCGACAAACCTTTACGCGGTGCAATCGTTTTCATGGATTCAACCACATCCACAGGAATGCGTAGGGTAATTGAAGTCATGGCACGGTTTTTAGTTAATCTTTCTTTAATAGTATTAGAAATCATAGTCATTACGCTCACTGGTAGTTGCTTTTCTTGCTGAAATTAAACGGATAAATTCACCTTCTATTTCAATGTGTACAACAAATAATAATCGTCCGAGTTGGTCACAACCAACGACAGCATCTCTAGCTTCATCATTTCTGCGTGCATCAACTAATTTTAAAAATGGGTCAAAGAAGGCTTGAGTAGCGTGTTCAAATGAAACGCCATTGTGTTCAAAATGAATATCCATGATGCGAGTTTAAACTTTGTATTTACTTTGTCAATACTAAATGAATCTATGAGAATTATACCAAGATACTCAAGTTAAAATTATGAAATGGCATTATGAAAAAGTAGATGAGTTTAAAGTACACAATTTGGCTCTGCAAGCCGCATTATGAAATTTCAAAGAGGAAGTTTCGGGGATACCAATTAAATGAACGTTTTTAGTTAATAGTTTGGCAGGTTTTAATCCCAAAAATTCACGCTTCAAAACTGCTTAAATTTGGGAAGTCCAAAGGTTGATTTACTTTTAGGAAAAAAAATTGACTTTGTCTATTGCCTGTATATACTGAGAAAAAGTATTTTTTAAGATTAAAAATGTGAAAACAAAGAAAATTGAGTGGAATTCAGAAAAAAACGAGCTACTTAAAGGGAATCGGGGTGTTTGTTTTGAAGATATTGAAAACGCCATTAACGATGGTAGAGTCCTTGACATTTTACCTCACCCTAATCAAGAAAAATTCCCGCATCAAAAAATACTGGTCGTAAAAATCAACGATTACATTCACTACGTCCCATTTGTAGAAGATAAAGAAAAGTATTTTTTGAAAAGCATTATTCCTAGCAGAAAACATAATAGTAAGTATTTATGAACACGATGAATAAATTAAATTACGACCAAGAAGAATTGGAATTATTGGATTTTATAGAAAATGAAAATCCTAGCAGTGTTCCCGATGTCACTCTTGAAATTGATAACTTAAAAAGTGCTGTGAAAGCAAAAGTTTCAAAAAGAAAATCTATCAATCTACGTTTGCTGGAAAATGATTTAGAAAAAATAAAAACTGAAGCTATAAAAGTTGGGATGCCCTATCAAACCTTGATAGGCTCTATTATTCATCAATATGTGAATGGGAATTTTTCTAAAGGACATTGATGAATAAGTTAGATAACCTACCGTTATTGGCACTACCTTGGGTAAATGTAAGTTGTATAGAAATTGCCAACCACATAGCCAAAAACTTCAATCAAAAAATCGGCGTTTGAAAACCAATTTGTTTAACTAATTCATTAGCTAATGGTGATCGATTTTCTACCAATTGTTGAAGTGCATCATACCAGTAACCATTTTCAGCTTTTTGTTTAACTGTAGATAACGAAATGGCAGGTATTTGATAAATGATGCTAGCACTCGTGCTGTCAGAAGTATTCAGCGCAGAAACCGACCATTGGTATTTTTTACCCTGTTGTAAAAATACCCCGTAATCAGCTAATGCAATGTTTTTTAATCCTTGTGTAGCGGAGATTTTCTTTTCCAATAGTGGTTTGCTTGAGCCATTCTCAATTAAAATAACCTCTACTTCTTTCGAACCAGATTCCAAGGAATACCAATATAAAACAGGCTGCACTTGATTTGTTAAAGCAACTTCTTTGGGTGCTAACACTTGGATTTTTGGTATTTCCAAACTACGAGTCCCGCCGCCTACAGAATCTTTTAATGTGCCAACTTTTGGTGGTGTGTATGATAGTAAGCCTTCTGCGCTTGCAAATGAAGGTAATAACCATCCGATAATGGCAAGTGAAATCAATCTTTTTTTCATATTTTTCTCCAGTTAATTCTCTAGTTAATGTTTGCTTTTATAGCATTAAATTATAACTTGGTAAATTTTTAAATACTCATCTTTACCTTTTAATTGAAACTCACCCACCCCTTCTGTTTTGTAAAGAGCTGATAGATGATTACAGGTACTTTCTCCAATTAAAATACGGCAAGGATTTTTTTCATTGGGAGGTGCAATAGATTTATCAAAACTTTCTAAACGTGACGCGGTGTTAACGGTATCTCCAATAACGGTATATTCCATTCGTACAACACCACCAAAACTTCCTGCAACCAGTGAACCAGTATAAATACCGACTCGCATGGTTATCGTTGGCAGTCCTTGTTTTTTCCATTCCTCGTTAAGCTCACGCAATCGAGAACTAAAGTTGATAGCACATTGCACTGCATTTTGAGCATCATTTGCTATTTCCGTTTCCGTTTCACGCTTAACAGGCACACCAAAAATTGCCATGATGGCATCGCCGATATATTTATTCACCATACCGTTGTGATTTGTAACAAGGCTGCTCATTTCACCCATGTATTCATTTAGCCATTTCATTAAAACTAATGGCTCCATCTTTTCAGCTACACTGGTAAAATTGGCAATGTCAGTAAAAAGTACGGTAGCTGTTAATGTATGGGGACGTACACCGCCTTCGTTGAAAAATTGTTCGCGTGAATCCCATAATCGTGTCGCAATTTCAGGAGAAACATGGCTGGCAAATAGTTGCATCAATTGCCCACGTTCGACACGTTCTTGACTGGAAAAATAAAGCACACTAATCGCTAATGAACTTATCCAACCTAACGTTGGTGCAACAAGAGGAATCCACCAACCTTGGTTTAATAAAGCAACATTTGAACTAATCAAAAGCGTAGATTCAATAACAACCAAGAAAAACAAACGCAGTAGTCCACCGCGCCGAAAACCTGTGAATGCACCGATTAAACACCATAGCAATAACCATAACGCTTCATAATTATTTGACCATGCTTTCAAAGGTGACTTTTGTTTGATTGCCATATTCAGTAACTGACTAACAAAATAAGCATGATGTTCAACGCCAAATCGCCTCATTTGATTGGGAAATAATCGGTAATCACTCAAACTTGGAGCCATACCTCCAATCAGTACAATTTTATCTTGGAGTATATCTGTAGGGATTTTGTTATCCAACAATTCCGATAAAGTAAAAAAACGAAACGATTGCGGCAATCCAGGATAATCGAGCATGATTTTATAACCGCCCGCATACATTCCGATATAGGCACCAAAATTAGCATCTATTTGTTTTAGGCTTATATCGTTAAGGCTTAAATTTCCTTGTTCATCGCTACCTGCTGAAATTTGTTCACCAGCCAAATAATGCAACGTAAGCAGTAACGGAAAAGAGTAATAACTATTATTATTCATGTCTAAAAACAACAATCCACGCCGTGAAACACCATCGAAATCTTCAACAACGTTATTAAAGCCTGTTCTTTCGGGATTATTTTCAAGAATTTCAGGAGCGGGGATAAAGTTTTGATTTGAATCGCTAGCAAAGAAAATCCAAACGATGTTGGTGTATTTTTTCAAAACACTTTTGAATTCTTCTGAGCCAGGTGCAACCGCTACATCTCGGTATTTATCAACACCAATTACCCGCGCCCCTGCACTTTCAATCGCTTGCAATGCGTCTGCAAGCACTTTGTCAGAGAGCGGGTGTCCGAAACGACGAATATCGGGTTCAGTTTCACCAATAACAACAATTCGATTATCAATTTCAATAGCGGGACGTTTGAGTAACAATTGATCAAAGGTTCTTAGTTCTAAGCCTTCTAACATACCGACATATTGCAAAATAGTAATTATCATCATGGCTAATAATCCAAGTAAAAAACAGTTAACTATTGGATTACGTCGCCATGCTTTAAGTTGATTTTGCAAGACTAATACACCTATAAACCTTTAGCACGCAGGGACAAAGAACGTAATGGCAATCCTCCCTTTCCTTTTTTAGAAAGTGAACTACCTTTATTTGTCGCGCAATAATCTTGGCTAACAAGTCGATTATCGAAATTATTGTTGCCAATGTTAGCTAAAACACCACTTAAATTCATTTGAGGAGCCGAATTATTTACCGTTCCACTAACTCCAGATTGCGACGCGGCTTGAATGATATTTGAAGGTGATTTGTTCCAATCAATTGATTCGCCGCCTTTAATAAGCGAATTTTCACTGGGAATAAGAGCTTGTAATGCCAAATTTATATTCCCACCATTACCGCTAACAGCATTTGCTTGAATTAACCCCGTATCCATTACCAGCATTTCAGCTTTGACTGAAATATCCCCGCCGTTGCTATCTTCTCCATTAACAGTCGTTTTAAACCCTGAGTTTTTTAAGGAAATGAGTTCATTGCTATTAACAACAATCTCACCACCATCGCCCTTATCGGCTGTGCTGTTGATAAATGAATTTTGCATCTTTATATTTTTTAAAACATCAACACGCACTTCACCTGCTGGAACGCCGCCTTTTGATTCTGTCGTAATGTTGCTGTCAATCATATCAAGTTGTTTAGTTTCAATTTTGATTGCGCCACTGGATTTATCTAATAGATTGACGGCTTCATTTTGTATATTTATCTCGGCTTTATTTGTTAACGATATATTGTCTTTTGATGCAATGTTAATTACGCCCGTTTTACCACTTGAATCTTCTATCCATGAAGATGAATAAATTCCCGTTCTCATCGTACTATTTTTACCATCAATAGCTAATTTATTTGTTGTTGACATCCTCCCCGCCCTAAAGGGAACGGGGATTCCTTATTGTTAAGGAGCAGGTGTGTATCACTACTACCTGCTGGTTTCTGCTGCTGACGGCATTACAGCACCGTTCACTTCACAGACTAGCCCCCGAAAGTCCTCG
>CAIQZX010000169.1 GCA_903876445.1 uncultured Pseudomonadota bacterium | reverse complement strand
GGAATAAAAAACGCTTTTTCTTCAATCGACAAACGCAACAATCGACATTCCAACGCGCCGTTAAACAACGTAATCGGCTTGTGCGAACGAATTCCCAAACGAAAACCTAACTCTGGATTGCTGATAATTAACGCGGCTTGCCAACCGACAAAATTATTTTTTAACGTTTGCCCAAATTGTTCGTACAAAATTGCCGTTTCAGCTTCATCGCCTAATCGTTCACCATAAGGCGGATTACAAACGACCAACCCTTTTTCCCAACTTTCGGGCGGTTTGGCATCAGAAATATCGCGGCGTTCAATGTGAATTTTGCCTTCTAAACCAGCATTCGCAACGTGTTTTAACGCGGTATTTACTGTGTTTTTATTTTTATCGAAACCCACAATCATCGGCAATTTTTTGATGCCGACAATTTTGCGCCATTCAGCATCGCGTCGCAGATTTTGCCAACATTCAGCATCGTGTTTTTTCCACCCCAAAAAACCAAAATAATCACGTCCTAACGCAGGTGCAACATCCGCCGCAATCATCGCTCCTTCTAACAAAAGCGTTCCCGAACCACACATTGGGTCTAAAAGTGATTTACCTTCGGCTGCTGATTTCGCCCAACCGCAACGCAATAACATCGCCGCCGCTAAATTTTCTTTCATCGGAGCTTCAATGCTGACATCACGATAACCGCGTTTGTGCAAACTTTCGCCTGATAAATCTAAACTCAACTCCGCTTTTTCACCGTTCAAATGCACGTTAATACGAATGTTGGGGCGTTCAATGTTAATGCTCGGACGCACACCAAATTTTGCTCGCATTTGGTCAACAATGGCATCTTTGACTTTCAACGCGCCAAAATGACTGTTGTTAATGACGGTTGAATTTTTTGAACTGAACGACACCGCAAACGTGTCTTCCGCGCCAAAATGCTCAAACCAATTGATTTGTTGAATGGCGCGATATAAATCATCTTGGCTACGGATTTCAAATGAACTTAAAACCAGCAAAACCCGATTGGCGACACGCGACCATAAACACACGCGATATGCCATTTCTAAATCGCCCGAAAAGGCAACGCCAGCGGTGGTAGCTTTAAATTCTGTGATACCTAAAGCGCGTAATTCGTCGGTTAAAATGCCTTCGAGGGCTTTGGGAGTTGTTGCGAAAAAATGGAGTGTCATGAATTTTGATTTCTGAAATAAAAGAATTTCGGAGTTCAAATGCTGAACTCCGAAAAGAGGAGAAATTACATTGTAATAATTTGATCGCCTTTGCTCACCAAAACTACATCTGCTGGACGTGCTGAGAAAATCCCCACCATCACAACGCCTGTGATGTTGTTAATCAAATTTTCCAATTTCGTCGGGTCGATAATGCTCAAGTTATGCACGTCTAAAATCACGTTGTGATTATCAGTGATGCAGTTTTCACGGTAAATCGGTTGACCGCCTAATTTCACCAATTCACGCGCCACATAACTCCTCGCCATCGGTACAACTTCAACAGGTAATGGAAATTTACCCAACACATCAACCAATTTTGATTCATCCGCAATACATACAAATTGACGACTTGCTGCTGCGATAATTTTTTCACGAGTTAATGCCGCACCTCCGCCTTTAATCAATTGTTTATGCGGATTCACTTCGTCTGCACCATCAACATAAATGTCTAAAGTTCCTACGTCGTTTAAATCTAAAACGGGAATTCCTAAATCTTTTAAACGTTTGGTACTGGCTTCAGAACTGGAAACCGCGCCTTCAATATCGTTTTTAAAATCTGCCAATAAATCAATAAAGTGATTCACGGTTGAACCTGTGCCAACGCCGATAATACCAACGCCTTTGATATACGGTAACGCTGCTTCAGCGACTTTGCGTTTTAATTCGTCTTGTGTCATTTGAATTTTCTCCATGTTTAAAATTTAGGTTTGAGTGGCGCGGCGAATTGCCGTTGCGCTTGCGTGATAATAACGCATCATTCAGCTTTTTATCAGCGAAATTTTTACGCGCTGACTTAACTTAAATTTGTTTCATTGTGATATTCAAAATTTGAATTCGATACGCAATCTGGCGGGGAGTCATATCCAACAATCGAGCGGCTTTGGCTTGTACCCAACCACTTTGTTCTAATGCGGCAATCACTCGTTCCCGTTCATCCATATTTTCATCATTTAAATCTGCGTGTTTTGTGACATTTGTCGAACGATGAGCAACGCTAATTTCCGTTTCTAGCCCCGTATTTACAATTACGTCACGGTCAATAATGCCATCGGTACTCATAATCGCCGCACGTTCTAATCGATTTTCCAATTCACGCACATTGCCAGACCAACGATGCTTCATCAAAATCCGTAACGCACTTTCTTTGATTTCCAAAAAACGACCGCCTTGTCGTTTTGAAATTCGATTAATTAACGCGGTCGCTAATTCGGGAATATCCTCAATTCGGTCGCGCAACGGCGGAATATAAATCGGCATTACGTTTAAGCGATAATACAAATCTTCACGAAATATACCGTCTGCAACGTCTTGTTCTAAATTACGATTCGTCGCAGCGATAATTCGGATATTCACTTTTAACGTTCTATCACCGCCCACTCGTTCAAATTCACCTTCTTGCAAAACACGCAATAATTTCGCTTGAAACGACGCGGAAATTTCCCCGATTTCATCTAAAAATAACGTACCGTTATCGGCGAGTTCAAAACGTCCTTTTCGTTGTCCAATCGCGCCACTAAATGCGCCTTTTTCGTGTCCAAATAATTCGGATTCCAATAACGTGTCGGGCAACGCGGCGCAATTGAGTTTCAAAAACGCGCCATTCGCACACGCTGAATTGAAATGAATCGCGCTGGCAACAACTTCTTTACCTGTTCCCGATTCGCCACGAATCAAAACGGTCGTGTGCCATTTCGCCACTTGGCGAATAATATCGAACACTTTTAGCATCGGTTCTGAATGCCCAATGATATTTTCAAATTTGTAATTTTTAACCAGTGTTTGCTTTAAATAATCGCGTTCGTTCTCCAAATCATGCTGTTTGCGCTCCATCATTTGTAGCATATTCACGCTATGTGCGATTAAGTTCGCCACCATTTCCATGAAACGAGCGCGTTCTCCTAAAAAATCAGCTGTACTTGGTTGTGCAGCGAGTACGCCAACAATTTCGCCTTGTTCAGCTAAAAGTGGTGAACCGATAAAGGGTAAATCAGGATTATAAACACCAAGCCGACTTAAAAAACGCGGTTCATCTGCAATACGTTCGACAACAATCGTGCTACCTGCATCGAGAATCGCGCCGACTAATCCTTCGCCTATTTGATAACGCACTGAACGATCAATATCGCCACCATAAACTTCGCAAATACTCATTCCATTGTCGTCACGCAACGTAATCATGCCAAAATGCAAATTAGAGCGTTTGTGTAAAATTTCTAAAATTCCTCTTAATTTTTCACGAATATTATGCGTACTGTTTAATAATTGACTGACGAAATACAGCGTATCGAGTTCGGACTCGACCAGTAAAAATCGCTCATTCATGGCTTATTACCTCGTGTTTTTTGTACAAACTGGAAAACGTAAATTAAAACAACAACCATTTGTGTAATTGGCATCTATTTCAATCATGCCATCATGTTGATTCACGATTTCTCGCGCCATTACCAGCCCCATTCCAGATTGAAAACCGCCTTGTGTTTGTGTCGTGAAAAAAGGCTCAAAAACTTTACTGCGTTGATTGATGGGGATTCCCGAACCTGTATCCGCAATGGTCACGCAAACCCAATCATTTTCAACAGCCGTGCCGATTTTAATCACACGTTCTTTACTGCTCGCCCGATTCATGGCATCGACAGCATTATCAATAAGCTGTTTGAACAACATTCGCAATTTATTATCCGAACCCAAAATAGACGGCAATATCGAATTTGGTAGCCAATCAACCACAATTCCATTCGCCAAAAATTTATGACTAAATAGACGAATTACTTGATGTAATAACTGATTCAAATTCACAGGCATTACAGCCGATTCGGGAATTTCTGGTACACAACGTTGCAACGTATTTAACGCATCTTCGCCCATTTGTTGCACTTGCGTTAATAACACTTTCAAATGCAAATTTTGGCTATCGTTACGTTGCGCCATAATTTGCAATGCGGCATTCACTTGATTGAGCGGCAAACGCATTTGGTGCATCGCGCCTAGCAATGTTTCTCGAATACTACGAATATGCTCTTCTTCCGCCATCATGTTTTGTATCGTTTGCATTTGCAGTTTTTCTTGTTGTTGCCGTTGAGACGTAATATCACTGATGCTTAATAACAAATAATTTTTGGATTGCTTGAAAAAGAAATTTTCCGCACAAGTATCATCTTCCACAAACCAATTTCCCGAACAAGAAAACCAACGTGTGCCACGTTGTCCAACACCTTCAACACGAATTTCGTGATTACTAAAACCACGTGAATGTAATGTCGGATCCGCCCACAAATCACCAAATTCTTGTTGTAGCGCGTGAATAAAAAATAACGCGGGTTCATCGTGACGAAGCTCCGAAATCAACGTTTGATACATTTGGTTATCGATAATAATTCGATAAGTGCTATCTAAAACGACCATCGCCACAGGCGAAGCGTTAATCACCGATTCAATCAATTTTTTTTGATTATTCGCTTGTTGTTCAGAAAAATAGGATTGCGTGACATCGCGGTGCATTCCGATGTAATGATTAATTTCTCCCGCATTATCAAGTATCGGTGTAATCGTGACATCAGCGAGATAACGCTCACCTTGTTTTCTGCGATTGACTAAATGCCCACGCCAAATTTGTTTGTTTGAAATGGTTTGCCACAACTCTTCATAAATTTCGGGCGGTGTCGATTTGTAAGATAATTTTGATTCATTTTTGCCCAAAATTTCTAGCTCACTGTAACCCGTCACAGTTGAAAAAGCAGGATTTACATAAAGGATATTTGCTTTTTTGTCAGTGATTGAAATAGCGATAGGAGATTGGTCAACCGCATTAAGAAAAATATCATCGGTAATTTCAGTTTCTAAGTGTTCTGCGCTTTTTTTCGACATAATTTAATACTCGGTTGCAACTCGGTTATTTATTAGGCAATGCAAGTAAAACGCCAGATTCTTAATCTCTCACATTACGCCTTGTTTCGCGTAATCATACGGTAAAACTTTTGTAAGGTTTCCGACAATTGTCTTAACTCACACAGAGAAAAATTGCACCAATTTCACCAGAAATGCACTAAATAAGCCACTTTCACGGCACCAATTTCCTTGGCACAGTTGGTGCAAAAGTAGATTTAAACAATTGCGGGTGAAAGTCATGAGCGAATATCTCTTACTCATTTTAGGAACGGCATTAGTCAACAATGTTGTCTTAGTTAAGTTTCTTGGATTATGTCCATTTATGGGCGTATCGAACAAACTCGACACGGCACTGGGCATGGGCATGGCGACCACTTTCGTTTTGACCTTAGCGTCGGCGGCAAGTTGGGTGCTTGAACATCGACTATTGATTCCGTTCGATATTGGTTTTTTGCGAGTGCTGGGTTTTATTTTGGTGATTGCGGCAGTCGTGCAATTTACCGAAATGGTGATTCACAAAACCAGCCCAGTGCTTTATCAAGTGTTAGGGATTTTCCTGCCATTGATTACCACAAATTGCGCGGTGTTGGGTGTAGCGTTACTTAACATTCAAGAACAATACAATTTCATTCAAAGTTTATTATTTGGTTTTGGTGCAGCATTAGGTTTTACGTTGGTGATGGTACTCTTCGCGGGGTTGCGTGAACGCTTGGCGTTAATGTCAGTCCCCGCACTTTTTACGGGAACACCGATTGCCTTTATTACTGCTGGCATTCTGTCACTTGCCTTTATGGGCTTTGCAGGACTTCCAATCAAATGAACCCTTACGAATCCTAAGAGGCGCGGTCATGTACGTTTTTTCTGCGATTATCATCTTAACGTTATTAGGATTAGCCTTAGGCTTGAGCTTAGGCATTGCCGCGAAATATCTCAAAGTTGAATCCGACCCACTCGTTGAACGTGTCGAAGCCTTAATGCCAGGTTCGCAATGTGGACAATGTGGTTTTCCTGGTTGTAGACCTGCGGCAGAAGCCGTTGTTTTAGGCGCAGCACCTGTGACACTTTGCCCACCTGGTGGCAGTGCGTTAGTGGAACAACTCGCTAAATTGCTCGGCGTAGACGTTGATTTAAGTCAAACCAAAGACGCTGAACCAATGGTTGCGCGAGTAAGTGAAGATACTTGCACAGGTTGTACCCGTTGTTTCAAAGTTTGCCCAACCGATGCGATTGTCGGTGCGCCGAAACAAATTCATGCGGTGGTTGCTGATGCGTGCATTGGTTGCGAAAAATGCGTGGCGGTTTGTCCCACAGAATGTTTGCAAATGCACCCGATTGACGTGACCTTGCACGATTGGCGTTGGCATAAACCTCAACTTGCGGCGGCTTAGGAGAAATGACAATGTTTGCCTTTCTTGAAAATCCAAAGTTTCGCGGCGGGATTCATGCCGAAGAACATAAAGCCGAAACCTGCGATAAACCGATTGCAACGAATTTACCGTTGCCGAAAAAACTGTATATTCCCGTGCAACAACACGTTGGCAAACCTGCTGAACCGATTGTGAAAGTAGGCGAACACGTTTTAAAAGGGCAATTGCTCGCATACAGTCAAGGCACAATTTCTGCGCCCGTTCATTCGCCCAGTTCGGGCGTGATTCTCGACGTGCAAGATTTTCCTGCGCCACATCCATCAGCCTTACCGATACGCACCATCATTATCGAAACGGACGGTGAAGAAAAATGGTTCAAATACGCGATTCCTGAAAAACCGTTTGAACTCGAACCCG
Source organism: uncultured Pseudomonadota bacterium (assembly GCA_903876445.1). Taxonomy (GTDB): domain Bacteria; phylum Pseudomonadota; class Gammaproteobacteria; order Methylococcales; family Methylomonadaceae; genus UBA10906. The sequence continues at coordinate 5,998 of CAIQZX010000169.1, read as the reverse complement.
AAGAAATTTGTTTAAGAGTTGGCGGCGCGGGCGTAGTCGGTTTAAGCGGTGCAGTGTTTCCATCGGCGGTTAAATTAAATTTAGGTCGCAAAAATCAAATTCATACATTGTTAATTAACGCGGGTGAATGCGAACCGTATTTAACGTGCGACGATTTGTTGATGCAAGAACGCGCGAGTTGTTGTGTCGGTGGCATTCGTTTGATGTTACGCGGTATGAACGCGCCGAAAGCGATTATCGGGATTGAAGACAATAAACCGAATGCGTTTAAAGCGATGCAAGCCGCCAGCGCAGAATTTGAACAAATCAGCGTTGTGCAAGTTCCCACCCGTTATCCGATGGGTTGGGATAGACAAATGTTGCGTTATTTAACGGGCAAAGAAATTCCCGCAGATGGCAGAGCAACAGATGTCGGTGTCATTATTCACAACGTCGCCACCGCTTACGCCGTTTATCAAGCGGTTTGTTTATCAAAACCGTTAATTAGTCGTGTCGTGACGGTTTCAGGTGGCGCAGTTTCTAAACCGCAAAACGTTGAAGTTCCCATCGGCACATTGATGTCGGAAGTTTTAGCATTTTGCGACGTTGAAAACGAAAAACTCGCGCGTTTAATTATGGGCGGGCCGATGATGGGCGAAGTATTGCCGCACGCTGATGTGCCTATTGTGAAAGCAAGCAGCGGCATTTTAGCGTTATCACATGACGATATTTTTGAACCCGAAGTTAAACAGTGCATTCGTTGTTCAAGTTGTGTAACGGCTTGCCCCGTTGGATTGTTACCGCTTGAAATGGCAAGTCGCATTAAAGCTAACAAACTCGATGCCGCCGTGGATTTAGGTTTGAAAGATTGCATCAGTTGCGGCAGTTGTTCTTACGTTTGCCCGTCAAACATTCCGTTGGTGCATTATTTCAAATTTGCTTCTGGCGAATTATTCAGCCGCCAACAACGCGAACATAAAGCCGAACAAACTAAACGTCTCGCCGAAAATCGAACCAATCGCATGGAACGAATCAAAGCCGAAGCGGATGCCGATGCGCGACGTGTAATGGAAGCGCGTGCTGCACGTCAAGCCGCAGAAGCACAAGCAAAAGTTTTGGAGGAAAACGCATGAATGCAAAACCAATAAGTTCACCGCACATCAGTTCAGCGCGGCGTGTTGATGAAATTATGCGAAAAGTGATTTTCGCACTGTTGCCTGCACTCGGTTTTGGAATCGTTATTTTTGGCTGGTCAGCCCTGTTTTTAACTTTCGTTACGGTGTCGTCGGCGATAGTGTTTGAAGCGATTTGTTTAAAACTCAAAGGCGGCGCAATCGAATCTTATTTGCTCGATGGTTCAGCCATTCTTACAGGTTTATTAGTCGCTATGACGTTGCCACCTTATGCACCGTGGTGGATTGGCGTAGTTGGTTCGGGGCTGGCGATTATTTTAGGCAAACACGTCTACGGCGGTTTAGGTCAAAATTTATTCAATCCTGCGATGTTGGCGCGAGTGGCGTTGCTGATTTCATTCCCGATTGAAATGACAACGTGGGTGAACGTGTCGCCATTTTTCACTGGGCTGGATATTTTAGAAAGTTTCAAAATCACTTTTTCAGGTGCAGAAATCAGCGACGCAATTACAGGTGCAACCACGTTAGGGTTTGTAAAAACAGGTTTTTCACAGGCACAACTTTTGCCCGATTTATTAAGTGATTATTCAGGATTTTTAGCGTTTATCGGTTGGGAGCGCGGCAGTTTAGGCGAAACCTCAACGTTATTGATTTTGCTCGGCGGCATTTGGTTAATGCGTCAAGGCGTTATTCAATGGTTTATTCCTGTGTCGTTGCTCGCGTCGGTGACGTTCCTTTCGACACTCTTCAATCTCATCGACAGCACACATTATTTAAGCGCGTGGGTACATTTGAATTCTGGGGCGTTGATGCTGGTCGCCTTTTTCATCGCTACCGATTACGTCACATCACCAAACACACCGCTCGGACAACTCATTTTTGGAACAGGCTGTGGCGTGTTGATTTTCGTGATTCGTTCATGGGGCGGTTATCCCGAAGGCACTGGCTTTGCGGTGTTGCTCATGAATTCGGTTACGCCACTGATTGACCATTACATTCGTCCACGCATTTACGGGCGGACTCGTGACGGCAAACCAATTGAGGGAGGTTAGTCATGAATTTTAAACCGATAAAAACCAAATTCGATGCGGCATTAGCAAAAGTAAAAGTGTGGCTCGAACCTGAAAACTTAGAACAGTTGCGTCCAAAATTAGGTTATCAAACAGCGATATTGGCGGGCTTTGCATTGGCGGCGGCAATTCTTTTAGGCGTGGCGGATTTAGCGACACGCGGCGTAATTCAATTGCGTCTTGAAGAAGATTTAAAAGCCAAACTCGAAGAAGTGATTCCCCCCGAAATGCACGACAACGATTTGTTATTCGATACCGTCACGTTGCCATCTGCCGATGCAAATTTAGGTGCGGCTGAAACCATCGTTTATTTGGCGAAAAAACAAGGCGACGTGAATGCTGTTTGTTTCAAATTCGTTGCCCCAGACGGTTACGCAGGTGCGATTAGTTTGGTGATGGGCATTGACAAAAATGGCGAAATTTTAGGTGTGCGCGTCATTTCACACACCGAAACCCCAGGTCTTGGCGACAAAATCGAAATCAGCAAATCGAAATGGATTTTAAGTTTCAACGGCAAATCGCTCGACAACGTCAGCTTTGAGCAATGGGCAGTTAAAAAAGACAACGGTATTTTTGACCAATTCAGCGGCGCGACGATTACCCCTCGAAAAGTGGTGATTGCAATTCGGCGAGGGTTGGAATTCTACAAAGCAAATCAAGCTACGTTGATCGCTACAGGAGAAAAATCATGAATCTGTCGATACTTTTTTCACCCGAATATAAAAGAATTGCCCGTGATGGTTTGTGGGATAACAACGTTGTTCTGACCCAAAATTTAGCGTTGTGTCCGTTGCTTGCGGTAACGGGAACAGCGACAAATGGTTTAGGCATGGGCTTGGCGACAATTGCTGTAATGGTCGCCTCGAATGGCATCGTGTCACTCAATCGGCATTTAATTCCGTCAGAAATTCGTATCCCCATTTTCGTGTTGCTCATCGCCGCGCTCGTGACGCTGGTGGATATTTGCCTCAATGCGTGGATGCACGAATTGCACAAAGTTTTAGGCTTATTCATTCCGTTGATTGTGACGAACTGCGCGATTTTAGGACGTGTCGAATCGTTTGCCTCCAAACAAGAACCGCTGCCATCGCTTTGGGATGGTTTCATGATGGGCGTAGGTTTTACGCTGGTGATGGTGATTTTAGGCGCGATGCGTGAAATCAGTTCAACAGGAACGTTATTTGCCAATGCCTCCGTGTTGCTCGGCGAGAGTTTTCGTTTTATGGAACTGACTGTTATTTCTGATTACAAAGGTTTTTTATTAACGGCGTTGCCGCCAGGTGGTTTCATTATGCTGGGATTTTTAGTGGCGATGAAACGGTTATTTGACCAAAAAGCGGAGAAAAAATCATGAATATCGGCGTGTGCTATGCCGAAGCAGAACGGCAATTATGGGTTCGTTTAGAAGTGCCTGACGAAAGCACGATTCAAGAAGCCATCGAATTATCAGGGGTTTTAAAACAATACCCACAAATCGATTTAACCACCCAAAAGGTTGGTGTTTATGGAAAATTAGCGAAGTTGGACGCGCCAATTCGAGAAGGCGACCGCATCGAAATTTACCGCAAAATTACTGCAGATCCACAACAAGTACAACGTCGCCGTGTCGATGTTTAAACACAAGTTTTTTAATCAGGAGAATCAAAATGTTACTCGCAAATTATGACAAAGAAGGGCTTTTATTTATCACTTCGGTTTTAGGTAAAACCAGTGACAAAAAATTCACCGCATTTCGTGGTGATTTAATTTTAATTCAAGGCGAATTAAACGATGGCGTTCACATGCCACCAAAATTGTTGTTGAACCAAGCGGCAGTTTTAGCGACTGATGAAAAATTCGTGTTTGTAAACGGGATGTTTCATGAACTCGCACAAGTTCCTGAGTTTATTTCAAAATACAAAACGGCTTTAACACCCGAAACGGTTTTAGTGATGTATGTTGAAAATATCAAAGACAATATGCAGATTGAACTCGAAGGTTTAACGTTCAAATTTGTGCCATATCGTGACGGCATGGTGTGGAATGAAACTTTAGAATTGCTCTATATTGAAAAAGCCGATTTAAAAGGTCAAACTGCCGAAGATAAAGTTGTGACGATGTTTGACGCGGCGAAAGATTTCAAAATCAAAACTGCGCCCATTGCGTTTGAAGACGCTTTGACGAAAACCATTTTCGTGAAAAAAGAACTACATAGCGGCCCCGTTTAAAAATGGCAACGTTCAAAAATCTTGCTATCAGTGAAGCGGCACAATTTATTGCTGAAAAAAAGCCTGTGATTTTGGATTGTCGTGATGTGAAAGATTATCGCGCGGGGCATCTTGAAAATGCCATGCACTTGCATGAAAAACTGCGCGATAGCCTGATTCAAAAAGGCGAAAAAGAGCAGCCTTTTTTGATTTATTGCTATCACGGTCACGCCAGCCAACACGTTGCGGAAATGTTCAGCGATTTTGGTTTTAAGCAAGTTTATAGCTTGAATGAAGGCTATACGGGATGGAAAACGTACTACAAACTTTAGAGGTGAAAAAATGACTCAATTATCACGAGATTTAGCATTACGAATTGCGTTAGCCGCTCGCGTTTTACCTGACGTGAATGTGCCAAGATTGATTGAAATTTTGCATGAAAAAGTGGGAACACCGTTGGATGATGAAAAACTCAAATCTATCACTGTTACGAATTTAAAAACGGGTATCGGCAGTTTAGACGGCGAAGAAGATGGCGAAGACATTGACATCGGTTTGGCGAACATCAAACTCGCGGTGCGTTATTTGTGGGGTGAAGAATCTGACGAAAGTTTGCCTGAAATTCAGCCTTATAAAAATGGTGATATGCCAGAATCGATTCGTGTTGCAGTGGCATCGAACAGTGCTGAATTATTGAACGGACATTTTGGCTCGTGTGTTCGGTTTTTGGTTTATCAATTATCACACGATGAATACCGTTTAATTGATATTCGTTCGACCATTGAAGCTGATGATTCCGATGACCGCAATTTATTTCGTGTAAATCTAATCAAAGATTGTCAGGTTATTTTTATGCAATCGATTGGAGGCCCTGCGGCAGCGAAAGTGATTAGAGCGGATATTTATCCGATTAAAGTGCCGGAAGTCATTGATGCTGTTGAGCAATTGAAAACATTCCAAAAAGTGTTCGACGCGCCACCACCTTGGATGGCAAAAGTGTTAGGACGTAATGCCGAAGAGCGAAAACGGTTTTTGAATCACGATTAAAAAGCAAAGCAATTGCTTTTTAATCTTTTGCCCCCTTTGGAGGGGGCAGCCTGGAAGGCTGGGGGAGGTGCTTTAACGTGATTAAGTTCTGACAAACTGCTTGCCGATTTACATTCGCCAATAATTTCTTGCACTTTGTTCAACATTTTTGGTTCTCGAATTGTGCGTAAATCCTTCGCAAACTTCGCTTCAAATTTTACTTTCACTCATTCGCACCGTTCAAAATCAAAAAAATCTCATCTTCCGACACAAAATCATTTTCTCTGCCTTCAATAATCGCATTCGCAAGTCCAGCGTTAACGTTTACTTTCAATGCCGACGACATCATCAAAAGAATGACGCGGCAATTTATCCTGTTTTTTGACCGTTTGAATGTGTAAATAATCTAAATAATCTTCCAATTTTTCAGCATTCGACAATAATTCTTTCACCAAAACAAACTTCTTTTCTTGAATCATTTGCATCACCTTGACATCCTCCCCGCCCTAAAGGGAACGGGGATTCCTGATTTAACTCAGGAGCAGGTGTGTATCACTACTACCTGCTGGTTTCTGCTGCTGACGGCATTACAGCACCGTTCACT
>CAIQZX010000168.1 GCA_903876445.1 uncultured Pseudomonadota bacterium | reverse complement strand
CCTGATTTATCAATAATTGACGCAAGAGAAAAATTCAAAAAATTTATTCAATTTGTTTCGGAATTTAGTGTAGAAGAATGGATTGCTGTTGAAGAAGAAAAAATAAAGCAAGCCGAATTAGAAAAAGAAAAAAATTTATGTTTTGTTGATTCAAACGTTTTAGAAAATTTAAGAGATACAGCTCTTTTTTATCCATGTAGTGGAAATGATTTAATGACGCCAATAAGGTTATTTTCACCTTATGTTACTGACTTTTGGTTTGTTGATAGAGGTTATTTTTCACTAGGTCATCAAGACACAAAACATTACGGTTTTGATTTACCAGCAAGTAAACATAAGCCACTGCTTGAGGATAATGCAGATTACGAATTGATAGGTAATCCAGTGATAATAGGATCTGAAAATTTTCCTAGAAAAAAAGATATTGAACCGTGTATTTTAACGGAAACCTACTTACATATTCCAAGCCAGCGGACAATCAGAATTCATAAACGACGCGGATATGGTTTTTCAGCATTTCGCAAAGAAATTAAAACAATGGGGGTGTTTTTTTATCGCGGTGATAGCTGTGGAGAAGGAGGAAGCGGAAATTTGTGGTTATCAGACAAAGAACACGTCCACGAGATATGTGAAAAACTAATCAATAAAGGCTTAATGGTTTTAGATGGTTCAGACGGTGCTTACTACCATAAGAAACCGTATGGTGAGTATTGTGGTTTTTGGAAATGGAAAGGAGAAAAATTTACTAACTCTAGTGAAATCAAATCAGTATGTGGGGATTTTACAGATAAAAAAGGAAATAAATTTACTTGTGTTGGATATGCTGGAATTCGATATGGGAATACTCTCATGTGGCAACTTAGCAAAGCCAGTTTGCTGGCTTTATGATTTTGAGTGAATTCGCATTGTCGAGGTGGATTAGGTCGCACAGGTATTATTGCGGCAAGAATCCTTTTTGATGCTGGTGTGTCAAACGATGCTGATGACATAATGAAAATTGTCAGAACTGCTAGAAATGGAGCAATCGAAAATAGAATCCAAGAAGAATGGGTGAGAAAATTGTCGGGGTAATAAAACTGTTTAAAAAATTGAAAATACGTTAACCGTTTTCACGCATCCCGATTGTGAATTGTATTATGAATCCCCACAACGATTAAAAGAGTTGTTATCTCGATTACAAAAGACTATTTCAAAATAAATAAACGTCAAATCAAAGCGGTGCGTTTTAAAACATACCTTAACAAAACAAGGAAAAACTCCATGACATTAAATAAAGGAATTGCCATTGTACATGGCAACAAACTGGAATCATTAGTTGAAGTTGTTAAAGAATGGATAAAAACACATCCGCTTTCACCGTTGGAACATGAAACCTTTTTGATTTACAACAACGGTGTCGGGCAATGGCTCAAACAATATCTTGCTCAAAATGACGTATTAGGCATTGCCGCAGGTTTAGACGTGAAATTACCCTCGATGTTTGTTTGGGAAGTTTATCGCGCGGTTTTAGATAAAATTCCTAAAGAACAACCTTTAGCAAAACATCCTTTGACGTGGCGTTTGTATCGGCTTTTGCCCGAATTGATCAAAAAGCCTGAATTTGAAAATTTAGCGCATTTTTTAGCAGATGATGAAAAAGAAATTAAATGTCATCAACTGGCAGAACAACTAGCAGATTTATTCGACCAATATCAAATGTATCGTGCGGATTGGTTGCTCGATTGGGAACAAGGAAAAGATAGCATTCGAGACGGTCACAATGAGGCAAAGCTTCTGCCACAGGAACAAGTTTGGCAAGCTAAATTATGGCGTGAAATTTTGAATGATATGAGCGAAGACGAAAAGAAAAATGCCAGTCGTTCATCGGTTCACGATTTATTTTTGAAAAAAATAGAAACATTCACTCTCGAAAACCCGCCTAAAAATTTACCAAAACGGATTATCGTTTTTGGTATTCCAACTTTAGCGCAACAACATATTGAAGTATTGGCGAAAATCAGCCCGTTTTGTGAAGTCATTTTATTTGTCACAAATCCTTGCCAACACTATTGGGCAGACATTATTGAAGATAAAGAATTGCTCAAAGCCGAAAATCGTCGCCAAGCAAAAAAGCCAAGCATGGAAAATGTTGCGTTGTCGGACGAAGAGTTGCATCTTTACGCGAATCCATTGCTTGCCGCATGGGGGAAACAAGGACGCGATTATATTCGTTTACTAGATCAATTTGATGAGCGCGATAAGTATCAACATTGGAATTGGGCAAAAGATAAAGTCGATTGGTTTGATAATTATGCCAAAGATGAAAATGCCTGTTTGTTGCACAAATTACAGCAAACGATTTTAGATTTAGAGCCAATTCCGACTGAAAAAATAAAATTAACGCAAGCCGATAATTCAATTGCCTTTCATATTGCTCACAGTCCACAACGTGAAGTTGAGATTTTGCATGACCAATTGTTGGCGTTATTTAATGAAAAAACGGACGAGAAATTAAAGCCGCGTGAAATTTTAGTGATGGTGCCTGACATCAATAAATATGCGCCACACATTCACGCCGTTTTTGGGCAAATTCAACAAAACGATAAACGTTTTATTCCTTACAGCGTCACCGATCAACAAGAACGCGGACATAATTCGTTAATTGTGGCGACAGAATTTTTATTAAGTTTGCCAAATTCACGTTTTACAGTTAGTCAAATTCGTTGGTTGCTTGAAATTCCAGCGATTAGAAACGGTTTGGAAATTGAAGAAAGTAGTGTGCCGAAATTATGTCAATGGATTGAAGGCGCACAAATTCGCTGGGGTTTAAATTCTGAACATCGTAAAACGTTCGGAATAAATGAAGGTTTAGAAGCCAATACTTGGAAATTCGGTTTAAATCGAATGCTGTTAGGTTATGCGGTTGGAAGTGGTGAAGCGTTTAATGATATTGAACCTTATGAAGAAATTGGCGGATTAGAAGCGCAATCACTTGGGAATTTATGTCAGTTAATCGATTTACTTGAAAAATATGCCATCAAATTCAATCAAGATTGCAGTTATCAAGAATGGGTAACTTTGTTAAATGAATTACTCTCGGATTTTTTCAAACCGGATGATGATAAAGAACGCAAAACGTTAGACTCGTTACAATCAGCCTTAAAAAAATGGAAAGCACATTGCAAACAAGCCAATTTAACCCAAAGCGATTTGTTATCACGGAATGTGGTTTGTGATTCATGGCTTTCGAGTGTTGATGAAGCGAGTTTTCAAAAAATCTTTTTAAGTGGCAAAGTCAATTTCTGTACGTTGATGCCAATGCGCTCAATTCCTTTTTCTGTAATTTGTGTTTTAGGCATGAATGACGGTGAATTTCCACGTCAAAAGCCGCCGCAAAGTTTTGATTTAATGAGTTTATCGGGGCAATATCGACCTGGTGATCGTTCACGCAGACAAGATGATCAATATGTGTTTTTAGAAGCGTTGCTTTCGGCTCGACAACATTTTTATGTGAGTTGGGTGGGGAAAAATGTTCGTGATAACAGCGAAATTCCACCTTCTGTTTTAATTAGTCAATTGCGTGAAAACATTGAACGCACTTGGGAATTAGAAAATAAAAAGTTGCTTGATGAAATAACGCTTGAACATCCGTTGCAACCTTTCAGCAAACATTATTTAGAACATAATGAACATCCGCGTTTATTTACTTATTCGCGTGAATGGTTTGTTAAAAATAGTGGGCAAGTGACTTCTTTTAATCCACGTCCAGAAAATGAAAAAACATTGGAATTGAAGTTAGAAACGTTAGGCTATTTTTTAAAACAGCCTGTCAAAACCTATTGCAATCAAACGCTAAAGTTCTATTTCAATAATGATTCCAAAATCAGTGAAGACGATGAGCCATTTAATTTTGATGGTTTAGAGCAATACAAATTCAAAGATGATTTGCTGTCTGGGCTGAAAAATACGCCACAACCGTCACCAACATTTTTTGATGATAAAAAAGCCGATTTAATTCGTAAAGGTCAATCGCCGCTTGGTAGTTTTGCAGCGTTAAGTTTTGCTGAAATTTCAGAGCCTGTGCAACAAGCGTGGGAGCGTTATCAAAATCATTTGAAGTCTTTTCCTACAGAATTTCCAGTATCAATTGATTTCGATTTTAAAATGAAAGATGGCACAAAGGTTAAATTATTGAGTGATGTGAAAAATGTGAGAAAGAATGCTAACAACGACTTAGCTTTGATTTTAATCGTCGCGCAGAAATTAAAAGATAAACGTAAGAATCTTTGCCAACACTGGATTAACCATCTCGCACTTTGTGCAAAGCGCAATGAATTTAAAGAGTCTCATATTTTTGGTTCAGATGCGTATTTTGTAATCGAACACATTAACAAAGAAGACGCATTAAATTATTTAGAAAAGATCGTTTCAGCTTGGCATCAAAATCGAAATACTGCTTTACCTATCGCCATTGAAACCGCTTTTGAGTATTTATCCACTCAAAATTTGAGTAAAGCCAAAGCAAAATATGAAGGTGGATTTAAGCAAGGCGAAATAGATGTGGATGCTTATTTAAAACGACTATTTCCCACCTTTGATGAATTAAATGCCAACGGTGAATTTGAGACATGGGCAAACGAACTTTATTTGCCAATTCAACAAAATACGAAGGAGGCGTAAAAAATGAATTCTTTAAATCCCTTAACACTTTCATTACAAGGCTCACATTTAATTGAAGCCAGTGCTGGAACAGGAAAAACTTACACCATTGCCGCGTTATATGTGCGTTTGATTTTAGGGCATGGAATTGCGAAGCCATTAACGCCAAAAGAGATATTGGTTGTGACTTTTACCGATGCCGCGACAGAAGAATTACGCGATAGAATTCGGAAACGTTTAAGTGAATCCGCGCAGTATTTTCGTGAACAGATTAAATCAGCCGATAAATTTTTGATCGACTTACGAAATAGTTATGACAAAACAAAATGGAATTGGTGTGCTAAAAATTTAGAAGTTGCTGCCAATTACATGGACGAAGCGGCTGTTTTTACGATTCATAGTTGGTGTAACAGAATGTTGCAACAACACGCTTTTGATAGTGGTAGTCCATTCAAACAAGATGTAAATACCGATGATAGCGAGTTACTCAATAATGTGATTCGTGATTATTGGCGTGTGCATTTTTATGGTTTAGACAAAAACCAATGTGAATTTATTGTTAAAAATTTAGCAAAGTCGCCCGATGATTTTGCAGAGAAAATTCAAGGTTTGCTAAAAGAAACAGAAGCATTGAAGTTAGATAATTTTTTGATGGAATTTTTTGATATTTTTGCAGAATGGATTGATTGGAAAAAAGAAAATGATGATTTTGAAAAAATTGCAAAAGAGAGTTGGAAAAATGATTTTGAAGCGATTAACAATTTGCTTGATCAGGCTAATTTAGACAGTTGGTTAAATGGAACTAAATATAAGAAAAACACATTTGATAATAAACTCAATGAAATAAACAATTGGGCAATTAAAAATCAATCTTGTGATTTAAAAGAGACTGCAAAATTTGGTTTAGATAAATTAACTGATAGTTTAGTTAAGGCTCATAAAGATAAAGCAAAGCAATTTTATTTTTCAGCATTTCAAGCAATAGATGACTTCGTTAATAATAGTCAAATCGAACAAGCTGATAACCTCGTCATTCAAATCAAGCTCCACGCCATTAAATGGATTCGCAATCGCTACGCACAAGAAAAAAAGAAACTTTCGCGTGTGACGTTTGACGATATGTTGAGTAATTTGGATAACGCACTTCAAAATGAAAAATCACGTCTTGGCGAAGTCATTCGTACTCAATATCCCGTTGCGTTAATTGATGAATTTCAAGATACAGACCCAATTCAATACCGTATTTTTTCAAAAATTTATCAAGATGAATCTTCAAGTTGTTTTTTAATTGGCGATCCGAAACAAGCAATTTATTCGTTTCGTGGTGCGGATATTTACACTTATTTAAAAGCCCATCAGGCAACACAAAATCATCACACACTCGATACTAATTTCCGTTCCACAAAGTCATTAGTTACAGCGGTAAATAAATTATTTGCTCATAAAGATGCGTTTCGTTTTGGTAATCAGTTGCCATTTATCGGCGTTAAAGCAAATGGACGCAAAGAAGATTGGTGCATCAATAATCAACTAGCACCAGCTTTAACGTTTTGGACGTGGCAAGAAGATAGAATTTCGATGGAACTTTACCGTGAACAAATGGCAAAAGTCACAGCCAGTGAAATTGTTAAATTACTCAAAACTGAACAAACAGGTTTTAAATCCGAATCTGATTTTAAATCAGTAGAACTTAAAGACATTGCAATTCTGGTCAGAAATCGAAACGAAGCCAAAATTATTCGCAATGAATTAAATCGTCGAAATTTAAAAAGCGTTTATTTGTCAGAGCAAGATTCGATTTATGACACGGATGAAGCTCCAGACGTGTTGATATGGCTAAACGCAATGGCAAATCCGCGTGATGAAGGCAAAGTAAGAGCCGCTGTCAGTACAGGAACATTAGGTTTTTCAAAAGAAGAGCTTTATTCACTTACTTTAGAAGACGTGCAATGGGAAAACCATTTAACTCGTTTTCAAATTTATCAAATTCGTTGGCAAGAAAGCGGTATTTTGCCCGCACTTCGTTTATTGATT
>CAIQZX010000167.1 GCA_903876445.1 uncultured Pseudomonadota bacterium | reverse complement strand
CCGAGGACTTTCGGGGGCTAGTCTGTGAAGTGAACGGTGCTGTAATGCCGTCAGCAGCAGAAACCAGCAGGTAGTAGTGATACACACCTGCTCCTTAACAATAAGGAATCCCCGTTCCCTTTAGGGCGGGGAGGATGTCAAACCAACCACAAATCATGTGTTGTTCATGCGTTCTGACATGATTGTTTACGAAAACATAACACGCTGGGGGTAATGGCAATTCTAAACGTTGAGCTAATTCGAAATGGTGATAATCGATATTCAATGCAATATGCCAGTCTATACTGTCATCATCTTGGTATAAATTTCCGTTATGTAAAATCATATTTGCTCTCTAAATAATTTGGAAATCTACGCAATTTTGACAAGGTAGTCGAACGGTGATGCAGGTTTCATTATCGTTTGTTCTCATACCAATGGTGCCGAGTTGCGTTTCCGCCATTAACTTCGCGGAATACGTTCCTAATCCGTTGCCGTTCTTTTTTCCAGAAGTGGCGTATTTATCAAAAAATGTTGCGCGAATTACTTCTGGCACAGCACCGGAATTGGTAATAGAAATCACACTTTGCTTATTTTCGTAGAACATTTTTATTGTGATTACACCGTTATTTGGACTGGCTTCAATCGCATTTCGGAGTAAATTAGCGAACAACGAATACGACAAATGTTTTTCTGCAAACGTTTCAAAATCTTTATTTTCAAACTGCTCAATGTCTATTTTGAGTTGTTTGCTCGTGGCTAAAACGTGCAAATCTTTAATCACATTTTTAATGACATCATTAAGCGGAATAAGCTTAGGCGTGTATTCATACGTCCCCACTTCCATTTTGTATAAATCAAGGGAATTATTGACCATAAACAAAATCGTATTTCCTGCGTCGTAAATAGATTTTAAAAACCGCTGTTTTTTCTCTTCCGGAATATCGTCATCTTCCATCATCATTTCCGAATAACACATGATGGCGGTAAGAGGCGATTTCAAATCGTGTTGTGTGATGCGTTCGATGTCATCACGCAACCGATTAACTTCCGCTAAGGCTTCATTTTTTAGTTGTAATTCTTGTTTACTTATAATGAGTTCTAAATGGAATTGTACTTTTGCTTGAACGATGGGAACGGAAATGGGTTTGTGAATGTAATCTATTGCACCTAATCCTAAACCGCGCAATTCTTCTTCTAAATTGACAGCGGCAGTAATAAAAATAATTTCAATATCTTTGGTTTTAGGATTGTTTTTTAATCTTTCACAAACTTCAAAACCGCTCAAGTTAGGCATCATAACGTCTAATAAAATTAAACTTGGCATTTCCTCTTCAATCATATCAAGTGCCGCTTCACCACTGAGCGCGACAGATAAATTGCAATCTATCGATTTTATAGCCGCGCCTAAAATGCGGACGTTTTCTGGATTGTCATCAACAATAAGAATGTGTGCGTTTGTTGTCATAAATAAGTTTTTTTAAAAATAATGATTTGTTATTGCACTGGCAATGATGTTTTATCGTCGTGCAGAAAATTTTGCCAAAGCCATTTGTGCGTTTAGTGTATTGTTAGGAACTGTCCAATAAATCTACTGGTTGGTTGGTTGGTTGGTTGGTTGGTTGGTTGGTTGGTTGGTTGGTTGGTTGGTTGGTTGGTTGGTTGGTTGGTTGGTTGGTTGGGAATAGTAATTTGAACGTCGTGCCTTGATCGGGTTCTGCTAAGTTCGACTCAACCAAAATATGCCCGTGCGAAGAATGCACCAAACCCATTAACGTTGATAATCCTAATCCCGTGCCTTCGCCTTGCGATTTTGTGATGAAAAAGGGATCAAAAATTTGATGAATTATTTTAGGCTCAATTCCTGTGCCGTTATCCTTGATGCTTAATTCAATAAAATCACCGTCAATCATTCCTAAACACACCGTACAATTTCGCTCTTTTATGGTCACTAAATTTAGTGAAATGATAATGTTCCCGCCGCGTTCCTTCATGGCATCTTGTGCGTTTACAGCCAGATTTGTAATGAGTTGATACAATTCAACAGGATACATTTTGATGGTTAGGCATTTTTTACAATCGCCATCGCAGTTGTTTTTAGCGGCTAATTGCTTTTCCACTTCTAAATTTTTGGTTTTCAGTTCTTGATTTTCAGTTTTGAGTTCAGCCAGCAGTTGTTTCTTTTTAGTATTTCGTAAAATAAGTTTTTGGTTAAAAATAAGAATCTCTTTAAAGCGATTTTCTTTCATGACTTTATCGTTTGATAATTTCTCAGTCGCGCTTTTCAACATACTGTTTAGTTTATGTTGCTCTATTTTTAACAAAGAAATTTCTTCTCGAGCAAGAGTCAATTCGGAAGCGGAAGAGGATTGCCAATTTTTTTTTAATGATTCGGTAAGTTCATCGAAATGTTTTTTGACCGCGCAGTCTGTTTGCTCATAGGTAATTTTACGCAACCGTTCAATAAAAATTTGTTCTGTATGGGATAACTCTTCATATTCTACAGTTGTCGCAAGATTGGGCTTTGGCAGTAAATCAGCCAGTTCGGGCATAATTTCAGAGGGATGAATGTCTAAAACCTTTGATAAACGCAAGACAGCATCAACATTTAATGGTATTCGTCCGCGTAAATACGCATTAAAAGCAGCTTGTGTGTTCCATTGACACAACTGAGCGACTTTTTCTTGGGATAAACCTAATTTTTTCTTTTTTGCATTCCAAATCAATTGTAATGTTTTTGTAGCTAAAAGCTGAGAGGGTGTTAAATTTGAGTTTTTTGTCATTCATTACCTATTAAAAAATTATTTCAAGAATTCAGTTGCATCAAATAATTTCAATGACACTGTTTCAAGAACCAAATTCAATGATACTGTAAACCATATAATTGCGTCTAATGGTGTTAGTATTATTTTTTAAATAAATAAATTATTGATAAATAAGAATAAGTTATAAATACCTATTATTTTTTAATAGTGGAGTTATTATTTTTATATAAACTGAGAAAAGTTCCAGATTCACGAGCAGATAAGCACGATTTTCTCGTAATGGGATCAAAACCGAGGGGCGTTTTTTTTGTGTGTTATGATTTGATTTTTGGTTTCGAAAAAAATGAAAAATGCCTATAAAACTTATCCTTGAAAGCCTTATTTTTGCTAGCACTAAACCGTTAAATGAAAAAGAATTACAATCTCTTTTTACAGAAGATTCAACGCCGAATTTAACTGAAATTCAAACTGCATTGCATGAATTAGCGAATGATTATGAAAATCGAGTGTTAGAATTAAAATGTGTTGCAAGCGGTTATCGCTTTCAAATTCGCCCCATTTACGCGCCATGGCTGGTAAAATTATTGGCTGAAAAGCCAGCAAAATACTCACGCGCATTACTTGAAACGCTTGCCATTATTGCTTATCGTCAACCTGTCACGCGCGGTGACATTGAAGATATTCGCGGTGTTGCCGTAAGTTCGAGTATTATTCAAACGTTAATCGAACGGGATTGGATTCGCGCTATTGGACAAAAAGAGGTGGCGGGTCGCCCTAATTTATACGCAACGACCCCGCAATTTTTGGATTATTTCAATTTGCAGACGTTAAATGATTTGCCCGCATTACAAATTATTCCGAATTTAGATATTACTGACGCAAATGTGTCACAACTGCTACAGGAAAAACGTGAAAACGAAACAACTTAATAAACCCATCGCGTTACGCGATAAAAAACAGCCTAATAAACCGGCGAGTCAAATGCGGCGTGAGAATTTACGTCCGAATGCCAGCCGAAAAGAACCGGTTGAAAAACGCCTTGTCGATATTGAAATTTCAAAAGACGGTGAGCGGATTCAAAAAGTGTTAGCTCGCGGTGGTTTAGCATCACGCCGTGAAATTGAACGCTGGATTACAGAAGGACGTTTAAAAATCAATGGTGTTTTAGTGACACAAGGCGCACATTTGAAAGCCGGTGATTATTTACAACTGAATGATCGCGTAGTGCATTGGGAAAAATTCGAACGGCAACCGACGCGCGTGTTGATTTATCACAAACCCACCGGCGAAATCGTATCACGCAACGATCCACAAGGTCGCCCAACAATTTTTGCTTCCCTGCCGAAACTTGATACGTCTCGTTGGATTTCAGTGGGGCGATTGGACGTAAATACATCAGGTTTGTTACTTGTTACAAATAACGGTGAATTAGCCAACAAATTGATGCACCCTTCTACCGAAGTTGAACGCGAATATGCGGTACGAATTTTAGGCGAAGTGCCAGATGAAAAATTAGAGCTGCTCAAACAAGGCGTGACACTTGAAGACGGCGTAGCAAAATTTGATCAAATTTATTTTATGGGCGGTGAAGGCGCAAACAAATGGTATCACGTCGTCGTAAGTGAAGGACGAAATCGATTGGTACGTCGGTTATGGGAAGCACAAAATGTTGTCGTTAGTCGCTTAATGCGTGTGCGTTATGGACCGGTCGTGTTATCCGATGGCTTACGCACCGGAAAATGTTACGAATTAGACAAAAAAGAATTGGATTTATTATTTGAATTTGCAGGCTTGCCTGTAGAAACCACAAGCGTAGTAAAAGGAGAAAAAAACGATGTCAAAACCAAGCGTTCTACAAGTCGCTAAAAGTATTATTGCCGCCGCCGCAGGTGTTCAAAGCAATAAAAATCGTGAACAAGATTTTCAACACGGTTCATTATCCGCTTATGTTATTGGTGGGATACTTTTTACGATTACGTTTATTGCAGTGATTATGTTGATTGTTTCAATGGTACTGTAACGAAATTGAGAATTCCCAGCATTCAAAAAACTGGGAATAAGCGTTCTCATAACAAAAAAACAGTTTTGTTAACTGGTTATTTTGAGATTTGATTTTTGCCACGCATTCAAACCGCCTTCCATATTGCGAACATCATTGAATCCGGCATTTTTCAAAATATCAGCCGCTTTCGCAGACCGTGCGCCACTTCGGCATTGTGTAATCACCGGACTATTTTGATAAGTAGCCAGTTCTGAAACCCGATTTTTGATTTCGCTTAATGGAATATGAATTGCGCCTGCAATGTGTCCGGCATTCCATTCGTCATTTTCACGCACATCAATAATGACGGCTTTTTGTTCGGATTGCATTTGTGCGGCTTGTTGCGGTGAAATAACAGGTACAGATTCTGCAAAAATAGCAGAACTACCGAGTAACGACCCCAACAGTAAAAGAATTTTTTTCATTTTTAGTTTCCTGAATGTTGACATTCTCCCCGCTCTAAAGGGTTAAAACGGGGATTCCTTAGTTTAGCCTTTCAGCCCCGAAAGGGGTGTTTCTGAAAATCACCTTATTTCAACCTATTTGTAGCTTAAAAGCCAGATAGAGGAAGTACACAGCAACAGCACACCCAACAGAAGAAAGATTAACATGAAGACAACAAAATCAAAAGCACCCTTACATCCCCGCGCACTGAACGGCGGGGCTTTACGGGCTTTTAATAAAAAAATTAAATGATCATAATACCGCGCTTTATGTACTTTTTACCATTTGACACTTTTCACAATCATTATTGGAAAAAGACGTAAATCAGCCGTTAATGATAAAATCAACCACCATTTTTTACGCCACAATGAGCCAACCATGTTTTTACGTTCCGTTTTACCGCGTATTTTTTTTATTTGTTTGTTATATCAAACACCTGTGTACGCCGAAAATTTAGCGACGCTTCCTCTCTCTACGTCGATTACTCAAGAAATTAGTACCATCCTCAATACAAAACAAAACTCGCTTTTAGCGCGTTCAAATTTTGAATTTCGTTCCGATGATGTAGAAACACTTTACAAAACAAATAATTACGCTCCTGTTTGGTTAAATACGCCACAAGCGGAAAAAAATATCACAGATGTGTTAACGCTGCTTTCAACCGCCGCGTTACAAGGCTTAAACCCAGATGATTATTCTGTAAATTTACTTAAACAAAACTTGTCTACGATTCAATTCACAAAATCAGATTCGATGACGGATTTTGCGTTATATGACACGGCATTATCTGTTTCATTGGTGCGTTTTTTACACGACGTACATTATGGACGTGTTAATCCACGAAGTTTGAATTTCAATGTAAAATTACGAACCAAAAAAAGTATTGATTTACCACAGATTATTCAAACGGCGATGAATGAAGGAAATATATTGCAATTAGCCTTCAAAGTTGAACCTAACTTGCAGCAATATCGGCAATTGCGTACCGCTTTATCTAACAATAATAGCGTTGTATCAACTGAAGAAAAACCGCATAAAAAAGCAAAAAAATCTGGCAATCATTCTTCGGAATACACTACTAAAATTCAATTGGCAATGGAGCGTTTGCGTTGGCTACCCGAAATGAACGCAGGTCAATCAATTATCGTCAACATTCCCGCGTTTAAATTATGGGCGATTGATTCAACTGAACAAACTAATTCGCCGGTGTTAAATTTAAATGTCGTGGTGGGAAAATCTGAAAAAACACCTACGCCGGTTTTAATGGCCGAAATGCGTTATGTTGAATTTATGCCCTATTGGAATGTTCCGCCCAGTATTTTGAAAAAAGAAATTATGCCAAAACTGGCTCATAATCCGGGTTATTTAGCGAGACAAAATATGGAAGTCGTGTCATTGAAAAACGGTGGAATGCGTGTTCGTCAAAGACCAGGTGGAAAAAATGCCTTGGGACGAATTAAATTTGTTTTTCCAAATTCAGAAGGTGTTTATTTACATGACACACCATCTAAATCCTTATTTGCAAGAACCCGCCGCGATTTCAGTCACGGGTGTGTTCGGGTTCAAAATCCCAGTTTATTGGCACAATTTGTCTTGAAAAATCAAGAAGGTTGGACGCAAGGTCGCATCGATGAAACATTAAGAAATAGCACTCATCATCAAGTGAGTTTGAAAACACATATTCCCGTTTTGTTCTTTTACAGCACAGCATTTTATGAACAGGGAGATAAATTAACGTTCTACAGTGATATTTATGGTCATGATGCGACGTTGTTAGCGGCTTTGGGAAAAGCTAATGATGTATCGGACTCTGCTTTTATTGCGCGTGAACCCGAAATTATCGAGCCTTCGCACACACCCACACCTGAACCCGATGACAGCCAGCTATTTTCAGAGCCATCGCCAACTCATGAACCGTTGATCCCGTAGTCATTACATCATCAACAAGCGCGACGTGTTTAGCGCGAAAATTCGGTGACACCGCAAACGCATTTTTGATATTTTCATTGCGTTGTTCGGCATTAAGTCCAACTTGATGCGCGGTGTCACGGTAGCGCGAACAACTGTGCATATCTAACGGTAAATTTAATTTTTTAGACAACACTCGCGCCATCTCAATCGATTGATTAAAGCCCCGTTCACAATACCGATTTTTATGTAAGGGAACGGGAATAATGCAATCCGGAAATTCAGCCGTTTTCTGTAAATAATCTGCCATTAACTCCCCAAGTAATCGTGCACTCGGATAATGCCGATGAAATTTAAGTTGCAAAATTAAATAACGAATACCGCGATAGTGAACAAATGGTGCAAAAGTTTCATCGAAAGCCGGTGGATTCGTTAAACATTCCAAACACAATCCCGCTGAATGCGATGTGGTGACATCATTATTTGCACATTGATAACAAATGGGCAGGTTTGTCGGTAATTCCGTATAACACGCCAAACATAAATCCCGATTATTAAAACCTTTATCACCACATAAAATACAACGCGAAGGAATAAGATAAGAAAAATAACGACGTATTAGAATTGCAGGAATGCCTGGTGATGTAAAGCGAGAAAGCATTTTATACATACAAAATACCTGACAGTTTTTATGAAATTAAAATTTGTTAAACGTCATTATATTTTGAAATAAGCAGAGTTGAATTTTTATTTTTTACGCTGTCCATTGATTACTCATCAACCAACAGAATGTGATTATTCACAATTGAAAGCAAAACTGGAAAAACGGATTTTTCTGGCTTAACAACAGGAAAAAGAAATTTTGTTTTTGACTGAAATAAATAATTTGTTGAAAAAAATTCTTCCTAATTGACGTTGAATTACTGACCTGTTTTTTTTATTATCGATGCGAGTAATTCAACGTGGATAAAATTTTTAGGATGTACTCGATATGGCTGATTTCTGAGCTAAATTGTAAAAATCATCCAAAAACGCCATTCGGCATATTTCAGATCGTTGAAAACTGAACAAATCGGTTCTGTCTTTGACAACGGCAATAACAGATCGCTGATATAAGTCGGGCAAATCTCTAAACGCCACTATCATTTCTTCAATTTCTTGTTCATTACACATAAAGCCTCCTAATTACGATTACAAAACATTTTTCTAAAATTGGAAAAATTCTTTATGCACCGTACAGTTCACTGTAAATAAAATACATAAAAAGTACCAGCAAGCCATACAGGTTATTAAACCCATGACATGGGTAGTTTATAAAGTGTTCTGTGATTCTCAACTGGCAACTCAATGTAATGATTAGTTATTTTCGCGTATAATGTTTTTTATTCGTAATTTTCATAATCCATTTTTTATGACCCATTGGCTCAAAAATAATCCTCATTTACTTAGCGGCGGTTTCAAAGGTATTGAAAAAGAAAGTCTTCGCATTGATACGAAAGGTTTAATTTCAAAAACCGTTCACCCTTACGCATTAGGTTCAGCACTGACACATTCGGAAATTACAACTGATTATTCGGAAGCGTTGATTGAACTAATAACACCGCCATTTTCCGATATTCGTGACACGTTAAAAACATTACAAAACATTCATCAATTCGTTTACGAAAATTTAGACGGTGAACACTTATTATGTGCCAGTATGCCTTGTGGCATCGATGGTGATGACAGTATTCGAATTGCTGAATATGGCGCATCAAATATCGGTCAAATGAAACACGTTTATCGACATGGACTTTGGCACCGTTATGGACGCACGATGCAAGCGATTGCAGGAATTCATTTTAATTATTCTGTTCCTGAACCGTTATGGGAATTTTTACATCATCAATCGAAAAAACCGGAATCGTTAGCGGATTTCAAAAACGCGGCGTACTTTGGTTTGATTCGGAATTTTCAACGCATTGGTTGGATAATTTTATATTTGTTTGGCGCGTCGCCAGCGATTTGCAAAAACTTTTTTAAAAGTCGTCCCGCTTTAATGACGCAATTTGAAGAATTCGATGATGGCACGCTTTACCATCCTTTTGCCACATCATTACGCATGAGTGACATTGGCTATAAAAGCAAAAACCAAGCAAATTTAGCAATCGATTACAATACATTAGACGGTTATGTGCGGAGTTTGAGTGCCGCAATTAGCACACCTTATGCCGATTATGAAAGAATTGGTATATCCGAAAATGGCATATATAAACAATTAAACACCAACATTTTACAAATCGAAAATGAGTTTTACAGCATTATGCGCCCTAAACAAATTGCGTTGTCTGGTGAAAAACCGACTTCGGCATTACGGCGTGGCGGCGTGAAATACGTTGAAATGCGAGCCTTAGATTTAAATCCATTTCATCCATTAGGCATTAACGAATCGACATCGCGTTTTATCGAAGCCTTGTTATTGACGTGCTTATTAACGGATAGTCCAGAAATTAACGCTAATGAATTATGTATTAACAATAGCAATCAACTTATTGTGGCGAATAGCGGACGAAAACCAGATGTCGAATTAGTTAAAAATGGGCAGACGATAACGTTACAAAATTGGGCGCGAGAAATTTTAATTTCGATGGAACCGATTTGTGAAGCCTTAGATTCAACGGAAACTGTCCAGCCGTATTCAAGATCTTTAATGTTACAACGTGAACTTGTTGATGATTCGCGTTTAACACCTTCAGCGAGAATGTTAACGGCGATGCGTGAAAGCAAAAAACCGTTTGCGGGCTTTGCTTTGAATCAGTCTGCAAAATTAGCGGCATTTTTCGCTGAACAATCTTTGAATGACGCGACACGCCAAGAATTTATAACATCTGTAAAAGATTCTCATGCTAAACAATCTGAGTTAGAAACCGCGCCACAACTACCATTTGAAGAATTTTTACAGCGTTATTTTAGCGGCGATGCGGTCAATTCTTTTTCTACACATTAACTTAAAAAAGGTTTTTTATGTTCACGGGAATTATTTTAGCGGTTGGAAAAATCATTGCCATTACCCCAAACGGTGGTGATGTGCGTTTGAGCATTCACACAGGAAAATTGTCACTTTCTGATACCGCGTTGGGCGACAGTATTGCAGTGAATGGCGTTTGTTTAACGGCCGTAGAATTAGGGCGAGATTATTTTGTTGCGGATGTTTCCAACGAAACCTTATCGCATACTTGTTTGGTGGACACACAAATTGGTACGCCTGTAAATTTGGAATTAGCATTAACGCCAACAACACGTTTGGGCGGTCATATTGTTAGCGGTCACGTTGATGGCGTTGGCACGATTATCGGTAAAAAAACAGACGGACGATCCATTCGTTTTACCGTACAAGCTCCCGATAATTTAGCCAAATTCATTGCTCAAAAAGGATCGATTTGCATTAACGGAATTAGTCTGACAGTAAACAATGTAGATGGTGCAAATTTCGGCATCAATATCGTGCCACACACATTAAAAGAAACAACGTTAAACGATGCCGTTGTTGGAACAAAAGTGAATTTAGAAGTTGATGTTTTGGCGCGTTACATGGAACGCTTAATGAAAGGCGAAGCAGCGGCAAAACCTTGTTCAGCGGTAACAATGGAACTTTTACAAAATAGTGGTTTTTTGTAACAGATATTTTGTGCGATATGCCCCTGTTTAAACCAAACAAAATGGGGCATATTCACTATAATTCGATTGTTTTTTTATAAATTTATTTAGTTTTCAAAATGTTATAATTTGGCATCCATATTGCAAATTTGATGTATCAATCAAAAACTTCCACAACAATAATCTATGAAAAAAATACTCGCCATCATGACATTCACCGCTTTTTCATTTGCGGCAAACGCGACAGACGTTGGTCAACCCGCTCCACAATTCACTCTGCCGACATTAAAATCGAATTCGCCTGTTGAGTTAAAACAATTTGCAGGTAAAGTTGTTTATTTGGATTTTTGGGCTTCATGGTGTGCGCCGTGTAAAACGTCGTTTCCATTATTGAATAAATTACACCAAAAACTTAAAGCCCAAGGTTTTGAAGTGGTTGCGGTGAATTTAGACGAAGATAAAGTAAACGGCGAGAAATTTTTACAAGAAATTCCGGTAGATTTCACTGTTTTACATGATGCGAAAGGCGAATGGGCGGATAAATATGTTATTGAGTCAATGCCCACTTCATTCATTCTCGACAAAAATGGTGTGGTACAAAAAATTCATCACGGTTTTACAAGTGACGATATGAAAGAATTAGAAGCAAAAATTACCGAATTGTTGGCAAAGAAATGAAATTCATCACACCACTTTTGATAATAGGATTTGTGTTTTCACTGACAGGCTGTAGCGAAGTTTTGCCGCGCCAACGGGGAAACTTAGCCTTACCACAAATGGCTTTAACACCTGACGCACAGGAATTTGGTTTACGTCAACATACGGCATTTAGTAAAGAAGCGGCTAGTGGCGGTTATGGTGGCGGTGGCGGCGGTTGTGGCTGTAATTAACCAAGGAAATAACCGTGAAACAAAATAAAAAAACCAATGCACTGACCAAATTAAATTTAGCTGCTCTTGCTTTAACGGGAATAATGCAAGATGCCAATGCAGGGCGCGTTGAAGAATCCTACAATTTCGATTTTCAATACGGAAATTACACCGAAAGCGGTAATCGTATGAAAGTCGATATTTTTGAAACTGCCGTTTCTGCGCCAATCGGCAAAAATATGACTTTTTCAGCTAACGCTGTACGCGACGTGATTTCAGGTGCATCACCAAAATACAATCGAAAAGATGGTAAAGGTAACATTATTCAAACATTGAGTAGTGCGTCGATTTCCGATCAACGCGATGGCGTAAATTCAAATTTGACGTACTTTTTTGATAATGCGTCGCTTAATTTAGGCGCAGGATTTTCACAAGAGCAGGATTACACATCACGCTTTGCGAACAGTAATTTAAGTTGGGATTTTAATAAAAAATTAACGACGTTGAATTTGGGTGGTTCGGTTGCGTTTGATGTGGTTGAGCCGACTAACGTGAATCAGGATTGCAGCAAAGGCATTGTGACCAATGAAGATACTGGCGCGGTGCGCGGTGCAAATTGTCATAAAACTAGCCAGCAATACCTGCTCGGTGTATCGCAAATTCTCGATAAAAATTCATTGCTACAACTCAATATGACTTACAGCAACAGCGAAGGGTATTTGTCCGACCCCTACAAAGAAGTACGATTTTATAAAAATGGCAACTTAAATAATGCTGCACTGACACCTGGCGAAGGTTTTGGACGCGATACCCGCCCGCATAACAAAAACCAATTCGCCTGGTTGGCGCAATATGTTCGCCATTTTGAAGCGATGAATAATGCAGCTTTACACGCCGATTACCGTTTTGGAATGGATGATTGGGGAATCAATTCCCACACCACCGAATTGAGTTGGCATCAACCGATTGGTGCGGGTTTTCAACTCATTCCACGTTTTCGTTATTATTCACAAGACAGCGCGGATTTTTACGCGCCATTTTTTGTCGGTAAAGCAAAAGATTATGGTGTTTATTCCAGTGATTATCGTTTGGCAGGATTTGGCGCAATGTCCGGCGGCATAAAACTCGCCAAGACATTCACGGAATTAAATAAACCCATTGAACTCATGAAACTGCAAGCCGGTGTTGAATACTACGACCACAGCGCGGCATATCAATTAGGTGGCAATAATTCAGGCAGTTTTGCTGACTTTAGCTATTATTTAGTCACGACTTCAATCAATTTAAAATTTTAAATTATGAATAAATTTTTTGCTATTTTCGCCTTATGGTTCAGCGTTATTTCATTTGCCATGGCAGATGCGCCAACCGCCGATATAAAAGTTAAAACGTTAAATTCCAATTTTCCGGCACAGTTTGAAATTGATTTTACCGTTCCTGCCGAACATCACGCCTATTTGGATAAGGGCGATGAACAAATGTACATTCCGATTACATTTGATGCAAACAATACGCTAACAGGCGCAGGACTGAAAATTGAAAAACTAGACAAACCAGTAGGTGTTTATGACAGCGAAGTGAAAGCGACTGTTTTGCGTGAGACAGGCGAATTTAATTTAACACTTTCAGGTTCGCCAAACGTGGCGAGCTTTCCACTTTCCGTAAAATATCAAATTTGTAACGACATCACACATCAATGTTTTCGTCCACAAACCGTTTCTATTGATTTGAAATTACCGGCAAATTCCGTCGCTGCTACAAAAAAAGTCGAATTAAATACCGAATCTAAAAGTTTCACCGATAAGCTGCTGGATGTATTCAAAAATAATAAAGACAACACCTTGATTATGTTTGGCTTGATGTTGTTTGCTGGTATGTTATCCGTTGCTACGCCATGTGTTTATCCGATGTTGCCGATTACATCGATGTTTATTGTTGGTCGGGCGAATGGCATTACTGCAAAAGAAAAACAACACGCGCTGGTTTACGTTGTCGGAATTGTTTGCACCTATATGTTACTCGGTTTGATGGCGGGAATGACTGGCGGTGCGTTTAATACATTTATGCAATCGGGCTGGGTGAATTTAGCGTTTGCGTTATTTTTCACTTTCTTTGCGATTGCGTTATTGGGTTTTTACGAACTCGGTTTTATGCAAAATGAAGTTCATCATTTAGATCAAAAATCCTCTAACGTTGCCGGTTTAACAGGCACATGGTTGATGGGAGCAGTTGCCGGCTTGGTAATTTCGCCTTGTGTGGGTCCAATCGTTTTCGCGCTGCTTTTACAAGTGGCTGACAATATCGCTGACAAAGCAGCGGCACTTGCTTTAGTTAATCAAACACTCACCTTTGCCGATAAATTCATGATTTCACTACAAGGTAGTGTAATGATGGCGGGATTTGGTTTGGGCGTGGGCTTGCCGTTTTTTATAGTGAGTGTCGTTAAATTCAAAAAATTGCCGAAAGCCGGTTATTGGATGAATAAAATCAAATACGCCTTTGGATTTCTCATTTTATATTTCGCTTATGCGTATTTTGGCAAAGCGATGGGAGTATTTGGCGTGGATTCAGAAACCACTTTAATTTTAGCATTGGGCGCACTTTTCGTTTGGATTGCCGTCGTACATTGTAACGTGTTGAGTTTAGTTCCTCCGGACGCACAACCTAATCATAAGTTTAGGCATTTTATGGGTGTGATGACTATGTTGATTGGTGTTTGGTTAATGGTAATGAGTTTTGGACACCTACCAATTTTAAAATCAACGATTAAATCGGCTGTTGCATCAGAAAACACAACGCTTGAATTGATTGAAGCCGAAGCAGGCATTGATTGGTATCGTAATTTTGATGCCGCGCAAAAACTTGCACAACAAACAGGCAAACCTATTTTCATCGATTTTTACGCAAGCTGGTGTGCAAACTGTATCGCATTTAAAGAAGAAACAAAAAATAATGCGGCGTTAAATGAAGCCTTACGCACTAAAGCGATAGCCGTAAAATTGGTGGATAAAGAACCGGAGTTTGAAAAATTCCGTGAAAATCCAGCACATCGCCAATTAAAAATTGGTTTGCCATATTTTGCAATTTTAAAAGCAGACGGTTCAGTTTTATGGTCGGGGACAGATTATCAAGCCACTGAAAAAATGATTGCGATATTAAACGAAAACAACCGTTAATTTATTGCTGACTATGATTTCTCTTTTTCGTGACGGATTAAGTATTTTTCTTATGTTGCTACAACTGGCTTCACCGCTGATTCATGCCCATAAAAACGAAAATTTTAGCGCGGCATTTCATTTGCCGGAATTTGAACAAATCAGTTTATTACTCGAAAGAAAATCTTTGGTATTTGCGCCTGTTTTCCACGGTAACGATGTTATTACCGTGGGCGCGGTGATTAAACGCCGACATGTACTCAATTTTGAAATCAACGTTTTTGTTAGTTCACCACTTTTTATTTCCGAAACACTTTCATTTTTGAGTAATCGGTTTTTATTCAAACTAGAACCGATAAATTTCTTCCCTTTTTTATGTACTAATTCGCCGCGTGCGCCACCACATTCACTTTTTCGTCAAATTCACTTTTAAAAACAAATTTAGTTAACCTGTTTGGAAAAATTTATGAAAAAGAAAATTATTACAACTTCGCTTTTAGGTTTTACGGTTTTTGCTGTAATGCCCGCTTCAGCGACAGAACAAATTGCGTACTCATTATTTGGTGATCCCGCTTATATCAATTCATGCAATGTTTGTCATACAGGAAGCTCTGGCAGAGAAAGTAAAGGGAATTTAATTTCTGCAGCGAAAACGGCTTATAACCAAGACAAATGGGGCTTATCTGGCTTGAAAACATTTGTAGCTGCGGCGACAGCTCCTGTTGTGCCGACATGTAGCAGCACGCAAATTTTGAACACGGCTAAAAACGTATGTGAAACCCCTGCGACGGTTGTTCCAAATTGTGTTTCACCACAAATTTTAAATACTACTAAAAATGTTTGTGAAACCCCTGCGCCGGTTGTTCCAAAT
>CAIQZX010000166.1 GCA_903876445.1 uncultured Pseudomonadota bacterium | reverse complement strand
GACAATCCCAATATCAGTAAACGCATGAGTATCGTCGGCACTAATGAAACGAATTTGATTATACAAATCCGACAAATCGTTATTTACAGGCGTTGCCGACAATAATAAAACTTTCGTTTTTTCACCCGCCTGAATAACATCTTCAAGCAAATGTTGGTAACGTGATTTGCCGTTTTTGCTTTTGTTATCATTTCTAAAATTGTGCGATTCATCAATAACAATTAAATCGAAATTACCCCAATCGAAATCGCTTAAATCGACATTGTTTGACAGACCTTTTTCACGACTTAAATCAGTGTGGCTTAATACGGTGTAATTTAATTTGTCTGCTTTTAGTGGATTTAATTGGCGTTTATAAAGCGATGAATAAAGTAACCAGTTTTCGCTGAGTTTTTTTGGACATAAAACTAAAACGTTGTGATGTTTTGCCTCGAAATACTTAATGACTGCGAGAGCTTCGTAGGTTTTACCCAACCCTACGCTGTCTGCCAAAATACAGCCGTTATGTGTTTCAATTTTAGTAATTGCGTGAACCACGCCTTCTTTTTGGAAATCAAATAACGTATTCCAAATCTCCGACTTATTTAAACTTTTTTCAGTGGCTTCACGTTGTTCTTGATAGCGTTGCCAGTCCTCATAAAAAACATGGTAGAGCGTTTTGTAATAAATAAATTGTGGCGAATGGTTGTAATAAAGCTGGGTTAAATAATTCAATACCTCTTGTTTAACGTCTTTTACCAATGTTTTGTTGTTCCAAATGCCGTCAAACCACCGTTTTAAATCCTGTCTATCACGGTCACTATCGACAACTAAATTCAATTCGATGTTTGAATTTCCATCGCCTAAACCGTGTAAAGTAAAATTTGAACTACCCAATAACGCCGATTCAACACCGTTATTGTTGATATGGTAGAGCTTGCCATGTAGCAAATTTGTTTGAATCAGCGAGCGAATTTCGACTTTTTCTGTTATCCAATCCGCACACGTTTTAGCAATCGCTTTTTGATTCAGGCGGTTATTTAGCCATAAATCTTGTTCCACAATATGAAATGCTTTCGTCTGAGATTGTGCTACGTCTAGTTGCTTAACAAAAGTAGGTTCGCCGAACAAAAATTGTAATTTATCAATCGATAACAATTCTTCTCTAAGTGCTTCAAATCCAAAAATACTAAAATAAGCTGAAACAAATCGTAGTTGAGCATTCGATTGTATTTTTTCTTTTAAAAAATCTCCCACTTTTCCAAAGCTATGATTGTCACAGATGCCCGATTGAATAGTGTTTTTAGAATTGTTCATTGATCGATTATTAGTTGTTCACAAGCGTGTAATTTTATCAGTTTACTGCTTCAAGTTACATTTAGTTTTGATCATTTTTCGTTTGATTATGATTGCGCCAAAATTTTTAGGACATATTTTTAATCTTACTCAGCCCAACAAATTTTAATCGACTTTCTTTACACTCTGTCTCGTCAGTCATTCTGCCAAAAATGTAATTTTAGCTGTTATCTTGTAAAATGTTTCAAATTCAACTGAAACCAAAACAGAAAATACCGAAAAATTATCTATGAAAAGAATAACAAAAATAATCATAAATGGAATGTTGGTTTTTACGATACAAAATACCGCATTTGCAGAAACTGAAAAGATAGATTTCGAAAAAATCCATCGCTTGGAAAATCTTGTTGAAAACCTTGAAGATCGGGTGGGGCGATTAGAAAAATACATCAAGCAGCCAAATGCCGTTTTGCATCAAGAAGAAAAAATTGATCCTAAAGTTGGCTGGAAATATAGGCATTCTTGGTCACAGCTTGAAGAAGGAATGTCGGCATCTCAAGCTGAAGCTATTTTAGGACATCCAACAAGAATTGATGATATGGGAAAAGGATTTAAAAAATTCTTCTACTGGGGCGAAATACCGACAGGCATAATTAGCGGCTACCTCGAAATTTATGATGGAAGCATTTACAAAATATATATTCCGGAATTTCACGAGTAAATTTTTTGAAGATTCATCCCGCCATAAAAAAAACCTCGATTACGTTCTGAAATCGAGGTTTTTTACCAAAAATTCCGTAAAACCGCTACTAAAAATCCATAAAATCTAAGGAATCCGTAAGCAACGCGAGGATGTCAATGTTCTATTTGCAAGATTCAAAACAATTTTCGTTGTTATGTTTCCTACAATTTTTACATTTTTATGAATAATATCCTTTAAAATCAAAGGTATTTGTAACTGGTACAGTCTGTGCATTTACGGCTTATAACTAATAAGCGAGGTGACTTTCATGGAATTGCCAGTTTTAAACGAAACCCCAAAAAGCGGTTGTGCCGCCAGTTCTTGTGGTTCAAACGACGACCAACTTAATCATTTATCTGAAGAAATTCGTGCGAAAGTCCAAAATCATCCGTGTTATTCGGAAGACGCACATCATTATTTCGCCCGAATGCACGTCGCTGTTGCGCCTGCGTGCAACATTCAATGTCATTATTGCAATCGTAAATACGATTGCGCGAATGAATCCCGTCCAGGCGTAGTTTCAGAATTATTAACACCAAATCAAGCCGTGAAAAAAACGATGGCGGTCGCGGCAAACATTCCACAAATGACGGTGTTAGGTATCGCAGGGCCTGGCGACCCATTGGCGAATCCTGAGCGTACTTTTGAAACCTTCCGCCGTCTCAGCGAAGAAGCTCCCGATATTAAACTTTGCGTTTCGACCAATGGTTTAGCGTTGCCTGATGCTGTTGAAGAATTATCGAAACACAACATAGATCACGTTACGATTACGATTAACTGCGTTGACCCGAAAGTGGGCGCAAAAATCTATCCGTGGATTTTCTGGAAAAACAAACGCATCAAAGGCGAAAAAGCCGCCAAAATTCTTATCGAACAACAGCAAAAAGGTTTAGAAATGCTGGTGGCGAAAGGTATTTTAGTCAAAGTGAATTCGGTTTTAATTCCTGGTGTGAACGATAAACATCTCGCTGAAGTCAGCCGAATCGTTAAAGAAAAAGGCGCGTTTTTACACAATGTCATGCCGCTAATTGCTGAAGCCGAACACGGCACTTTTTACGGCGTGATGGGACAACGCGGCCCAACGAATGATGAATTACAAGCCTTGCAAGACGAATGTGCGGGCGACATGAATATGATGCGCCATTGCCGTCAATGTCGCGCAGATGCAGTGGGAATGCTGGGCGAAGACCGAGGCGACGAATTCACGCTCGACAAAATTGAAGACATGGAAATCGACTATCAAGCCGCGATGGAAAAACGCAAAGTGATTCATCAAGCGATTGAAGCCGAAATGAACAGCAAACGCGCCGCGAAACTCGAAGTGAAAGCTGAAAAACTCAACACGCGCCCCGTGTTAATGGCGGTCGCAACGAGTGGTCAAAACGTGATAAACGTGCATTTTGGTCATGCAAAAGAATTTTTGATTTACGAAGCCTCACCAAATGGCGTGCGGTTTATTTCGCATCGAAAAGTTGACCAGTATTGCGAAGGCGATACGAGTTGCGGCGACGGCGAAAGCGTGTTGCAACGTACGATTCGCACCTTAGAAGGTTGTGAGGCGGTTCTGTGTTCAAAAATCGGTTATGAACCGTGGGAAATGCTTGAAAACGCAGGCATTACGCCAAACGGTGAACACGCGATGGAAAACATAGAAGAAGCTGTGATGTTGGTTTATAACGAAATGGCGATGGCGGGAAAATTGGATGAAGTTAAACAACGTGCTACCGCTTAGGAGAATGTAATGTCTCTAAAAATTATCGAAAGTTGTGTGAATTGTTTTGCCTGTGAGCCAGTTTGTCCGAGCAAAGCGATTTACGAAGCGAAGCCGCATTTTTTAATCGATGCGAAAAAATGCACCGAGTGTGTGGGCGAATTTGATGAGCCGCAATGCGCGAGTATTTGCCCGATTGAAGGCGCGATACTTGACGCGCTTGGCATCGCAATCAATCCACCGGGTTCATTAACGGGAATTTCCCCAGAAAAAATGGCGGAGGCAATGGCTGAATTGCAAGCCCATTGACGACTATGGCACTCATACATTTTTACGAAAAAATCGGTTGTAGCAATAACACAAAACAAAAAGACTTGCTGATTGAAGCAGGTCATTGGGTAATTGAACATGATTTGTTAACCCACGATTGGCGCAGTGAACCTGAAAAATTGCGTTCATTTTTTGGTGAAAAACCTGTTTCCGAATGGTTCAATCGCGCCGCGCCAGTGATTAAAAACGGCGATTTAAATCCTGCCGAAATCGATGCCGAAAAAGCCATTGAATTGATGCTTGAACAACCGTTGTTAATTCGTCGTCCATTGATGGAAATCGAAAATCATCGCATGGCGGGTTTTGAAACGAGCGAGGTTGAGCAGTTTTTAAGTTTAGAAACCGATGGCGATTTAGAAAGTTGCCCGAAAAAAGATTCGGTAAGAGTGTGTCGAAATGAACGCGGTTGAATTAGAAAATGCGGCGGGAATTCCGAAAGCCGTCGAATTATCTGAGCGGGTGCATTGGATTGGCGCACTCGATTCAAATTTGCGAACGTTCGACATTATTTTAAAAACCGCCAACGGCACGACTTATAACGCTTATGTGATTCGTGGCAGTGAAGGCGTAGCGGTAATTGATACGGTCAAAGAAGGTTTTGCCAGCGATTTTTTT
>CAIQZX010000165.1 GCA_903876445.1 uncultured Pseudomonadota bacterium | reverse complement strand
CCGGAACGACGGGATCAACCGGAACGACAGGATCAACCGGAACGACAGGATCAACCGGAACGACGGGATCAACCGGAACGACGGGATCAACTGGAACGACGGGATCAACCGGAACGACAGGATCAACCGGAACGACAGGATCAACCGGAACGACAGGATCAACCGGAACGACAGGATCAACCAGAACGACAGGATCAACTGGAACGACGGGATCAACCGGAACGACAGGATCAACCGGAACGACAGGATCAACCGGAACGACAGGATCAACAGCAACAGGCGAAATTACTAAATTTGCACCGGTGTATTGCAAGTTATAGTTCGAGTTTGCTATTAAATCACCTTGATTGATGTTGTAGCTGGCAACCTCTTCGCCTAAATCTCGACTTAATACACCTGTCAATATGCTATCAGTATCTGTTAATTTAAATCCGGTGGCTTTATAGCTTAGTATCGGATCTGCATCACCGTAGACTTTTGTTTGAGCATCCGCCGCAATTGTTAATTCGGCAGGAGTGATGGTTAAGTTTTCAGGCGTATAGGTGATTTCATAATTAGGGGTGGTAGTGAAACTACTGCTAATGGCATAACTCGCTACATTTTCACCTTCTGCACGAGTCAACTCACCCGTCAACACACTTTCCGTATCTGTTAACTTTAGACCCGTTGCTTTGTAAGTGAACACTGGATCCTTATCGCCGTAGATTTTTGTTTGAGCATCAGCGGCAATTGTTAAGGCAGCAGGAGTGATAGTTAAGTTTTCGGGCGTATAAGTAATTTCATAATTTGGGTTTACTAAATTACCGCTAATGGCATAAATCGCTACATTCTCGCCTTCCGCGCGAGTCAATTCACCCGTTAAGTCACTTTCCTTGTCTGTTAACTTCAGCCCCGTTGCTTTGTAAGTGAATACTGGATCCTTATCACCATAGATTTTAGTTTGGGCATCTGCCGCAACGGTTAACGGAGCAGGTGTAACGGTTAAGTTTTCGGGCGTATAAGTGATTTCATAATTTGGATTTTCCAAATTACTGCTAATCGCATAGATCGCTACATTCTCACCTTCCGCGCGAGTTAATTCACCCGTCAAGTCACTTTCCTTATCTGTTAACTTCAGCCCGGTTGCTTTATAACTAAATACTGGATCTTTATCACCGTAAATTTTAGTTTGAGCATCAGCGGTAATCGTTAGTGGGGCTGGGGTAATCGTTAAGTTTTCAGGCGTGTAAGTGATTTCATAATTTGGATTACCAAAGCTGCTGCTAATCGCATAAGTCGCCACATTTTCACCTTCGGCGCGAGTTAATTCACCCGTCAAGTCACTTTCCGTATCTGTTAACTTCAGACCTGTTGCTTTGTAGCTTAACACTGGATCTTTATCACCATAGATTTTCGTTTGAGCATCGGCGGAAATCGTTAGTGGCGCGGGAGTAATCGTTAAATTTTCAGGCGTGTATGTAATTTTATAATTGGTATTGTCCAAAGTGCTACTGATCGCATAAATTGCCACATCTTCACCGTCCTCGCGTGTTAATTCACCCGTTAGGCTATCATTACCTAATAATCCTGTTTGTGTATAACTTAATTCAGGGTCTTCATCACCATAAATTTTTGTTTGTGGGTTCGCGGATATAGTCATATCTGCAGGCGTAATCGATAATGTACCTTCAACGTAGTGAATAGCATAACCTAATCCATTGCTATAACCGCTTGGAATAATCGAGTAATTATTACCAACATTTATAGCCGCCTGACTTGAACCGGAATAAACAGGTGTTCCTCTTAATATGCTGCGTGTATCACCATTTGCCCAATTTGCGTTAACAAATAAACCATTGTTACTCGCATAAGCCGTGGAGCTATAAATTTTACTATCGTCCGTAGCTGTAACTGTTATAAAGGGTTGTTCGCGATAAATAGCAAAAAGTCCACTTTTTAACTCATCTGTATAGCCGGTGAATAACTCATCACTGTTATATCGGAAGTTACCTGTACCTGAACCAATTAAGGGTGTTAATCCAAGGCTATCCAAAATACTGCCAGTATAAAAAGTAGCTCGTCCACCAACACCTGTTTTAACCGTTGAACTATTACTTATAATGACATTTCCACCTATTGAAACTTTTGCATTAGTGTCTTGTGCTGCATTCATTACAATTGCTTTATCAGAGGTGTCTGATGTTTCTATAGCTTTTGAAATAGTTAAATCACCTGTTTTTGTCGCAATGTCAATTGTCCCTGTGCTAGTAATTCCTTCGATGGTAAGCGCGTCTTTATCTACATAACTCAAATTTGCAATGTTGGTTGCTGAAAGGATACCTACGTTATTCACTGATGTGGTTAATGTGTAATTTCCCGCTTTACCATTGAGCAATAAGTTATCAGCAGTAATTGTACCTAAACCACTTTCCAAAGCTGTCCCAGTCGTATTCAACGTAATAGTATTCGTCCCGCCATTGAATAACCCCGTGAATTCCATTCCAGCAGTCGAATTCATTAACGTTAAATTGTCATTTGTAGTGAATGTGCCTGTGGTGATTTTTCCAGTGCCGTCAGAACTTCCAATAGTGATATTTGAGAATCCATCGACAAAATTAGTCGTGAAATACGAAGCTGGGATTTGCAACGTGTCCTCAATGTTGCAATCAATACAAATTTCTCTGCTCGATGTATAGGGCATAATGTTTAGTGTGCCATTCGATGCTTGGAGTGTTCCTGAATTGAAACTTGCATTGTTCGCCGTGATTAAAATACTGCCATTCGTGCCAGCGTTAATAGTGCTTGTGGAATTCATATAAATTCCTTGTGCCGCTTTTAATGTTGCGGTTGTCCCTGTGTTTTTGATTTCTGAAACATTACCCACTATTGTTAAATCCCCCAAGACTTCGGTAGTAAAGTCACCATTAATCGTTGATGTGTCTAACGTGAACGAATTTTTATCTTTAATCGAAACATTTCCATCAGAGATAATCGAAACATTACCAGTAAAGTCATTTTCGGAATTGTCTAACAAAATACCATTTGTAGAGTGCGCCTCTAAAGCTGTTGTGCCACCAACAGAAAGTGCGCCATTTTGTGAAATTTCATTTGCCGCAACGTTTAAATTATTTGCAATTTTGGATGTGTCAAATTTAATGGTGTTAGTGTCCATAAGCCAAACATCTCCACCCGAGACCACGGAAACCGTATTACCAAAATTATTGTGAGAATTTTTAA
This sequence comes from uncultured Pseudomonadota bacterium, assembly GCA_903876445.1. Taxonomy (GTDB): domain Bacteria; phylum Pseudomonadota; class Gammaproteobacteria; order Methylococcales; family Methylomonadaceae; genus UBA10906. The sequence continues at coordinate 28,909 of CAIQZX010000165.1, read as the reverse complement.
GTGTAATAGCACTTTTAGCACTTACACCAGTCGTTAAATTTGTCACGTTAATTACATTAAATGTAGCGTCAATCTGTTGTGAAAGTGATTCACCTGTAGAAAGAGTAAGATTTGTCGATGACCAATTACCTAATTGTAAACTCCCTACATTTGAAATATCTGCAGAGTATATATCGCCGGTTAATGTTCCGACATTATTTGAACCTTTTAGTGTATAACTTGCGCTCTTTCCTAACAAAGACAAGTTTGCAGTTTCGATAGTTCCCCCCGATTCAGTAACAGTTCCCGTACTATTTAATGTTGTGGTACCGGCTCCCGAATTAAAAATACTTCCCGAAATTGTTAAATCATGTGACGCATCGATAGTTAAGTTACCACTGACATTCAGTGCATCAAGCGTAATTGAATCGGAATCTTTTATTGAAACATTGCCACCTGAAACTACCGAAATCGCACCCTCAAAATTATTATCCGAATTTGTAAGCGTAATGTCATTTTTACCAGCAGTGAAGCTCGTTGTGCCAATGACAGAAAGTGCGCCTGTTTGGGTTATTTCACCATTTGTGATGAGATTCAACGCACCAGTCAATTTACTTGTACCCAATGTCAGTGAGTCAGCATCAACATAAGAAACATTGCCGGTATTCATCGTTAATGTTCCGACACTATTTGCTGGATTATTTAAGGTGTAATTTCCAGTCGTCCCAGATAACAATAAGTTCGCCGCTTTAATCGCGCCCGTTTTAGTTTCCGTTACATCTCCGGTACTGTTTAAAGTTGTAGTACCTGTTCCAGAATTAACAATACTTCCCGAAATTGTTAAATCATGTGACGCATCGATAGTTAAGTTATCACTGACATTCAGTGCATCAAGCGTAATTGAATCGGAATCTTTTATTGAAACATTTTTACCTAAAACTACAGAAACCGCACCCGCAAAGTTGTTACCTATGTTTGCGAATGTAATGTCATATTTGCCAGCGGTGAAGCTGGTTGTACCAGTGACAGAAAGTGCGCCAGTTTTAGTTTGTGTAACTCCACCACCGGCAAAAACATCTAAATCACCTGTGATTGTAGATGTGTCAAATGTAATAGCATTAATGTCCATAAGTGAAACATTTTTACTCGAAACTACCGAAACTGCATTACTGAAGTCATTGCCTATATTTGCGAATGTAATGTCATTTTTACCAGCGGTGAAGCTGGTTGTACCAGTGACAGAAAGTGTACCAGTTGCAGTTTGTGTTATTCCATTGGCGACAACATTCAAATAACCTGTAACTGCGGATGTATCAAATGTAATAGCGTTAGTATCTGTAAGTGAAACATTTCTACCTGAAACTACAGAAACTGCCCCACCAAAATTATTACCCGAATTTGTAAGCGTAATGTCATTTGTACCGGCGGTTAAGCGTGTGTCACCTGTGACCAAAAGTGCGCCATTTTGCGTGATTACGTTATTTGCAGAGAGGGGATTTATAGCGAGATTTAAATTTCCCGTTAGTGTACTTATACCTAAATTGACAGAGTTCGTATCGACATAGGAAACATTTCCCGTGTTCATCGTTAATGTTTCAATGCTATTTGCTGCATTATTTAATGTGTAATTCGCATCAGTTCCTAACAAGGATAATTTTGCAGTTTCAACAGTTCCTGAACCTGTTTCACTAACTGTTCCCTTACTATTCAATGTTGTGGTACCTGTTCCAGAATTAACAATACTTCCTGTAATTGTTAAATTATCTAATGCCTCGATAGTTAAGTCGCCACTCACATTCATTGCATCAAGCGTAAGTGAATCAGCATCTTTTATTGAGACATTTCCACCTGAAACTACCGAAACAGTGCCACCAAAAGCATTTCCAACATTTGTCAGCGCAATAGCATTTATACCGGCAGTTAAACGTGTTGTTCCAGTGATAGAAATTGCGTTGTTATTTTCTTGTTGAGTTATTGCCCCATTCGTTGTGAGGTCTAAGTTGCCACTTGTATTTATTGCACCAAGCTCGACAGAATTTGTATCCTTGTAAGAAACATTACCCGTATTGACTGTTAATGTATCGACATCATTAGCACCATTTAACGAATAACTTCCCCCAGCTCCTTCCAAAGACAAAGTTGACGTGATAATGGCTCCTGAACCACTTTCTGAAACTACTCCTATGGTTCGTGGTTGAATGTTTAACGCACCACTACTTTGGGATATACCGGATAAAGTAATCGTATTTGCATTAAACATTATGTTGCTTGAAGAAGTCGTTACATCTGTCCCCCATTTTTGTCCAATAAAACCAGATTGCGAAATATCCACGCTGCCAGAACCGCCATTTCCAACTGTTCCTGTTAAGCTAATTGCTCCACTATTTGAAAGAACATTACCTGAACCTTGAAGGACAATACCATGTGATTTTTCACCTGAAGGGGAGGTTGTTGTACCGCCTAATCCAGAAATACTGATTCCACCGCCTGCGGTTGTTTCAATTGTACCGTATAAATCTGCACCAATTGCCCAGCCGCGATTATTTACAGCACTTGCATCACCAAGAATCGTAATTGCATCGGCAGCTGAATTCGCAGAGGTAATTTTTCCATTTAACCAAGAAATGCCGTTAGAATTCAAACCATTAGTTTCTTGTGCTACGCCAGTGAGACTAATTTTGCCTGTTCCGCTGTCTATATTGAAATTTGCATCTCCAAGAATTCCCATATCAGACTGATAAGCAAGGTAAGAACCGGTTGAATTTTGACTTGTCGCGCCTTTGCCGCGCAACGTCACATCGCCACCTGATGAATTGATAGTTGTATTTTGTAAAAAGATTCCGTTGGATAACTCACCAGTATTACTTATACCTTGTGCGTAACCAGTAGTTATGTTGTTTCCACCACCTAACGTAATTGCTCCGCCATTGCTATTGATAATTGAACCTATTATCGAAATAGAACCACCGTCGCTACTATCCGTGTCAGCCCAAAATGTTAGTACATCATTCCCAGAGCTACCGCTTATCGATGAGTTCAATGATGAGTTTAATAAAGATATATTTCTAGTTGCTTTGAATGTTAGTGCATCATTACCATCACCACCGCTTAGAGACGAATTCGATAAAGATATATCCCCAGTCGCATTCAATGCAAGTCTATCATTACTAAGTCCGCCGCTTAAAAAAGACGAATTTGTTAAAAATATATTCTGAGCTGTTAATGTTAGCGCATCATCCCCGTCTTCACCGCTGAGAGACGAATTCGATAAAGATATACCCCCTGTGGCATTTAATGTCAGTACATCATTACCATCACCACCGCTTAGAGAGGAATCCGATAAAGACACACCCCCTGTAGCGTTTAATGTCAATGTATCATTACCGAGTCCACCGCTTAAAAAAGACGAATTTGTTAAAAATATATTCTGAGCTGTTAGTGTTAGCGCATCATTCCCGTTACCACCACTTAGAGAGGAGTTCGATAAAGATATATTCTTAGGTGTTATAAATGTTAGAGGATCGTTGTATGTTAATGCGGAATTGCCAAATGAAATATCGCCTACTGTCGTTGAACCGATTGTAATGTTCGAAAAACCATCAACAAAATTTGTCGTAAAATAAGAAGCGGGTAATTGTAATATGCCTGTGCCGCCAGCTATACCAATGGTGGTATTTGGAGAATATGGCAAAACGTTTAGTGTTCCAGTTGACTGAATTTTGCCTTTATTTAAAGACATATTATTTGCCGTAAGCGTAACAACACCAGTTCCTGCGTTAATTACACCTGTGTCATTCATATACAAGCCCGAACCGGCTTGAACAGTCATATCAATCCCACCACCATTTGATAGAATGCTTCCGTCCCAAACTGTTAATCCCCAATCGGTAGCAGTTCCGCCACTCAACATGTTAAAGGTGATTTTTCCACCATTATTTGCAGTGCTTTGTACAACGCCACTACCTGTGATTCCTACCCCCCAACCGCCGTTATAGGTAATCGCGTCCATAGCATTTAAGGTGAGAGAACCCGATCCCGTCGTTTCAATAGTTGCTTTATCAATCGATACGCTATTGGAACCATAACCTGTTGTTTGGTGTCCGATAACAGAAACATTTCCTGTTTCAGTTGTAAGACGAGTCCCCGTATTTTCAAATCTTACGCCCGCGACATAATTGAATAAATTACTAATTTGTCCGCTAGCACTTGTTTTGCCTTCAATAGTAACAGTGCCATTGCTCGAAAATGTGCCGTCCGAAAACGCAATGCCATTTTTAAATGCACTTTGTCCGTGCATCGTCACATTGCCTGAACCTGTCGAGATATTACCGAGAATTGAAATGCCATTAGGATTTGATGCCGTACCAAAAGCATAGCTAGTTGAAGGGGTTTTTCCACCACCGAATGTAATTGCACCACCGTTAGTCGTGATACTAGAACCCGTATTTAAAAGAATTGCACCAGAACTATTTGCATCACTATCCGAATCAAAAACAACATTTAATAAATTTGAAGGTGTATTGATAGCTGCGTTTTGAATAATACTTTCTGTTGCCTTTAACGTCAAAGTTGTGTCAATACCACTAGCTTTTGAAATATCACCTGCAATCGTTAAATCACCAGATAAGGCTTCAGCAGTAAAACCACCGTTGATAGTTGATGCACCTAGATTGAGTGAATTTGAATCTTTAATTGATACAGTGCCATCCGACACGACGGAAACGTTACCAATAAAATTATTGAGTGTATTGGTAAGCGAAATATCATTCGTAACAGCATTTAAACTTGTTGTACCTGTAATAGAAATAGCACCAGTTTGTGAAATTATTCCATTTGCGACGACGTTTAAATAACCTGTAATCGCGGATGTGTCGAATGTAATGGCGTTAATATCGGTAAGCGAAACATTTTTACCAGAAATAACTGAAACAGGACCTATAAAATCATTCGCTGCATTTAAGCTAATGTCATTAGCTATACCAGCAGTTAAATTCGTTGAACCGCTAACTGAAAGTGCGCCGCTTTGAGTTAGCGCACCATTTGTTGTGAGATTTAAATTTCCTGTTAATGAACTTCCGCCTAATGCGAGTGTATTGGCATCTTTATAAAAAACATTTCCCGCATTCATTATGGTTAACGTTCCGATGTCATTTCCTGTTGCTGTATTCAACGTGTAATTTGCACCAATACCATCAAGTAATAAATTACTTGCGACAATGTTGCCACTGCCGCTTACAGTCGCCGCACTGCCGCCCGTTAGCGTAATTGTGTTGCTACTAGCTGTAAGACTGCCATTTATTGCAATATTTCCACCACTAATCAAACCTAAATTCAAATTTTTTGGTAATGCAAATGTACTACCAACGGTTATTAAGCCCGAAGTATTAGAGCCGATTTTAATACCTGAAATACCATCAAAATTAGATGTTAAAGATGTTAAATACGAGGTGGAAATTGGAAAGGTTCCCGTGCCACCCTCAATACCAATTGTAGTACCAATTGTTCGAGGAGCTATTGCTACAGAACCTGTGGATTTAATTTTCGATGATCCAAGTGTCATCAAATTGTCGCTGTTGAAAAGGATGTCAGCATTAGAATTACTACTAATAACACTCTCTGCACCAATATAATTACTACCTAAAGCGTAAAAATCTTTTCCGATTGTACCGACCGCACCATTGCTACCACTATTACCGTTACTACCACCACTACAGTTACCTACAGTCCCAACGAAAGGAACATAGAAACCACTACAAGTACCGCCTTTGGTACCTGCAACACCTGAATTTCCAGCACTTCCCGTGGCTAAACCACGAGTATTCGTAAAACTTATAACTCCGGTCGTTGAAGAAATGGTATCTCCGCTCGCAATCGAAATACCGCTACCACCACTACCCGCGTTCCCGCCATTTCCGCCATTTCCTCCGCTTCCTGCGGTATCGAAATATGAAGTTGCGTTCCCACCATTCCCTGCGTTCCCACCATTCCCCGCGTTACCACCATTCCCCGCGTTACCTGTTTCTGTAATACCATTTATAGCAAGAAGCTTTACCGTTGTTCCTAATGTAATACCGTTTCCGCCATTTCCGCCGTTTCCAGCATTTCCGCCGTTTCCGCCTCTACCACCAGTATTTGTTCCCCAAAACGCTGTGTCACCACCTCTACCGCCCGCTCCTCCGTTTCCACCCGCACCACCGCTACCGCCAACACCAGTTAATGCAATAGTATTACCACTGAGATTAGACGAGTTAATGCTAACGCCATCACCACCTACTGCACCATTACGTCCTGTAGTTCCATTACCTCCATTAGTGCTATTACCCCAATCTACAGCCCAACCATCACCACCATTACTACCAGAATTACCAACGCCACCATTCACGCCCGTACCAGTTAGGCTTATATTATTTGCTGTAATGCTAGCGTTGTAGATATTGATTCCGTTAGGATGTGAGCTGTCGCCGATACCACTTAGCGTGACATCGCCACTCGTTGTAATGGCTGACGATAAAGATATATTAGATGTGCTTGTTGCAGTTACACTTTGCGCTGAAATTGCTGGTAATGTTAAGGCATAACTGACGTTGTAATTGATTATACCGGCACCAGTAATTCCCGAATTTGGTGAAAAAATGCCCGAATTTGTAACGTTCAAATTTCCGTTAATTGTCGAACTAGTTAAAACAGCTAACGAACCACCGGATATATTCAAACTATTATTTGCGTTAATCTGCAAACTTTTAATCATATCGGAGCCACTAGAATGATTAACGCTATAACCCGAGATAATTTGTACTGTATCCGACATCGCTGGCAAAGTATTCTCGCTCCAATTTAGAGCGTTATTCCAATTCAAGCCGCCGCCGCTATTTGTAAATACTTTTAAATTATCTACGCCGGTTGAATACATAAGCAGCACTGCTTCATTTTCAGATAAGTTATAACCCGCTTGGAATTTTTCAGGTAAATTAGTTTTTGCAAAAGTACCTGCTGCATTAGCTGCACCGCGTTTTAAAAATGAAAATGTATTCCCGTTACTTGGTGTAAAACTATCCACAAGCGTCGTATTTAATGTTCCGCCAAGCGTCACGTCACCAGTTATATTTAATTTGTCGAAGGAATTCAAACCGCTTAATTTCACATTCAAAATGCCTGTTGAAGTTTGAGTGAAATTTCCATTGATGTTGATGGTTCCTATCAAACCTGCTGCATTCAGACTTCCAATGTTTAACGTACCGTTATTTGTAACATTACCATTCAAATTTAACGTTGTAGTCATTGGTGTCAAAACGTTAGTCGTTGCTGATCCTATTGAAATATCACTACTGGCATCACTCGCTACTCCGATATTTATACTCGAAAAACCATTAAAAACGCCGGTAAAATATGAAGCAGGGAGTTGCAACACGCCTCTACCACCCGCAATACCAATAGTCGTGTTTTCTGTATAGGGTAGAATGTTTAGTGTGCCACTTGATTGAATGTTTCCGGTTAAGCTTACTATATCAGCAACAAACGTAATACTACCAGCATCACTACTTCCACCAATTGTACCTGCTGAAATTATGCCTTTTTTGGTAGCATTTTCTGATATATCAGCAATATAAATCGCTCCAGTTCCCGTTGTATTTATAAAACTACCACTCTTGATTTCAACACCATCGCCATTCATAGAGATGTTGCCGCCGTTTGCTGTAATGCCGGAACCCGTATTTAAATCGATTGTTCCGCCGGCATTCAAAGTAGTGTTTAATTTATTAAACGTAGATATGATTGCTGTATCTTTATTGAAAGTGATATTTCCTGTTGCGTTGAACAGTGCAGACGCATCATTGCCAGAATTTTTAGTAATGTTGCCATCAATTGTTAAAGTACCCGCTAATGCGTCAACAGTTGAATTACCATTTATGTCTAGTTTTTCGAGTTTTATTGAATTTGAATCCGCTAGCCAAACATTATTTCCAGTTACAGAAATCGTATTGAAATCATTCGCTGTATTTGTCAGAGCAATATCACCCGCTGCACCTGCTGTTATCGTAGTTGAAGCACCAACTGAAATTGCATCACTTTGCGAAATAGTACCATTCGTAGTTAAATTTAAATTTTGTGCAATTGTTGAGACTCCAGCAAACGTTATCCCATTTGAATCCGTCAACCAAACATTATTTCCAAATACAGAAACCGTATTAAAATCATTCGCCTCGTTATTTAGCGTGATGTCATTTGCTAAACCGGCAGTTATCGTAGTTGAACCACCAACAACTGAAAGAGCGCCAGTTTGTGAAATTGCACCGTTTGCAATTAAATTCAAATTTCCGGAAATTGTTGCTGTTGCGAGTGTTAATGAATTTGAATCAGTTACCGACACATTTTGACCGGAAATCGCAACCGTATTGAAATCATTTGCTGTATTTGTCAGAGCAATATCACCTGCTGCACCTGCTGTTATCGTAGTTGAAGCACCAACTGAAATTGCATCACTTTGCGAAATAGTACCATTCGTATTTAAATTTAAATTTTGTGCAATTGCTGAGACTCCGGCAAACGTTATCCCATTTGAATCCGTCAACCAAACATTATTTCCAAATACAGAAACCGTATTAAAATCATTCGCCTCGTTATTCAGCGTGATGTCATTTGCTAAACCGGCAGTTATCGTAGTTGAACCACTAACAACTGAAAGTGCGCCAGTTTGTGAAATTGCACCGTTTGCAATTAAATTCAAATTTCCGGCAATTGTTGATGTTTCAAGTGTTAATGAATTTGAATCAGTTAACGATACATTTTGACCGGAAATCGCAACCGTATTGAAATCATTATCCTTATCAGAGAGTATTACATCACCCGCTGCACCTGCATTTATTGTAGCTGTTCCATTGGGAACCGAAACTCTGCCAATTTGAGAAATCGATCCCATTGAAAAAATGTTGAAATTACCCCGAACATTAAAAATATCTAATATCGTTGCAATTGAATTAGAAAGAGAAACGTTATTGCCCGAAACAACGGAAACCGCACCATAAAAATAATTATTTGATGTATTTAAAACGATGTCGTTTGCTGTACCTGCTGTTAGGGCAGTTGTACCAGTAACTGAAAGCATTCCACTTTGAGAAATCGCACCGCTTGTAATTAGATTTAGATTTTGCGAAATGGTCGATGTTGCAAGTGTTGTAGAGTTTGAATCAGTTAGCGAAACATTTCTGCCAAATACAGAAATTGTATTTAAATCATTCGTTGTATTTGTCAGTGTAATATCGTTTCCAAAAGCATTTAGATAACTTGTACCAGCAACGTTAAAGCTCTTGTTTTCGTTCTGAGAAATTGCTCCATAATATGAGTTAATGTTTAAATCGCCTTTGACATTAAAAGTATCTAATATCGTGTTAGTCCAATTCGAAAGGTAAACGTTATTTCCCAAAAGAACTGAAACGGCACCATTAAAATAACCACCACCATTTAAAAAAATGTCACTTGCTACGCTAGCTGTTGCTGTATCACTTGCGGCACCAGCTATTATGGTTGTAGAACCACCAACCCAAATTCCTCCATATTGTGAAATTGTACCGTTCGTAATCAGGTTTAAGTTTTGGGCAATTGATGATCCGCCAAGTGTTATACCGTTTGCGTCGGTTAACGAAACATTTCCACCATTTACATAGACTACGTTGAAGTTATTCGCAGGGTCTGTAAGTGTTATGTCACTATTATTACCAGCGGTTAAAAACATTGTTCCATTAACGTTAATAGAACCACTTTGTGAAATTGCACCACTAGTAGTAACGATATTTAAATCGTTTGCAATTTGTGATGTGCCAAGTGTTAACGCGCCAGAATTTGTAAAGTAAACGTAGTTTGCATTCGCTGATAACGTACCAACATTGTTTAAAGCATTCAGATAGTAGTAGCCACTCGTTGAACCTAACAAAGATAAATTGGCAGCGGTAATACCTGTAGCAATACCATTGTAGTAGTAATAATTCTGCCAAACAGAGCCTGTACTGTTAATTGTGACGTTATTAGTTCCCGCATTTAATGAACCATAAAAATCAATACCGTTTGCGCTTGCCAACGTTAAATTGTCATTTGTTGAAAACGTCTCTGCTGCTATTCTTCCCCAATTATCACTTCGTCCGATAGTGATATTTGAAAAACCATCAACAAAATTATTAGCAAAATATGACGCAGGAAGTTGTAATGTTCCACCATACTCGCCTATACCAATACTTGCTGACGTATTTCGCGGTGCGATAGTTAGCGAACCACTAGATGCTAATCTTGCTGACGTATCTAATGTCATTGTATCGTTATTCAAAACGATATTCGCCGTAGAACTACCTAATGCTGCGTTACTACCAATGTAACCACCTGTTATAGTTAAATCATTGTTAGTCATTCCAGAGCCTACATTATAACCACCATAATTATAATTAGGTGAGCATCCGTAGTAGAAAACGTAACAAGCGTTATTTGTTGGCGAGTTTACCCATATAGGAGAATATGCCGTGTAAGGAACACTTCCATATATTGGATAACTATTTTTATCATAACCAGTAACACCCCAGTAATATGAGGTATAAGGCGACCAACCCGACCAACCATATTGTCCACCATTACTTCCAGAACCACCGTAGCCCAATGATGTTCCAGCAGTATTAGTAAATTGCAAAGTACCGGCAGTTGAAGCCAGGGTGCTATTGTTAAGTATCATGCCCTGAGAGTTACTGCCACCAATACCACCATTTGCACCGTAGCCAGCATTATTACCGCTGTAGTAATTGCCATTAGAATTGGTTGCATCTACTGCCCAACCCGCATTTCCACCAATACCGCCATTCGCGCCATAACCAGTTTCGGTAATACCATTTGCTGCCGTTAAATTACTGGAATTGAAACTGATACCATAGCCTGCATTACCACCAGCACCACCAACTCCTGCATAGGTGCTATAACTACTAATGCCGCCCGTACCACCTGTACCGCCATCACCGCCCCAGCCAGTTAAAAAGATTTGATCAGCACTAATGCTTGCGTTAATTCCTAAAATTCCTGTTCCGCCACTGCCTCCTGCACCGCCAGCTCCCCCATTACTGCCAGAGGCGGCATTTGAACCGGTTGTACCCGTATTTCCTTGTCCACCATGTCCGGAAATACTGAGATTATTAGAAGCAGAAATTACAGAATTATTACCTAAATAAACACCGTCAAGATAATTACCATTACCAAGTGCATAACTATCACCTACTGTTAAATCGTTCCATGTTGTCGCGACAGAACCACCACCCAGCCACATATTTCCTGCGGTTAAATGTGCGCCTGCTCCTAATTTAATCGCGCCACCATTTGCATCCGCGTTCGCCCAAAGAACTAATGAATTTGCATTTATATTTACGCTATCACCGATGCAGATGTTATCTGTACTCTTTAAAGTTGTTTTACCTGAGCCGGAATCAACATTAGCATTCAATGTTAATGCAGCAGCAGTAGCCGTAAAATCACCATTATCGGTAGTGATGGCGGCATTTATATCTATACTATTTCCGGCTGTTAAACTTAACGCACCACCATTTCCCTTTGGATTATTCGCAATAAGGGGCGATGAAACAGTAATGTTGTTATCCGCTTGCAATGAAACATTGGTGCCGTTGTTTAGAGACGGTAAAATTCCTGTTGTTGCTGGTGTAACGCCTATAATGCTTGGATTTGAAAAAGAAATCCCATAATTACCAGCCCAGTAATTACCTGACGCAATCTGACTAAAAGTAACCAAAAATGATTTTGCATCTTTAGGTACTGCAACACCATTCATGTTGATATTTTGAGTATAATTTGCTTGAGTGATAGTGACGCTCTGAATAGAGGAAATTGTCTGATTTGATGAATCAAGAAAAGAAATTTGAACGTTGCCGGTATTTAAAAAAGAATTTGTGTTAACTACTGTCGCAAGTGAAATTGATGTTTCGCCATTTAAAGAGAACTTTTTTGAGGCAGACACATTACTCGAATATGAAAATGCTAATGTGCTATCTATAGAGGGGAGACCTCCTGAGTTCCCTGAATTTGTTTGAAATCCACCATAACTTGATGTCCAATCCGCTGCCCCCGAAAAACCATTTAAAAATGTGCTACTTCCTCCCGCTGCACTCCCATTAACGAAAGTGTTGTCAATCGATAAATTGGTCGGATCAAGTAACCATTCTCCGGCTTTTCCTTTTACTGATGACGCATTAACTCGGATACCGGTGGTATTTAATTCATGCCCTGACGTTTCAACTAAGCCCCCGTCACCGGATTCACTTCCGCCTTTTGAAGAAATGTTCGCGGCAACATGGGTGTTTTTATTCGACCAAACGACAACTTTTCCGCCTTTCCCTGTGGTGTTGGCATCAGCAGAAATTTCTACGCCATCAGTAACCGTAGTGGTTTCCGCATTATGAATATCAGGATTTTTACCTTGGTAATCGCCACCAATTAAAACTGAGCCGCCGCCAGTTTTGCCGCTTGCATCAATACGCGCGTTAGCATCGACTAAAACTTTCTTACCCGTAACAACAACGGAACCGCCTTTATCTGTTTGTCCGCTGACATCCAATGTGCCTGAAACCTGCGTGGTACCATTCTCGCTATCGAGTAAAATGCGTCCGTCTTGATTTTTCATCGACCGCGCTTGAATAATGCCATCATTATTAACAATCGCATCCATGACCGCGTCCGCACTTTTCGCGTTCATAATGACAGTGCCGCCATCGACTTGAATCAATCCTTTATTTTCGGCGAGAGCATTTAAAGCCGCTTTATCGATTTTTACATTGACTAAACCGTCGCCGTTAAAATCTAAACTGACTTTTTCACCAGCGGAAAGAGCGACAGTGCCGCCGTCATTTTTAATTGTTCCGCTATTACTAACTTGTGGCGCGATAAACGCCACAACGCCACCATGAGCAGTGATGTCACCTTTATTTTCAACTCGTCCGAATTTTTTATCGCTTTCACTAAAATGAAGTTGGCTATTCTTAAAATTTTCGTCGCTTAATTTTTGTGTAGTCGCAACTAATCCGCCAACATCAATTTGCGCGGTTTTACCAAAAATGATGCCACTACTGTTAAGCAAGTAAACTTGTCCATTCGCAGTGAGTTTGCCTTGAATTTCGGTTGGATTGTTATCGTTAATACGATTTAGGGAAATGCTGTCAATGTTGGGTTGTTTAAAATCAACCGCCGCTTTTTCACCGATATTAAAACTTTTCCATTCACCCACCATTTTATCGGTGTTTTGTTGAATTGTAAGTGAGTTTCCGATTTCAGAAATCGTTCCGGAGCCTTGAGTAATTTGTCCGCCAGTAGGCAATTGCGTTGGCGAGGGATCCGCATAAGCAAGCGATAAACCCAATAATGAAACGCCTAAAATCTGACAAATGCTATAAGGTAATAATCGATAATCGACACCTAAGGAGCTTGCTTGTAATGGCGCGACATTTTCCTCCGTCGTCGTATTTCTACGGCTGGATTTACAATGTCCTTTTGCAAGTTCTGAAACGACAACAAACGCTTGTTGTGCTTCACTCCAAATAATTCGATAAATGCGATTCATGACGGCATTCTTCCCTTAAAAATAAACAGCAGTATTTAATAAAAAACGATTTTCATCGTGAGAACCCGAGCTATCGTTACCTGCTGCAGTCATCCCAGCATTATTACCGATTGTATGCGCCCATGTTCCACGCACTGAAAAAGCATTTCCGTGTGCAAAGCTAATACCAATTCCACTACCATGTAGGTGGTAATCATTTAAACCAGATTTAGTGGCAATATCATTTTTATAGCGTTTTTCGTGTAAAACAATATAGCCAGTATCAAAAAATCCAACGACTTGAACCGTACCAATGTCTGATTTATACGGTATATCATAACGCGCTTCAAAATTCGATACATAACCGCTATCGCCACTTCCTTCACCAGAAGGGTAGGCGCGTACAGAAGATGAACCACCCAAAACAAATTTTTCAGCACTGCTTAAATTACCGTCTGCCCATTGTCCGGTAGTGGAAATAAACAAACTTAGACTATCAGTTAATTTTTGCAATCGTGTGTAATTGAAATTATGTTTATCATAAATCCCTCGCGATTTCGCTGAGGCATCGTCAGCATTACGCTCGGCTTTTAATAATAAATCTGCATTTCCGATTGTGACATCATACGAAAATTGATTTAAACCGCCGCCTAATAAACTATCCATCTTTTGTCCATTCACGCCAAGTTTACCACTATCAATTTGCTTTTCGCTTGTCGTAACGCCGCTCGCAAAATCTTGTGTGGATTTAATGGAGTAATCGGCAGAACCCGAAAAACTAAAGGCGCGGGATTTAATAAATGGGTAACTCAAACCGATGCCACCTGAATGAGCAATACCTGCACTATTCAGTTTTCGTAACTCGCGTCCCACGCTGTAATCTAAATAACTGTAACGGGTGTTAAGTTGCAAACCGTTGTAACCAATTGGCGCACTAAATGAAATCCGACCCATATTTAAATTTTCCGCGTGCGTACTACCGAGACTAAATTGTTCGCCAATTCCAAACGGATCGTTAATACTGACATTAAAATTTCCGACCCATGTGCCGGTGTAATGACTTCCCGTGTCATCAATGGTTGCGTTCCCTTTTATTAAGTCACTTTCTTTGACATTTAATTTTAAACGACTGGTACCGGCTTTTTTACCTTTTTCTAAAGATGTTTTCGCTTGAATACCGGGTAAGTCATTCAGTAACAACAACGTGCGTTCTAAATTATCACCTTTTAAGGTATCGCCGCTAATGATGTAGCGCATACGTTCTTGAATTAAATCATTATTAAGTCGTGTATCGGGCGCACGTTGAATCGTAATACTTTGACCTTCGTCATTGATTTCTAAATGCCCTTGCGTGATTGTGATTTGGATATTGCCTTCCGTAACATCCTGTTTTGGCAAATAGGCTTTTGTGAGTAACCAACCTTTCGCTTTTAAGTGTTGACTAATTCGACTGGCGAGTTTTTGAAGTTGTGAAAAATCAAGCGATTGACCAATGGAATCGGCGACTAAGGATTTTAAAACCTCACCACTTTCTAATAATTCTCCACCATTGATAACGATATTTTTTACTAAAACAGTGACACCTTTTTCAGGAGCTTCTAAAACGTCCTGCTCATCGGCTTCAAATTGTGGAAAATGATCAAGTTTAGGAGTATTCAATTCTTGTTGACGAAGAATTTGACCAGCATCTGGGGCTTGAATGACAGGAGGTTCAGCAACGCATAACGTTGGAATCAATCCAATTAAGACAAGAAAATATAGGGGCTTCATATTACCAACTTTACGTCATGGTGTACAAATGGTTTGTGAATCAAAAAATCAAAAATTACCTGCTCTAAGCGGTTTATAAAAACTGCTTTTGACGTAAGTATTCAATCACCAAAGTCACACTTTCTTCAAGTGTTTTTTTATCGGTATTTATAACCAATTCGGGATTTTCAGGTGGTTCATAAATCGAGTCAATACCGGTAAAAAAAGGAATTTCTCCAGCGCGAGCTTTTTTATACAATCCTTTAACATCGCGTTGTTCACAAACATCTAAGGCGCAACAACAATAAATTTCTACAAAGTTACCTTCAGAGATTAAATTTCGAGCCGCCATTCGATCAGATTTAAACGGTGAAATGAAAGTCGTTAACGTCATAACTCCAGCTTCCATTATCAGTTTAGCGACTTCAGAAATACGACGTATATTTTCAACGCGATCTGCATCACTAAAACCTAAATCGTGACACAACCCTTTGCGAACATTATCACCGTCAAGTACAAACGTTGAAATACCATTTTGATACAAATAATTTTCAACAGCATGGGCTAAAGTGGATTTCCCAGAACCCGAAAACCCTGTGAACCACAAAACCGCACTTTTGTGTTTGTGTAATTTTTCTCTATCTTGTCGCGAAATCGGTGTTGCTTGTGAAATTGCATTTGATAATGTCATTCAAAAATCTCAAGGTTTTTAATAGTAATTTTTCACAAAAAAAGCGA
This sequence comes from uncultured Pseudomonadota bacterium, assembly GCA_903876445.1. Lineage (GTDB taxonomy): Bacteria > Pseudomonadota > Gammaproteobacteria > Methylococcales > Methylomonadaceae > UBA10906. The sequence continues at coordinate 12,873 of CAIQZX010000165.1, read as the reverse complement.
TTTGCTTTCACAAACCGCTTTTTTTGTTTGTTGAAAAATTTACGCGCCAAATGATAAATCTAAAAGTGCGTTATCTAATTGACCTGCTCGGAAAGATTTACCGGATTCTACAGCTGTGACAATGACACTTGCGGGACTAAATAACATCGCGTCCACTTTGAAAAAATCGTATTCGTAGGCTTTGAAAATTTCTGCAAACGGTTTTCCATAATCTTTTGATGTTGAACTGGGTAATTCTTTTGCTAATTTTTCTGCGGCTTCGTCACTGCCTTTCACAAATAGATGGACTTGTCCTGCAAATAAAATGGCATCGTTTGTACGTCCCATTGCTTTGACAAAGTTTGGATGTGGGGGGCAAATTGGCGCAGAACCTGAACCATCAACGATATTTTCCAATGGAAAATGCAGTGCGTGTGCTTTGTGCATCGCGACTTCTAACACTCGCGCCACAACTTGAACACCGCCCGCTAAACTGCTGGTTGGAGTCACAATAATCGTTAGTTTTTCAGGTGAAACACCACACGCCGAAGCGACTTTTTCAACAATAGCTAGCGGTGGAATGGCATCGTTTTCAATCACTAATGTCGCGCAATCTGATTCGTCGTGATAAGCCAGCTCTTGATATAATTCTTCAACCGGTAACGTTTGACCATCTTTTTGTTTCGTCGCCATAGCGCGTGCTGGTCCAGAGCCTAATGCGTAGTATTTTTCGTGTGACAAACTCCAACCCGCGTATTGACTACCTAAACAACCTAAAACTGGATTTCCGGTATGAACATTTACCGAAAGCGGCCAATTTGTTGTGTATGCACTGTGACTAATTGAAACTGTTCCCATCCCACCTAAACAAATTTCAGCAATAATCCGTCCTGCCTCTAAACCACCCAAATGGTTAATGCCGGCATCGATAATTGTACAACCATTTTCTAAAGTTTCGATTCCGATTCTTAATTTTGCCGCATTATCGATAAGGTGTTGTACCAACGGTTGAGTTAATTTATTCACACTTGCTTGTTTCATAGTCAAATTTCCTTCTAATTTTTGAGCGTTGATTTTTATTTCAGACCAAATTTCGTGTGTAATGATACTGCAAATAGGCTGATTCTTGCGAATTATCGTGCCATTAGATGGCAAATCGTGATGATTCTGTGACCAATTGAATGTTTTTGGAATTATGAATGTGTGAGCGGCATAAAGAATTTGATACGCCATGAAATTTATAGTGGCATTTTTTTCAAAATAGTGGGTTAAATGTGCGTTAAACAAACATAAATTATCATACAGTTGCATACTTGCAGAAGGACGCGGATTAACTTCTAAAACAAAAATGGCGGTTTGAGTTTGTATAAAATCCAATGTATTTAAACCGCGCAATCCAAAATACAGAACTATCAATTTCAACCATGATTCAAGGCGTTTTTTTTGAAAATCACTCAAATCACTATGATTGCAAATGCCAGCAAACAGAAAATCACCGTGCGTCCATTGTTCATTAAAACCAATTACCGTTGCCGCTTCACCATCCGCTAAAAATAATACCGAACCCGCGCGACCTTCATAATAACATTGCCAATAAATCCTCTCTTTTTTAGAGGAAAAAGTAGAATCGATTTTTTCTATTCCTACGCCACCTTGTCCATTAAAAGGTTTGACCAACCATTTTTTTTCGATTTTCGGAAAGTCAAACTGTGTTTCCGGATAAGGGATATTTAAATGGTCTAGTGCGGTAAAAAATAACTTTTTGTTTTGAATGCGCTCAAATACTGCTGCTGAATTTCCTATAATTCCGAAACGACTTTGTAAAAAATAAAGGCTTTCGACGTACGTTTCAAAACCACTGCCATAAATTATGCCTGTGATTTCGTAATTTTTAATCGCTTCAAGTGCAACAGTTAAATTTTCAATCGAAAGTGCATCAACACGAATGACTTTTTTTGCATAACGTGAAGTATCAACATCTGAAAAACAATCGATAACTAAAACATTGAATCCTTCACGATACGCAGCTTGAGCCAGCATTCTTCCTGATGTTGCAACAATTAAAAAATACGTCACACCGCATCTGAATTAGTTAAATTTCTAAACGTACGCATTGCAAACTGTAAGTCTTGCCACGCTTTATGTTTTTCAGTGAGCGTCCGCAGCAAATAAGATGGATGATAAATGGCAATCATTGGTGTATTTTGAACTGTGTGGATTTTTCCGCGCAATGTGCCGATTTTTTCTGTTGTTTCTAATAAAGTTTGAGCAGCAATTCGACCCACTGCAATCATAATTTTTGGGCGTACTAATGCGAGTTGTCTGTCTAAATAGGCGCGACAATGTTTGATTTCATCAACGTGCGGATCTCGATTTTGAGGTGGGCGACATTTTAAAATGTTGGTAATAAATACTTCCTCGCGCGTCAATTGCATGGCGCGTAACATTTCAGTCAATAATTGACCCGACTCACCAACAAAAGGTTTTCCCTGTTCATCTTCATTTTGTCCTGGAGCTTCTCCGATAAAAAACCAGTTTGCATTTAAGTTCCCTTCACCAAAAACGGTTGTTTTTCGAGTGGAACATAAACTGCATAGTTGGCATTTAGAAACTTGTGCGCGTAATTTTTCCCATGAATCGGGGGCTAAAATTTCTGTAGAGCCAACGGCATTGAACGTTTCGACTGTGGATGTAGTCGTTTTAGGGACGATTTGTGATTGCCAAAGAGGAATGCTCATTCCGTTTAAATAAACCGGAATGTTCATTGCATTTAAGTATTGTAAACGAGTGATTTCTAAAAGTGCCATGTAATGTAATATATTGGTAAGAATTGTCGTAATGCCGGCATTATAACGATAATTGATAGACTTAATAACATTCTACTCAAATCAATAATAGCTTGATTTTCCAAGGTTTGTACTTCGATTTGAATTCACTTACAATCAAAAAACTTATATTACAGAATTGATTACATTTTATGAAACGCAAAAACATTATTCCCACTGACAAAGAACGCATTATGCGCGAACAAGATTTTATTGTGTCAAAAACAGATTTAACGGGGCGAATTATTTACGGTAACGAAATTTTTATTGAATTTTCAGGTTATGAAGAAGAAGAACTACTTGGCAGCCAGCATAACATTGTTCGCCATCCCGATATGCCGCGTGTGGTATTTAAATTGCTATGGGATTATTTAAGTGAAGACAAAGAAATTTTTGCTTTTGTAAAAAATATGTCGAAGGAGGGCAGCTTTTATTGGGTTTTTACCCATGTCGCCCCGATTATTGATAAAAATAAAAATAAAATTGGCTACACATCAGTACGAAGAATGCCAAATCCCAAGGCTATTCCAATTGTTTCGGATGTGTATAAATCCATGTTAGAGGCTGAAAGACAAGCGGGTGCAAAAGATGGAATTGCGGCTTCGAGCAAAATTTTAGGTAAATTATTAGAGGATAAAGGCGTTACTTATGAAGAACTCATCAATGTTCTCCAAGCTCTTTGAAATAAATGAACAAGTGGCTTTTACTGCAGTCGGATTAACGTGGGCAAGCACATTAGCATACGGTTGGGTACACGACAGTAACCAACCGATTATTCCTATTTTTATGACAGTGAGTTCTATTTTTTCTGTTTGGGCATGGCAGTGTTCTCGTCAGCATAATAAAAAATTATTAACCAAATTGATGAATGCCAGCCAAGAATGGCGTGATGGTGAAACCAGTGTTCGTGTAACACATATCAACGGAAAAAAAACAGAATTACAACGATTAGCGTGGTCTTTAAATGATTTAATGGATCAAGTCGAAACAGCACAAGTAGATATGTATTATTCAATGGCTTATGTGACTTACGGCGATTTTTCACGGAAAAGCTACCCTCAGGGTTTGCACGGTAATTTTGCCTCGGCATTAAAACGTTTGAATACACTAACTAAAATTTTATCTGCCACCACAACAGGTATTAACGAATTAACTGCCGCCTTGAGTGCAGGAGATTTCAATAAACAAGTCAATATCAATGTTGAGGGTGAATACCAACGAGCAATAAGTAGCACGATGGATGCTATGCACACGATGCAATCCATGATTGATAACATTGGTGAAGTAATGGCTGAAGTTGCTCAAGGCAATGTTCGTCATCGTGTTTATGCGGAAGGAAAAGGCAATTTTGCTGTTTTAAAAAATAATGTAAATTTATCACTCGATGCGTTAGAAGGAAGTTTAAACGATATTTCACGCATTTCTAATGCGCTAGCGGAAGGCGATTTAACACAAAGCATAGAAAAACAATACCCTGGAACATTTGGCGAAGTGCTTTTAGGTATGAATAGCACTGTTAATAACTTGAAAACTATGGTTAGTGAAATTAAAGATTCAAGTGAAGTTATCGCTAATGCGGCACAAGAAATTGCGGCTGGTAATGATGATTTATCACGTCGGACAGAAGAACAGGCAAGTAGCTTGGAAAAAACCGCTGCAAACATGGAAGAATTTACCCATACCGTTCAGAAAAATGCTGAAAATGCGTCCCACGCCAATGAATTGGCGCGTGTGTCATCAAGTATTGCTCGAAATGGCGTTGTTGCGGTGGATCAAGTCGTAAAAACGATGAATGGAATCAATGAGTCGGCAAGCAAAATTGTTGATATTATTTCCGTTATTGATGGCATTGCATTTCAAACTAATATCTTAGCCTTAAACGCGGCTGTCGAAGCGGCAAGAGCTGGCGGGCAGGGCAGGGGATTTGCTGTTGTTGCAACCGAAGTCCGGAGTTTAGCGCAACGAGCCGCTTCCGCTGCTGGCGAAATTAAAAGTTTAATTGGGGATTCTGTCGATAAAGTTCACGAAGGAAGTCATTTAGTTGGAAAAGCAGGAAAAACAATGGAAGAAATTTTAAATTCTATTGAGGGCGTAACTAAAACGATTTCTGAAATTCGCTCATCGTCGGATGATCAAACCTCGAGTATTGAAGAAGTCAATCAGGCGTTGTCGCACATGGACAGTGTAACGCAACAAAATGCCGCGTTGGTTCAACAAGCGACGGCGGCAGCCAAATCTCTCGAACAACAAACCCGTAACTTGTCAGAGACTGTCGGGAACTTCAAAATTTAGTTTTTATCCCGCTTGAAAAATCCAAATTTGCCCATAAATAGTGAACGATTCATTTTTAATCGTTCATTATTTAATAAGGAAAATTTGTGACTACCGCAACAAAAAAAGAAACCCTAGGTTTTCAAACCGAAGTAAAACATTTATTGCATTTGATGATTCACTCGCTTTATAGCAATAAAGAAATTTTCTTGCGTGAATTGATTTCTAACGCTTCCGATGCCGCAGATAAATTGCGTTTTGAAGCGTTATCTAACGACAGTTTGTACGAAGGCGACAGCGAATTAAAAATCCGTTTGGAATTTGACGCTGAAAAACGTACTGTCAGCATTATCGATAATGGTATCGGTATGAACCGTGCCGAAGTTCAAGAACATATCGGTACAATTGCTAAATCCGGTACAAAACAATTTTTTGAAGCCTTGACTGGCGAACAAGCCAAAGACAGTGAGTTAATTGGACAATTTGGCGTAGGTTTTTATTCGGCTTTTATTATTGCCGACAAAGTAACATTAACAACACGAAAAGCAGGTTCAACGGAAGCAACCCGTTGGGAATCAGCAGGTGAGGGTGATTACACCATCGAATCCGTTGAAAAAGCGACACGCGGTACAGAAATTGTTTTACATTTAAAAGAAGGCGAAGACGAATTTTTAGATGGCTGGCGATTACGTTCAATTGTGCGTAAATTCTCCGATCACATTTCGTTACCTATTGTAATGGACAAAGAAACACCGCCTTCATTTGGTGATCAAGAAGATGAAACATTAGTAAAAAATGTACCAGAACTTGTTGAAGAAACCGTAAACAGTGCGGCGGCTTTGTGGACAAGATCGAGTTCGGAAATTTCTGATGACGATTACACTCAATTTTACAAACACGTTGCTCACGATTTCCAAGAGCCGCTTACACATCTTCATAGCAAAGTGGAAGGAACAAATGAATATACGTTGTTATTGTATGTTCCAAGTCGTGCGCCATTTGATATGTGGGATAAGGATTCAAAACACGGCGTGAAATTGTATGTGCGTAAAATTTTCATCATGGATGATGCTGAACAATTGATGCCACGCTATTTGCGTTTTATTCGCGGGATTATTGATTCGAATTCGTTACCGTTAAACGTCTCGCGTGAAATTCTTCAGCAAGGTAAACAAATCAATACCATCAAATCCGGCGCGGTTAAAAAAGTATTGGGAATGCTCGAAAGTTTAGCGACTAACGACGCTGAAAAATACGCGACATTTTGGTCACAATTTGGTGTGGTTTTAAAAGAAGCTCCGATTGAAGACAGCGCGAATAAAGAACGTGTTGCAAAATTGATGCGTTTTGCTTCGACATTCAACGATACAGAAAAACAAGATGTTTCGTTGGAAGATTACGTTAGCCGCATGAAAGAAGGGCAAAACAACATTTATTACGTTACAGCAGAAACATTTTCTGGCGCAAAAAATAGCCCACATTTAGAAATTTTCCGTAAAAAAGGCATCGAAGTTTTATTACTTTCCGACCGTATTGATGAATGGTTGGTATCGCATTTAGACGAATTCGACGGCAAACATTTACAATCTGTTGCAAAAGGCAATTTGGATTTGGGTAAAGAGGAAACGGAAGATGAAAAGGTGGCTAAAGAAGCTGCCGCTCAAGACTTTGAATCAGTTTTAGCACAAATTAAAACCGTTTTGGGTGACAAAGTCAGCGAAGTACGTTTAAGTGATCGTCTAACAGAATCACCAGCTTGTTTAGTTGCCGATGTGTACGGTATGAGTTTGCACATGGAACGTCTCATGAAAGATGCCGGTCAAGCTCTCGGTGGCTTGGGAATGAGCAAAAAACCGATTTTCGAGCTTAATCCCGATCACGCTTTAGTTCAACGTTTGAAAGTTGAGCAAGATGACAATCGTTTTGCGGATTTAACACAAATTATGTTTGACCAAGCGATTTTAAGCGAAGGTGGGCATTTAGATAATCCAGCAGAATTTGTACATAAATTAAATGGCTTGTTACAGAATTTATTAAAATAAAAATTGAGAAAAGTTATCTTGCCAAAAATGTAAATTTTATTGCTACTTTGAAGTAATCTCGAGTTTTTATCCAAAAACCGTTAGCGTGGTATTGCGTTAGCGGTTTTTTTTATTGTTTTTGGATAGCGACTTGAGCAACACGGAATCTGAAATTGAAATTGTGTTGACGGGTTGTGTTTGATTACATTATCAGCGGCTGAATTTATTTTGACGAATTAGGGGCTTTAAAGCACCTCCCCCAGCCTTTCAGGCTACCCCCTCCAAAGGGGGCGAAAGATTAAAAAGCAAGGGCTTTGATTTTTAATGGTTTTCCCCCTTGGGAGGGGGAGCGGCGATAGCCGCAGGGGGAGGTGCTTTAGTCGTGTATGAAAAACCGCTCTTTGAGGAAACTCGAAGAGCCGTTTTTTTTAGATTTACGCGCCCCAAGTTCTGACATCGCCGGTATCTAAATGAACGAAATTAGAAGCGGGATAGTATCCAACTCCACCGCGTTGCATTGATAATGCGGCATTTCGAATGGTTCGTATATCGTAACCTTGCAAACGAATATCAACGGCGCGTCCTTGCATGTGCAAACTGTGTTTTGCAACCCCATCACTGTGACGACGTAAATTAGCGTTAGTTTCAGGCGAACGATAACCTGAAATAATGTTAAATGGACGGCTAACACCTAAACGCAATTTTAAATCGTAAAGTTGATCAAGTAACGCTGGGTCAATCGGATGAATATCACCAGTATGATAATCACGCAAAATATAATCAATTTCTTGCAACGCATCTTCAATATACAAGCCACGTTCAAAATAAGTGAGACGCAATTTATCGCCCGTGTGCAGATTTTGCAGCGAAATCATTTTTGATGGAATTTTATGTGCGAAATACTGTCTATCTTCATAAGTATCTAACACTAATGCGTCTTCATCATACATTCGACTGCGAACGGGACGATGTGAAGCAAGTTGAACACGACCATGTTTTGAATGACGATGATGGTGATGCCCACCGTGCGAATGATTCGAGGCAAGCTGCTCACGAACACGATGATGTTCGCTTTTTCGGGCTAAACGACTTGAAATAGAGTGTTTTAATTTTTCATGATGTCTGTTTACCGATATATGCGTTGTACGCCGCCCGTGTTTTTGTACAGTTCGTCGTACTGAAAAATGCTTTACTCGCGCATTCACAACGCTTGTTCCTGCTAAGAATAGCAATGAACCACAAGCGATATTTGTTAAAAATTTACGTCGTGAAGACAAAATTTTATTGTCGTCAATTGCTAGGTTTTCTGTAATTGGACTTTGCATAATTGATTTTGTAATTTTTAATAATCTAAATTAGGTTTCATTGTCACGACGTAGTCTTAAATACGCCTTAATTTTCGCGCTAATAATAACGTCTAAAATAGCGATTGCAAGTCAAAGCATAAGGATAACGGGCTGTGTAAAGTCATTATTTTAAAACAGTTCCAATCCGAGAAAAATTAACCCCTTTATTTTCTAAATCCCAGCTCATCCAGATGAAAAATGCTTTGCCGACTAGATTTTCTTCAGGAACTGTTCCCCAGTAACGACTGTCATTACTGTTATCGCGGTTGTCGCCCATCATAAAATACTGACCTTCAGGAACGGTGTAAGTAAATTCAACCGATGGCACGCCATCACGATTCAAAATTTGATGTTCTACGCCGGTTAAATTTTCCAAAAATTGTGCCGCTCCCGTCATATCTTCGCCTTGTCCAACACCTTGAAATGTGCCTAATGCGGTTTCCGTAACTGCCTGACCGTTTACGGTTAAACGTTTGTTTATATATGAAATTTTATCATGTGGTAAACCCACTAAACGCTTAATATAATCCACTTCGGGATTTTTTGGATAACGAAAAACGACAATATCACCACGGTGTGGCGCGTTTAACTCTACAATTTTTTTGTTAATGACCGGCAAACGAATGCCGTAAGTAAATTTATTTACCAAAATAAAATCACCGACTAGTAACGTCGGCATCATTGAGCCAGATGGAATTCGAAACGGTTCCGCAATAAAAGAACGCAACAAAAAAACAATCAATACGACAGGGAAAAATGAATGGGCGTATTCAACTAAAACCGGTTCTTTTTCAATATCATAAGGGACGTTTTGGCTTTTTAAATACCACGCATAACCGCCCCAAATTACGCCTGTTACAACCGTCGAAACAAATAAAAAAAACGAAAAATCAAAATCCATAATCGCCGCCGTTATTCTTTGTTCAATTTCAAAACAGCTAAAAACGCTTCTTGTGGAATTTCAACATTTCCGACTTGTTTCATGCGTTTTTTACCCGCTTTTTGTTTTTCGAGTAGTTTTTTCTTGCGCGAAATGTCACCGCCGTAGCATTTTGCTAACACGTTTTTGCTCATGGCTTTCACGGTCGAACGGGCGATAATTTTAGAACCAATTGCCGCTTGAATTGCAATTTCAAACATTTGACGAGGAATTAAATCTTTCATCTTTTCGACTAAATCGCGTCCGCGTTTCACGCTTAAATCGTGATGAACGATACTCGACAACGCATCGACTTTTTCGCCGTTAATTAACACATCTAATTTCACCAATGACGCGACTTGAAAGCGTAAGAATTCATAATCAAACGATGCAAAACCCCGACTCACTGATTTTAAACGGTCAAAAAAGTCGAGTACGACTTCGTTCAATGGCATTTCGTAATGTAATGACACTTGTCGTCCAACGTATTGCATATCTTTTTGTACGCCACGTTTTTCAATACACAACGTAATCACATTTCCGACATACGTTTCGGGTACAAGAATGTTTGCACGAATAATTGGCTCACGAATTTCTTGAACCGTGCCGTTTTCAGGTAATTTCGCAGGGTTATCCACCATGATGGTTTGACCCGTTTGCGTAATGACTTCATAAATTACGGTTGGTGCAGTGGTAATTAAATCTACGTCATATTCACGTTCAAGCCGTTCTTGCACAATTTCCATGTGCAACATTCCCAAGAACCCGCAACGGAATCCAAAACCCAACGCTTGCGACGTTTCGGGTTCAAATTGCAACGCGGCATCGTTTAAATTTAATTTATTTAATGCTTCGCGTAAACCTTCATAATCGTCTGAACTAACGGGATACAAACCAGCAAAAACACGCGGTTGAACACGTTGGAAACCTGTTAATTGTTCGGTTGCTGGATTATCTGTCCATGTGACCGTATCACCAACGGGCGCACCGAAAATATCTTTAATTCCTGCCACCAAGAAACCGACTTCACCCGTATTTAAAATTTCTTTTTCAACCCGCTTTGGTGTGAATACGCCCACTTTTTCAGCCAAAAAGGATTTGCCCGTGGACATAATCGTAATTTTTTGTTTGCGCTTGATGCTGCCGTTCATAATCCGAACTAACGAAACAACTCCCAAATAACTATCAAACCAGGAATCAATAATCAAGGCTTGTAACGGCGCATCCGCATCGCCAACAGGGCAGGGGACTTTCAACACCAGTTGTTCTAAAACGTCTTTTACGCCCAAACCTGTTTTCGCGCTAATCATCAACGCTTCATCAGCAGGAATACCGATAACTTCTTCAATCTCTGTTATCACTCGTTCAGGTTCAGCCGAGGGCAAATCGATTTTGTTTAAAACTGGAACAACTTCTAAACCTTGTTCAATCGCGGTGTAACAATTCGCCACGCTTTGTGCTTCCACGCCTTGAGCGGCATCGACGACTAATAATGCGCCTTCGCACGCGGCTAACGAACGCGACACTTCATACGAAAAATCAACGTGTCCAGGTGTATCAATAAAGTTTAACTGGTACGTTTCACCATCAGCGGCTTTGAAATCAAGGGTAACACTTTGGGCTTTAATTGTAATGCCACGCTCTTTTTCAATGTCCATTGAATCAAGCACTTGAGCAGACATTTCACGATCCGATAAACCGCCGCAAAGTTGAATGAAGCGATCGGCGAGTGTTGATTTGCCATGATCGATATGTGCGATGATGGAAAAATTTCTAATATGTTTTAAATCCACGGGCTTCTTTTTTGAAAGTTAAAGGTAAAAAAATCGGATTAGCGAACAATCGACTAATCCGCACTGTGTTTGTTTGCGCTATTCTATCAAAGTCGGTTCAAGCACGGATGATATTATTCATTAACTAAAATCTGTGCGGATGACGTTTTGTTTAATCACAAATAAATGCTAAAGTTATTCCGCATTAAATTACTTGGTATTTATTTTTAATTTTTAGGAGATTTTTATGGCTTTTGAACTTCCCGCTTTACCGTATGCGAAAGACGCACTTGCACCTCATATTTCAGCGGAAACTTTAGAATTTCATCACGGCAAACATCATCAAACTTATGTAACAAATCTGAATAATTTAGTGCCAGGCACTGAATTTGAAGGTTTGTCGTTAGAAGAAATCGTTGTGAAATCATCTGGTGGTATTTTCAATAACGCCGCGCAAGTTTGGAATCATACGTTTTATTGGAACTGTTTAGCTCCACACGCAGGCGGTGAACCAACCGGTGAATTAGCGACTGCGATTAACGCAACATTCGGTTCATTTACAAAATTCAAAGAAGATTTTACAAAATGCGCGGTTACAACATTTGGTTCAGGTTGGGCGTGGTTGGTGAAAAATGCAGATGGTAGTTTAGCTTTAGTCAGCACTAGCAATGCAGGTTGCCCATTAACAGCCGGTCAAACACCAATTTTAACATGTGATGTTTGGGAACACGCTTATTACGTTGATTTCCGTAACGCACGCCCTGCTTATTTGGAAGCCTTTTGGGCATTAGTTAACTGGGATTTTGCAGCGAAAAATTTTGCCGCTTAATTTTTGAATTAAAAAACGCCTCGTTTTAGATTTAAAACGGGGCTTTTTTGTGTCTGAATATCGATAATCGACAAATTGACATTCTCCCCGCCCTAAACGGCAGGGTATCGCGGAGCTTTTCCGATGAATAAATTTACAGCCCTTTTAATCGCGCAATTTCTTTCCGCTTTTGCGGATAACGCAGTGTTATTTACTGTTATCGCGCTTGTTATGCACGCCGAAAATTCGCCTAATTGGTACGTTCCGGCTTTGCAAAGTGCATTTTTAATTGCTTTTGTTATTCTTGCGCCTTGGGTGGGAAGGTTTGCAGATAATTATCCGAAAGCCCGCATTTTAATTACCGCGAATTTATTAAAAGCGAGCGGCGCGGGATTATTGCTATTCAATGTTGAACCGCTAATTGCTTACGCGATTGTGGGAACGGGAGCGGCAATTTATAGTCCAGCGAAATATGGTATTTTGCCAGAGCTGGTTGGACATGACGCATTGGTTAAAGCAAATAGTTGGATTGAAGGCTCGACAATTTTAGCGATTTTACTCGGAATGGTGATTGGTTCAAAAGTCGCGGATGTGTCGATTCAATTAGCGTTAATCGGGACAATGGGTTTATTTTTGTTATCCGCCGCGATAGCTGTTTTGTTGGGTGTAAAAAAAATAGAGATGGCTTTACAGCACAAAGATTCCGGATTCCATGACTTTGTTGGACAAATGCGCCAATTTTTTATTACACCACGCGCCCGATTTGTGATTTTAGGTGGCGCGTTATTTTGGGCAAGTGCCGCGACGTTGCGTATTATTTTGGTCGCTTGGTCGCCTTTAGTTTTGCAATTACACAGCGCGTCCGAAATTGCACAGCTTACTTTATTTTTAGCGATAGGCATTGTTATTGGTTCAGCGGTTGTACCGAAATT
>CAIQZX010000164.1 GCA_903876445.1 uncultured Pseudomonadota bacterium | reverse complement strand
TCAGTTCGGGTCAGTCGAAGCCACCACTAGAACGCGATAGCGTTTAGTGGTTGGTAGTTCACATTACAACTTACTAACAGTTCTAAAAAACTATGAAAATCGATGGTTTTCCAGTATTTATTAACACCGCTATGAAAGTCTTACTCTGCTCTTGTGTGCGTTTAAAGTCTGGCTGTAACGTGTCCCGACTGTTTTTATAAAGCCACTAAGCGTAACGGATTTTTTAACATGAAACTTGGGTTTCGTTCCACGAAAAGCATTCTAAATAAATAATAACTTAATTCAAAACAATAGATTGTATTTATAATCATAGATTAAAACGAACTGTTACTTACCCAGCGCGTTTTATTTGTCGCCAAGGTTTCCAATTTCCAAAATGGCGCATTTGCTTTTAATTCTTCCATCAAGTAACGACAGGCTTCAAAAGCATCTCCTCGATGTGCTGACCAAACAGAAATAAGCATAATTGGTTCATTTGGGAAAATTTCACCAACACGATGCACAATTAAACAGTCCAAAATACGCCATTGCGTTTTTGCAGAAACGATAATTTTTGCCAATTGCTTCTGCGTCATGCCGTCATAATGTTCTAATGTCATTGCTTGAACATCATCGCCATTATTGAAATCACGCATTGTGCCAATAAAAATACTGGTTGCACCAAATTTTCCTTGCAAGGCTAATCCATGTTGAAATTTTTCGATTTCAATAAAGGGTTCAAATGCCGAATCGCAAATTTTTACCGTCATATTTATCCGCCAGTTACAGGTGGAAAAAAGGCAACCTCATCACCATTTTTAACCGGATGCGTAAGTGATACATAATCCATATTCACAGCGGTTAATATATTTTCTGGTAAGGCTAACGTTGGATTGGCTAACCGCCATAAACTTAAAACAGTATGCGGTTCAAAAATGTTTATTTGCGCCACTGAATGCCCAATGGTTTCTCTTAAACTGGCAAAATAACGTAATGTAATCATGATTTTTTGAACAGTGTGTAAAAATTGCGCGTTGAAATGTCTGCAATAGCATTGAATGAAATCCCTCGCAAATCTGCAACACTTTGAGCAACGTGTTGAACATAATGCGGGTAATTTGGTCTACCACGATGCGGAACGGGAGATAAATATGGCGAATCCGTTTCGATTAACAGGCGATGAGCAGGTACTTTTTTTGCCACCTCTTGAATCGTTTTCGCGCTGTTAAACGTTACAATTCCAGAAAATGAAATGTAAAAATTTAAATCTAACGCGCGTTTCGCAAATTCCCAATCCTCGGTAAAACAGTGAATAATTCCACCGACTTCACCCGCATTTTCTTCATGTAACATATCAAGCGTGTCATGTTTTGCTTCGCGAGTATGAATAATTAACGGTTTTTTCAATGCTTTTGCAGCATGAATATGATTACGAAAGCGATTGTGCTGCCACGTTAAATCGCCTTCACTGCGAAAATAATCCAAGCCCGTTTCACCAATCGCAATGACTTTCTCATCTTTTCCCAATGCAATCAATTCTTCAACCGTGGGTTCTTGACCTTCATTTTCATTGGGATGAACGCCCACTGAGACAGAAATATCGTCATAATCGGCAACCAATTTTCGCATTGCTGGATAGGCTTCTAAATCAATCGCAATACATAACAAATGTTCAATTTGCTGTTCACGAATATGTGCCATCAGACAGGCAAAATCATTTTGATACGGCTTTAAATCAAGACGATCGAGGTGGCAATGGGAGTCAATAAGCATGAATATATCGTTTTTTAGGAAAAATAATGTTTTTTGGAAGATGAAATGCTTATTCTACTTTAGCACTAATATCATGATTTTCGGATTGTTCTTCTTCATTCTCTACGCCTTCACGCGCTACTAAAACGCTGGTCGTTTCAAAAAAGATACCCGCCACATACTCTTTCAGACCTTTAGAATCCCACCGCATACCATACTTTTTGCATGTTTTTTGAGTCGGTTTATTTTGAAACCAGCAGCCAATACCACGTTCGCTAGTTGCAAACCAATTTGCCCAACGTGGGGCTTTATTCCAATCAATCATAAATAATCTCCAATATAGTTATTACATGTGAAAACTGTCTTTTTCAAATTAAATCAAGACAATAGAAAAATTACATTGTATAGGTTGGTTGTTCGGATTCCAATGTTCCAGCTAGATACATTTCGATTTTGTTTTTGACGGCACTATCTTTTTTGTCAAATTGAATGCCAATTCCAGACTCAAAAGAAAGGTAGCCCTCTAAACTTACGGGTGTTTTCCAAATCACTTTTCCGTTAATAGGCAAGCGTTCCGTTTCGGACATTAAATTTAATAATATAAAAATTTCAGCTCCCATTTCATAATCGCGAGTGGTAGGGATAAAAATCCCCCCAGTCGTAACAAAAGGCATATAGGAAGCATATAGCGAATTTTTATCTTTTAAGGCAAATGACAAAATGCTTTGATTTATTTTTTCAGCCATTACATTAGCTCCGATTAAGAGCTGCCCAAGCGATGAGAATTTCTTCCCATAAAACTTGTTTGTTAATTTGCGTTTCGAGCCTGCGCCGACTTTGTAACAATAAATCGTAAAATTCATATAATTTAATCGAATTTATACGCGCCGCAAGGTCACTTAATTCAACCTGCAAATCAGCATGATATAAATTTTTCGGCACAACTTGATGTCGATAGCGAATTAAATCAATCACCCATGAACTTAACCAAAATAATAAAGTCGTTTCTGGAAATTTCAACCATTGTTCCGCAATCAAAATAGGATGGCTTTTTTGTTTAGCTATTGAAAGCCAGGCATCAAAACAATCGCGGCGTTGTGTTAAATGTTCATCCGTCGCGTATTGTTGAGCCAGCAGAGGCGATCCTTGTGCTAAATTAAATACGATTTCGGCATTATTTGTTTGTTGTGAAAGCCATTGTAAAACTAAATTTTTATCCGGCATTGCCATCGTGAATTTTTGACAACGACTTTTAATTGTTGCAGACAATTTATTCATTCGATGGGTAACTAAAATTAAAACGGTACGTTCTGTTGGCTCTTCTAAGTATTTTAAAAAGGCATTCGCTGCCGCATTATTCAACGCATCAGCCGGATGAATTAAAATCACGCGATGACGTTCAAACTGCGGTTTCAAACTGAGTTTTTCAATAAGTGTGCGAATTTGGTCAATACTAATGGATGTTTTTTGTTTTTTGGTTTTAGAGTCTTCTTCAGGTCGTAAATCAATAAAATCAGGATGTGTTTCTGCTTTTACCAACAAACAACGACTGCATTTACCACAACTTAAACCATCTAATTCTGGACGCTCACAAAGTAAAGCATACGCAAAATGTTCGGCTAAATGTAATTTGCCAATTCCTAACGCGCCATTGATAAGTAAGGCTTGTGGCACCCTATGTTGTTTAACGTAGCTTTGCAGCTGTTGCCAATCGTTTTGTTGCCATGGATAAAGTTTATTACGCATTTTTAGCAACCATTAAAAACTTGCCGCTTTTGTTCGTGCTTCATCAGCCCCCGCATTATCGCCTTGCATTTCTTTTGAATGTGCAATCAACAACCAGCTATTTTTCTTTAACGTATTATTTTTGCCCGCTAATAACGCTGACTTTCTGGCTAAATCTTCGGCTAAAATGGGTTTTGATTGTTTCAATCGTAATACCGCTAATTTGTAAAATAAGTCACCATTTCGTGGCTCAATACGAATTGCCCGCTCAATTGCTGCTGCCGCCGATTCAACATCACCCGTGTTGCTACTTTTATTCGCCGAAGAAACTAATGCTGTTACTGCCGGAGATTGTTCCGTTGTCGATTCAGCGGGTTTAAATTCAAGTGGTGGCGCGGGTTCAAATTTAGGAACACCCGTTTCTGTTGGGGGTGTTGGCATTAGCAAATGTTTTGTGGGCGGTGCAATTTCAATGACTTTTGGTACGGCTAATACCGTTCCTACCGATGCGGGTTTATGAATTTCAGCGGCAATAGGTTCGGGTTGTGCAAGTGGCTCGGCTTTAATTTCGACCTGTTCAATCGGCATGGATTCTTGCAATGGCTGCACTTGAACAATTTCTTCTTTTACAACTGGTGGAGCAACAACGGGTTGGCGTTGCGTAGAAGGCAACGGCGTATTGAATGGATGATTATTACTATAAACAGGGGCGGGCGGTTGTGTTCCGCTTAAACCAGTACAGCCTGTAATGAAAATAGGCAGCACCAAGCCACTCGTTAAAATAACTTTTCTAATTGCAGATTGGTTCATCGTGTTATCAAAATAGTTCAATGTCATCATCTTTAGGGTATTCCGCTTCAATGGCATCTTTAATGGCTAACGCCTCTTCAATGGATTTGCCTTCTAAAATAGCATCAAACATTATTTTTTCAGATTCCATTGTGTAGCGAGCGCGAATTTCCATTTGAAATTTATTCCATTCAAAAGGATTGTATAAACGTTCCGGTGTAGCCACTAAAGTGGATAAATCTTTTAAATTCGACGTAACGTGACCCAAACATTGTTGTAACCGATCGTAAAATTGAAATGCAATAATCGAATCCTGAATGCGGTCACTCGTTTCAACGCAACATTTCAATGCTTCTTCGCGTGCGGGCGTATTTTCTAATTCTTGCAAATTATTGTATATCGTTCGCATGTGTTCAACGATAGATGTGAACGATTCCGTTAAGGTATTCACCGAAATATCTGCTTTACTGAGCATATCCTCAACTTGACCGGCGGATAAGTTAAGTAATTTTGCAGTTTCTCGAACCTGTGTCCAATCAAGGTCGGGTATAAAAGACGTTGCGTTTTGAGTCATTCGATGTACCAAAATAAAGGTTTTAAAAATGTTTTAAATTATAGTGATTACGTTATTTTCAAAGAAATTAACGTGGGCGACATTATAACAAACAACCCGTGAGCCAAATTTAAAAATGGCATTTCAACGACTTTGAGCGTTTAACCATGTTAATTCTGCTTCAGAAAAACCGGCTAATAAACGCATTTCATGATTAAAATTTCCTTTTAAACTACCGCCTTTTTCAGTGTAATACTGTAACAATAACGTTTGATAAGTATTTTCAGCCGCTAAATTCCGTTTTTCACACAACCATTTAAACCATTTTGAACCAAGTGCAACGTGTCCGACTTCGTCCGTTAAAATACGACTTAAAATTTCAACGGCATTATCATCGCCAAGTTGTTTGAATTTCTCAATCAATGGCGGAGTTACATCCAAACCGTGCGCTTCCATATTTCGTGGTACAAGTGCCAATCGTGTTAATAAATCGGATGCCGTGTATTGTGCCAAATCCCAAAGTCCACTGTGTGCCGGCAAATCACCGTAATCGATGTCAAAGGTTTGTAATTTTGTTCGTAACAGTGAAAAGTGTTGCGCCTCTTCATCCGCCACCCGCAACCAATCGCGATAAAAACTTTCTGGCAAATCACGAAATCGATAAACAATGTCCCACGCCAAATAAATGGCGACAAATTCTACATGGGCAATAGCATGAAAAAATGCTGCTAAACCTTCTTGTGTGTGGAATTTACGTTTTGGCATTTCACGCGGTGGCAATAATCTCGGCGATTTTGGAAAACAGACTTGCTCAATCGGTAGCACTACATTTTCCGATTTGAAAACTAATTCGTTATTCTCTGCTAATCGCCACGCTTTATGCGTTAACGCTAACAATTCCTTGCGTTCACCACAATGCAAACATTTTTCAGCGAAATCAAAAACAGATTGCATTTTTTAATACGCCGCCACAAAGGCTTGTAATAATTTAGCGGCATTTGCCATACCATGGTGCAAGTTTTCTTCGATTTCCGTCATTGTGATTTCGCCTTCTATTTTACCAGCTCCCCAATTTGCCATCACAGCAAGCGCGGCATAGTTTATATCAAGTTCTTTCGCTAAACTTGCTTCTGGCATTCCCGTCATACCAACTAAATCACAGCCATCACGTTCCATTCTGGCAATTTCAGCCGCAGATTCCAATCTAGGACCTTGTGTGCAACCGTAAGTTCCAATTGGGCTAATAGGTAAATTTTCTGAAGCCGCAGCGGTAATTAAATTAGCGCGTAATTTCTGGCAATACGGATAACTGAAATCAATGTGTGTCACGCTTCCGTCTTTACCATCGAAAAAAGTATGTTCGCGCGAATAAGTGTAATCAATAATTTGGTCGGGAATCGCTAACGATGCCGGAACCATTTTCGGCGTAATACCGCCTACCGCAGCAACGGCGATAATGTCTTGAACACCTAATTTTTTCAATGCCCAAATGTTGGCACGATAGTTAATTTTATGCGGTGGAATTGTGTGTGGATTACCGTGTCGCGCTAAAAAAACAACCGTTTTATCCTGAATTTCACCGATTACAAAATCAGCGGATGGATTACCATAGGGTGTATAAACTGTTTCATGACGTGGATTTTTTAATGCAGTGAGTTGCGTTAAACCTGTTCCGCCGATGATAGCTAATTTTGTCATAGTGTTTTTCTCTGTAATGGATTAAAAATTTTATTCTGCAAAAACATCAACGCCTTTTGGCACTGTAAATTCAAATAAATCGGGATTCAACTCTTGGTTCATTTTTAAATTTGAAAAATAAATCCGCGTCATTTGTCCGAAATTATCATTTAACTGCATTCCGCTCAAAACGCCTTTTTCTAAACCAATCAACACATACTTAAATGTACTATCTTGGTTTTTCGGAACAAGTTTAACCCAGTGCATTTCACCTTCAGAACCTTGTTGTTCGATAGTGTAATTATCTTCTAACGGCACGTCACCACTTAATAATAAAGCGGGGGTTGAGCCGACAGATTCATCGAGTTTTTTAATCGTTACTTGTTCTAAATCGGTATCGTAAAACCATACTTTACCGGATGTAGAAATAATTTGTTGTTGGAACGGTTTTGTATAATCCCAGCGAAATTTCCCTGGGCGTTGTAAATAAAACAAGCCTTGACTAGTTTGAAACGGATCGCCAGCCTCGTTGATAAGCGTTTGTTTAAAATTCGCTGTCACCGATTTGGCTGAGGCTAAAAATGCTTTCAATTGCTTAACCGGTATATCTTCAGCGAAGGCAACCAAACTATTTATACTTAAAATCGTGGCAAGTAACCAACGTGTTTTTCCCATCATTTTTTTACTCAATTTTTTAAAAAAGTTGGCTAATCGTAGCATTTAGGCGTAATTACACAAACATTCTGCGGAATGTCGTGTTGGTAGAAATTATTTCTAAATGCTCACAATGTTCGTGAAATCATCCGTCCACGCAGGCATATCGAAATAAAGCGGCATTTTTTGCCAAAACAGGTTTGCGATAGTTTTCAAAGCACAACCACTTCATCACTAAACTTGTCATCTATGCGCGAACCCGCACAAAGCACCGTATAAATCGAACAATCTAACACCGTTTTTCGATTGTTTAACGTTTCAACAAATTCCGTTGATAAACCACAATCCCCGTCTGAAATCATCAACACGTCTGCTTTTTGATAACTGTTTTGTGCTTCAATAATGTCTAACGCCCGTTTTAATGGGGTTTCAAAATCCGTCCCGCCACCGTAGCCCATTCGTAAAAATTGCAGTAAATCCGCCGCCGTTGCTTGGTTGTGCATCGCAAATTCTTTCACTTGTCCCGAACTGCCAAACAACAAAACATACAACGACCGTTTTTCTTTTTGCAAAATCCCCGAAATCGCCAACAACAATGCTTTCGCTTTCAGTAACGGTGCGCCTTCCATACTGCCCGACGTATCCAAACACGCCACCACCGCGCCCGTTCTTTTATCGTGCGTTTCTTTTTCTTCAGGTTGCACAAAGGTTGTGCATTGCAATTCGTAAGTCTGCAGATTTTTTTCTAACAAACGTGCATAAAACAACATTTCCAGCGTTTCATCTTCTAAATTTAACAATTCGCTCGGCAACACACGCATTAAATCATCGCTACGGTGTGTGCCATGCACTTCACTTTTGCTACGTTGTGGAACACGGGTTTGTTTTTTCTTTTCTTCCGAAATGTAATCCCGCCCCATTTTTCGCACCAATTCTTTAATTTGTGCGTTGTCTTTCAGCGTATTCGCTAACGCCGCAAAATCTTCATTCAAGTTTTTAAGTTGTGCGTAGGAAAAACCCGCGTCTGGGCATTGGGCTAAAAAGCCTTTTACTTCTTCATATTTCGTTGAAATGTCGGTTAATGTTTGTCTGAAAACCGTCAATCGTTTGCGAACAGCATCAGGGATAGTTTCATCTGAAATTTCCGTTTCATAATCTTGTGTTGCCGCGAGTTCTTGGCGGATTTGTTCAATACTTTTGGAATTTAACGGCTGATTTTCAAAATAATCATTGATTGCTTTCCAATCAGGTTCGGGCGTTTCTTCCCGTTCATTTTCGTTTTCCCAATCCCACAACCGCCATTTTGTTGCGCCTAATTTTTTTCGCGCCGCGCTTTTCAACGCGCCAATCGTCGGTTCCCATGTATCGCTAATTTCAAATAAACCATCCAGAAAACCGCCGTCGTAACCCGTGTGCGCGTAATTCACGCATTTTTCAGAAAATTGATGACAGTTTTTGACCACCAAACCATAAAATGACCGCTCGCCCAAATGTCCTTTCGCGCCATTTGCAACGGTTTCATGTCCGACCGCGCCATGTTTGTCAGAAGACACATAAATTTTGCGTCCTAATTTACTTTTTGACGTGAAATCGCGTGCGTCGCTGTGTTGCACTTCGCTTTCGGCGAAACCCTCCACCACAATGTTTGAAATTTTGCCCTCGCCCGTGTAAATGCCTGAATGTTCAACCAACACCCACAAATCACAATACAACACGCTTCCCGCAACAGGCGTAACTTTTTCACGAAAATAATTGTCGATGAAATACTTCATTGGTTTTAAGCCAACATAAGCGGCTGAAAATAAACCGCCTCCCATTTTTGACGCGGCATTGGCTAAAAATGAAAACATCACAATTCCTTACAACCAAACGTTATTGCGGATTTGTTGGAGTAGTAAATCTTCCATGCCTGTGGTGTTGGGTGGCGCGGCGGCGGGTTTTGATGCGGTTTCAGGGTTTGAAAAACAGCGCAAAGCGGGTTGATTGTTTGCCTCGTCCCATTCCCACACATTTTCAAAATCCCAACCTAACGTGAATTCAAAAAGGCGTTGATTAAACATTGCCGCCGCAACGGTTTTTCCGTCTTGTCCGTTGGGGTTGCTTTCGCCTTGATATTTTTCGCCATTAACCGTGATGGAATCAATGGCGACGTTATTTTCTAATTTAGAATCGTCCAATATGTTACAAATGCGTTTAAATTTATATTTTTGATTTGAGTGACCAACCGCGCAATTATAAATCGTGCTATTGATACAATCATCAGCAATCGAGCTATTAGCAAAACATCGTCCTATAAAACTCTCATCTTTCGCACTGCTCACCGAACCAATACAATCGACTATTTCACAGCCTATTGAATCTTTAACATAAACATCGCACTCGCTAATTTGGCAATTTGTAGCTTCATTTAAACCTATATCACACCTACTAATTCGACAGTCAGTTGCAGTATTGATGTATGTGTTGCAATTCAAAATTTCGCTACCTTCTACATTCCCAGCCAAATTAACGACTGTTAAATTGATAATGCTGGATTTCGGCTGAATGGTAGAAAAAATAGTACCATCAAGATTTTCAATTTTGCGACCGTCACCATCATAATGCCCTTTAAAATCCATCGGTGTCCAATGCGTCAAACTGGCGCAATCAATATCTGCCGTTTGTTTGAAATAATAGCCTTGCGTGCCAACGTCGGGGCGGCTGATGTCCACAAATTCTTCTAACGTCTGAATCAAAATCGGGTCGTGTTCTGTGCCACTGCCAACGAAGCCTTTAATTTTATTTTCGGTGCGGCGTGGCGCGGGGCTTTCTGGCGCGATGTCTGCAACAACGGGAATTTCGCCATTTGACGGCACGGCGTAACTGTGTTTTTGCAAGGTTTTAATGATGATGTCACGGACTTTTTCGGCGTTATCAAAATGATTCCACAAACAATTTTTTAATAACATCACATCGGATAAATCAACGGTTTGGCGTTCATTTGTTGCCGCTGACACACGCAAAAGTTGAATGATTTTTTTCAAACGACGGTCTGATAAATTTTCGCGGCGGTCTTCTTTGAAAGTGGTTTTGTGTTGCGCCCAAATACTGCGAATCGCGTCAATAATTTCAGTTGAAAGGGTGACGTTTTCGGCAGCTTGTTGAATGTGTGACAAATCGAGCTGGGTGAGTTTTTGAAACGATGGCGCGGCGGTGTTGGCTTCAAAAAGTTTGTGTAAATTATCTTCACGGACATAATCAACAAAACTCCGCACCAAAAAACGGTCGTACAAGGCGTTTAATTCTTCTTCGCCTGTGGGCAATTCATTCGACGCTGAAATTAACGACAACAACGGTACTTTTTGCGGCTCTGAACCGTTGTGAAAAACGCGCTCGTTTAAAATCGTGAGCAATGAATTGAGAATTGAGGAACTGGCTTTGAAAATTTCATCTAAAAACGCGATTTGTACGGTTGGCAAATAGCCTTCGGTATTACGTTTAAAGCGGTCGGCTTTGAGTTCAGTAATCGACAACGGGCCAAAAATTTCTTCGGGTGTTGAAAATTTGGTCAACAGATATTCAAAATAACCCGCGTCCTGATGGGTTTCTAAAATTTCTGCAACGCGACGGGCAATCATACTTTTGCCTGTTCCAGGTGGGCCAATCAATACGAGATTTTCGCCTGCCAACATTGTCAGCAACGCGGTTTTGATGGCTTCTTCACGTTCCACTAATCCGTGATTCATTTGAGTGAGCAATGTTTGAATTTTTTGTTTCATTATAAAAATTTAATCAAAAAGGAAGGATTTCAATTTGTCAGCGATAGACAGTGAATAGAACGGTTTTGTTTCCAACGGCGAATGATGACAAGCAGGGCAATTCGTTGGAATATCAAAAAACAGCGCATCACTTTTTGGCGTGCAATGCTTCTGCCAATGACACGATGGGCAAATCAACATAAAAGGTTTTGGTGCAATACACATTTTCTTGGCTTACTTGGTTTGGTGAATGGTGTTTACGAATTTCATGGTTTTTTCCTAATTTATTTCCAAATGCTCACAATGTTGGTGAAATCATCCGTCCACGCGGGCATATCGAAATAAAGCGGCATTTTTTGCCACGAACCAATTTGACTGGTTTGCAATGGTTTTAACATTTCAGGATTTTTCGCCAACACAACCCAATCGGTTGCCACAATTAACGGCGGTGGATTGTCTTGCGGTTTGAATTCCTGAATTAACGCCGCGAGCTTCATTTGTTCAGCATGAATCGAAACCACTTTTTTAAGCAACAAATGTCGATTCGTAATATGAAACGCCAAAATGCCATTCGGTTTTAGTTTTTTGAAATAGAGTTCAATCGCTTCGCGCGTCAGCAAATGCGTTGGCACCGCATCGGAACTGAACGCATCCATCATCAACAAATCAAACGTACCGTCGGGTTTATTCTGAATGGACAAACGTGCGTCACCGATTTCTGAAATCGCATTCGGCGCACATTGGCTGAGATAAGAAAAATAGGCAGGATTTTTGGCAATATCCACGATGAGCGGATCAATTTCGTACAATGTCCACGTTTGCGACGGTTTCGCGTAACACGCCAACGCGCCCGCACCCAAACCCACCACGCCGATATTCCAGTTTTCATTTTGAGCATCGAACGTTTTAAACAATTGTCCCATCGGACTGGGGCGACTGTAATACGTCAACGGCGTTTTACTTTCGGTCGAAATCAAACGCTGTGCGCCGTGTTTGGTCGTGCCGTGAAATAATTCGTGATACATTTCAGGCTGACCTTTTTC
>CAIQZX010000163.1 GCA_903876445.1 uncultured Pseudomonadota bacterium | reverse complement strand
GTGCAATATCTTCTTCAATCGGCGTGTTTTCAGTGATGGTGAATTTGTAGCTTTTTAAAATATCGACTAAGCCTTTAATCTCAACAGACTTTTGTTTGTTGCCGAGTTCTTCGCTCAAATCGACGTTTTTATGTGAACCAAAGAAAATGTAATCAGGCACGCGCAATTTATTATCGGGACGGTCTGAAAATCCATCTTCATAAGCGATGACATCGCCGCCTTGTTTGCCTTTTAATTCGGGAATGGGTTTATCTAAACAATCAAACAAACCACCGTTCATAAATGGCACAACATCAGAAACCAATTTTAAAAATGCGTCTGGCTCTGAAAAATAGGGTTTATAACGCATTAAATTCGTGACGTTACGATGCTGTCCGTCGTTACGAAATCCCCGTTTTTCACAAGTTTGATTCAGCGTTGCAAAAAATAAATTTTGCAAAATGGCACGGTAAAAATGGCTGTCATTCGCTTGAAAAGTAGCGTTTGATTTGTCGCTGATTTGCGGTTTGAAACCATCTAATTGCGCGTTAATCCAATCTTCGTTGAACAACTGCTCAGGAATCAGATTTTTTTCTTTGATAAACCAAACAAACAATAAGCGCGTCAATAATCGAATCAGGTTTTTAGCGTTGTGTTCGCGCACTTTATGTTCATCTTCAAAAATGCCGCCTTTTACGGCTTCGATATTTTCAGCGTCAGGAAAATAAACCTCCTTCATTGCCCAGAAATACCATTGCGATAATTCTTTGTAGAATTGTTTGTTGAGCGTTTTGGTATCTAAAACAGCTTGCCAAGCGTTGTGTAAATCAACAAAGCTGGCGTTAGCTTTTAAATTCAAATTATCAAATGCCAAATCCGCCAAAATATCTACATGAGCGCGATGCGGGTCACTGATACGAATATCTTTAAGCAATGTGACTTTTTCTAAAACGTCTTTGCTTTCGTCACGTTTATGTAATCGTCGGTGAATAACCGATAACGTTAATGTGTCGCCGTGTTTGAATAAAATCAAAACAGGTTGTGGGCTTTTATTGAGTTCGCGGGTGATGGTGACGAGTTGCGTTCGTGAATACTCGGATTTTTCTAATTCAATCGCCACAAACATATAGGATTCGATAATCGTGCCATCAACCTCGGTGAGTAATGATTGTATATTGCTTAAATTATCTTCGGCTAATTGAAATAGAAATGGCGCGTTAATCCACTCTGAACACAACGCTTTTTCATGGTCGAATGTTCTCAAAATCTCATTAACGGGTTTATTAAAAGTACGCGGACTTTGATAGCCCAGTTCGTTAAATAACGCGATGGCGTTTGCTCTTAAATCGCCGCCTGAAAATTGGTTGATGAGCGTTTGAAGTTTATTTTTATTGGTCATGGAAAATGCCGTCGTAAATTTCGTGTAAGTGAATCGTTTCTTGAATGCTATTGATGACAATCGAATCGGCTAAATTGTGGTAATCATGCAAAAGCCATTCATCGACGTTAATTTTGCGAAAATGCTGAACAAACACTTTCTCAGAATCAATCAACAAATAATCTTGAAAACTCGGAATGGAACGATAAAGCGTGAATTTGCTGCCTTCATCATAACGGCGTGTTGAAGGTGATAAAACTTCGATAATCACAACGGGATTGAGTAACGCACATTGATTTTCGGTTAATTCTGGCGTTCCACAAAAAATTGCAGTATCGGGATAAGTAATTAAACCGTTCGGCGTTTCAATTCGCATATCGCTGTTAGTTGGCGTGCAACATTTGCCACGCAGTTTCACATTAAACGCTGAAAATGTATTCCCCGAAATTCGAGAGTGATTAAACGACCCGCCTGACATGGCAAAAATTTCACCGTTGAAAAATTCGTGTTTTATTTCGCTGCTGTTTTCTAAATCGAAGTATTCTTCACGAGTGAATGATTTGGGTGTTGTTTGTGTGTTTTTCATGTGTTTTCTCCGCTAATAACTAGCCATGTTACCAACGTAAAATCGGTTGGGTTTGTGATTTGTTCTGAAACGACTGGCAATAACGCGCCACGTCCTGTTGCTAACTTTATAATTTCTTTTTCTTGAAAGGCTTCACTAATCGCATCAACCGATTTCGCCACCAAATCGTAATAATGTGTCATGTCACTGCCATCACACGTTTGGTCATCAAATAATTGGCATAACGCTTCATAAGGCTGGTCTTTACCGATGCACAACATTTTGAAAACTTCGAGCGTGTGTTTAGCTTCAACAAAGTTGCGTCTGACTTTGCCATCATCTTGAATGTAAATTAGAAAAAACGGCGTGAGCGGGTTCACTTGTTGCCCCTTTTCTTGCTGATAAACCTTTTGTTGTAGACAAAAAATAACACCTTTGTGGATATTCAAATCGGGTTGTTCAGGCACGATGCCATAAAGACCGAGTGGCGCGTTGGCTAATTTATCGCGCTCTAAATCCAAATAGCCACCTAAATCAGCACGAAAATCATCAAAATTAAAATCCGTTAATGTCGCGCCATCGTTGAGTTCTTCTAAATCCAGCACTTCATCTTTCATGCGTTTTAGCTGTTCGTCACGATAATTTAATTCATCGTTAGCATCGTCTTCAGTGAGCAATAAGTTATCCGAACCTGTGGCAGAAATATCCACTAACGCCATTCGCGCTTCAACCCGATTTTTCAAATTCAAATACTGGTCGAGTTCAGCCGTTGCCCAAAAGTTAATCATTGAAACATCTTTGTTTTGACTGTTAATTCGGTCAATTCGTCCGAAACGTTGAATCAATCGCACGGGATTCCAATGAATATCGTAGTTAATGACCCAATCGCAATCCTGTAAATTTTGCCCTTCCGAAATACAATCTGTGGCAATCAAGACATCAATTTCTTCAGTGAGCGTATTTTTAAAACCACTGCGTTTTTTAGCGGTGGGCGAAAAATTGATTAACACGTCATTAAAATTTGTCATGCCTAAAGTGGCTTCACATTTTGAACCTGTCACTAAACCAGAATGAACGCCTAACTCTGTTAAATCGGATTTCAAGGCATTGTACAAATACTGGGCGGTGTCAGAAAACGCAGTAAAAATCAGCACTTTTTTGATTGATTTGCCTTGCTTATCTACCGTTGGATTGGTGATTTTATGAGTAATCAATTTTTTTAATTCATGTAATTTACCGTCACGTTGAGATGTGATGTTTTGAGCTGTATCCCGCAGTTTTTTTAGTTGTTCTTTGTCATTTTCTAAATCCTGCAACCAACGCTCACAATCTAAATGTTTTAATTTGAATTTGATTTTTTTACCGACTGCCAGCGCATCATTTAACTCTTCATCGTCAGAATCATCATCAATCAAATTTTCAATTTCATCGAGTTGTTTTATTTTTTTAATCAAATCCTCAATCTTAATAACCGTTCGAGCCATCGTGTCCGCAAATGAAACAACGGAACTTTCAAGGCGTTTTAAAAAATTCACCTTCATCATACCGATTAAATAATGCTCTCGGTTTTCTTGAGTGAAGTTTTTTACTTTGCTTTGATATTCAGGTAAATCGCGGTATTCGTTGAGCAGGTATTTCGTCGGATTAAATAACGATAATTGATAAGCTGAAATTTCTTTTTCTATGCCGACAAACGAAGGAAATACGCCAAGCGTGTCCATGTCGTAATAAATCGATTGTGGCGCGGTGCGTTTAGGAAAGCCGCCCAGTTCTTTTGCCACATTGGGATAGTGACGTTCAATGTGTTTGCGTGAACGGGCAATCGTAATCGCGTCGAGTAATTTGAAAAAATCCGCGTTTAAATGGTGCGCGAGTTGCGATTGACGTTTGTTTTTAACCGCATCATGGAAGGCATTTTGAGCAGCTCTCAATGTTTTTTTCGTATCGACAATCCCAATATCAGTAAACGCATGAGTATCGTCGGCACTAATGAAACGAATTTGATTATACAAATCCGACAAATCGTTATTTACAGGCGTTGCCGACAATAATAAAACTTTCGTTTTTTCACCTGCTTGAATCACATCTTCTAGCAAGCGTTGGTAGCGTGATTTACCGTTTTTGCTCTTGTTATCATTTCTAAAATTGTGCGATTCATCAATCACAATTAAATCAAACTGACTCCACTCGAAATCACTTAAATCCACATTGTTTGACATGCCTTTTTCACGGCTTAAATCCGTGTGGCTTAATACGGTGTAATTTAATTTGTCTGCTTTTAGTGGATTAAGTTGGCGTTTATAAAGCGATGAATAAAGTAACCAGTTTTCGCTGAGTTTTTTTGGACATAAAACCAAAACGTTGTGATGTTTTGCCTCGAAATACTTAATGACTGCGAGAGCTTCGTAGGTTTTACCCAACCCTACGCTGTCTG
>CAIQZX010000162.1 GCA_903876445.1 uncultured Pseudomonadota bacterium | reverse complement strand
CGTCAGCGTATTGAAAGAACATTAGAAACAACGGCGAATTACAACACGTCTTTCCAAGAATTCGCAACTGAAATAGATAGCGATATGGAACAGTTAATAAACAATATAGAAAAAGCGTTAGGCGATTCTTTTGAAGACGAGAAAAAACATGACAACGTTGGTTGTGCTGAAGATGGTACGGAATTACCACAATTCGAATTATTTTAGGCAAATAATATATGAAAATAAATAATAGATTATTCTTGATTTTTATGAGTGGTCTAACGCTATCTTCTTTTGCAGCATGGATAGTGTTTCACGAAATTGTCGTTGATAAACTTTTATATATTCAATCTTCTAAATTAACCTCTCTTTCACAAAGGAAGGTTGATTTATTAACTGCTCGACTTAAAAAATCCGAAATGAAACTGAAAAGTTTTTCGCATATTCTCGAATCGGAATTAAACAAGTCCATTAAAGAAGATGAAATCGTGTTATTTAATCAAATAATGGAAAAAAATAGTGATGGTGTATGGCTTAATCGTAAATCTAAATTTAACGGCGAATTTGAAGCAGGTATGTTTATTCCTGAATCATCAAATTCAACGAATTTACAAAAAATACAAAATTTACGAATCAAACGTGCAATGGATGTTTTTGGTTCAAGCGGCGACAATTCAGAAAATATCTGGTTTTTATCTTCTGCTCGCAGTGAAATCATGTTTGATAAAGGTAATCCCGATTATATTTTTAATGAGTTACCAAATGCCGATTATACGCAAACACCTTGGTTGCTTATCGGGTCGTCAAAATTAGAGACAAATAAAGAAGTGCTTATTACTCCGCCATTGTTTGACCCTGCTAACAAAGTTTGGATGGTGAGTGCTGTGTATCCGATTTATGTTAATCACACTTGGATTGGCAACATTGGAGAAGATACACATATAAAACGCGATATTGAATCATTGCTTAATGTCGATGAAGTCACGCATAAACAAACCCATTTTTTAATTGATGGCGAAGGTAAATTTATTCTTGGTGGAGAAATACAATCCGAAGATTTTTATCACGATGAGAAATTTAATTTAGATAGTGAACCTGAGTTGATTGAATTATTAAAAATACCATTAACAAATCAAATAACTATATTGTCTAATGACTTTTCTTTTCATGAGCAAAAGTATTTTGTTATTGGTGCATCCTTACCATTTAATTGGCGGTATTATTCGATAATTTCATTAGATGAACTTATGGAAACTGTTAATCACATACTCTTATGGATGTTTGGGGTAATCATTATTTTCAATGTTTTAAATATAGTTTTTTGCAGCGAATTCATTAACGGGTTGATTTCAAAACGCATTACAAATCTTTTAGATTCAATGCTGAAATACACTAAAGATAAATCTATTGTAGTTTCAGAAGAAATGGATATTTACAGTAACTATAAAGATGAAATCAATGACATCGCAGAACAATTTGATTTTGTCGTTAAGAAATTAACATTTCGTGATAAACAATTAGTTG
>CAIQZX010000161.1 GCA_903876445.1 uncultured Pseudomonadota bacterium | reverse complement strand
GTTGTACGGGATAAATTATTTGGATATTTCGCTCGGAGAGCAACGTCATCAAGTGATTGAAGGAATTTCACCTCTAAAACAAAAAATTCTACGTCTTTTTGGTAAATCTGTCGCTGACGTATATCAAGTTTCTTGGCATTGGACTTGAATCCGCTGAAAATCTTGAAGGTAAAAAGTGGTATGATTCAGGATTTAGATTTCTACAACCGTCTTAACTTTTTCAAACTATATGAAATATCACGAATATATTATTCTCGGTGCAGGGCCTGCTGGATTGCAAATGGGCTATTTTATGGAGCAAGCAGGGCGTGACTATCTAATTCTTGAAGCTAATGGTAGTGCTGCTTCTTTTTTTCAACATTATCCGCGTCATGGAACTATGATTTCGCTAAATAAGCGCAATAACTGGTTTCCTGAACCCGATTTTAATTTGCGTCACGATTGGAATTCATTGATTACTTATGATAATTCACATTTATTCACAGATTATTCTAAAGATTTATACCCTCAAAATACCGATTTAGTGCGTTATGCTAACGATTTTGCAATTAAATTTGGCTTGAAAATTCAATATAATACAGCTATTAAACATATTACCCGCAATACCGATGAGCGTAAGTATTTTGTACTTACTGATGCCAACGGGAACCAATACCATTGTAAAAAATTATTACTAGCAACCGGTCCAGTAAAGCCAAATATCCCAGAAGTTGAAGGTATAGAATTAGCCGAGGGTTATGAAGATCATGATGCAAACCATCCAGAGCGTTACGAAAACAAAAGAGTCGTTATTCTTGGTCGGGGAAATTCTGCTTTTGAAACCGCCAATCATCTAGCAGGTCATGCCGCGATTATTTTTATCATGATTGGAAATCGACTTCTGCGACACGCTTGGAATAGTCATTTTGTTGGAGACTTGCGTTCCTTTAATAACACCATTTTAGATATGTTTCAACTTAAAGCCATGCACGGTGTCACAGGTTCGACGCTTACAAAACTTGTGAAACAAGAAGATGGTTCGATTAGAGTTTATTACACCGAAGAATTGCCACATTGGAATACACCAGGTACTGCACACGGTTGGTTTGAAGTAGATCATGTGATTCGCAGTACCGGTTTCAGATATGTTGAACAAAATATGTTCGCGTCAGACATTATGCCGGATGTAGATAAAATGAAAAAGTATCCAGTGCTAAATTCAACATGGGAAAGTAGTGTTTCGGATATGTATTTCATTGGTACGAATATGGCGGCGCGTGATAAAAAATCCGCTTCGGGATTTATTCATGGTTTCCGTTACAATGTACGAACGCTGTTCCGTTTATTGGAATCTAAATACCATGATATACCTTTACCAATTGATAAATTTGAGTTGAGTAATGAAGATGATTTAAGAAAATTAGGCTCTCATTTAGTTACTCGTTTAAGCACGACTTCTGCACTATATCAATTATTCGGCACACTTTGTGATGTGTTGGTTTTAGAAAATGGCAAAGCGGAATTACTATATGAATTGCCGGTTGCTTATGTATTGACACAATCAAAATTTACGAATAAAAAAATCGTTATTCTGACTTTGGAATTAGGCTTTGACAATTTTGAAAATGGATTTGAGGATTCACTTAATTTCATTCGCCGTAACGATCCAGAACGTCCAGGTTCAGCGGCGTTTTTACATCCCGTGTTCCGTTATTACGAAAACGGGGAGTTTATAAAAGGTGGAAATACACGCAGTTCAGTTGTAGTTCGTTTTGACGAAGCCGCTGATTTACTTGATGGTGATTTAGCAAACGAAAAACCAAGAAATATGTTGTTGAATTTCATCAATAGCTTGGTTCACGTTACGGATACAGTGTATTCTGAAGAGCATTTTTGTTCTAATGAAGATCGTGGTGGCTTTATTCCTTGGGAAAAAAATGATCCGCGCATTCAAAATCATGGTTTACAACGCTGTACTTTAACAGTTGGCGGTCAACAAGTTATGCCGATTGAGCTAATTTATGACACGCCAATAACGGATGTACAGAACGAACTACTCAATATGTAGTTATATTGGTTATTCGTTGTAAAACCTGACTGATTTCAAAGGTTGGTCAGGTTTTTTTTTGAGATTTTTATTTTATGAGGATTCACAATGATTAAATTATGTGGCTTTGCAGTTAGTAATTATTACAACAAAACAAAATTAGTTTTGCTCGAAAAAGGAATTGAATTTTCTGAAGAATTTGTCGTTCCATCACAAGATGAATCTTTATTAAAACGTTCCCCGCTTGGCAAAATTCCTTTTATCGAAACGGAACACGGTTGTTTATCTGAATCACAAGTGATTTTAGAGTATTTGGAAGAGCAATATCCTAACAATCCACTTTATCCTGTTGATATTTATGAACGTGCAAAATGTCGTGAGTTGATTCAACATTTGGAACTTAACATTGAGTTACACGCCCGTCGTTTGTACAAAGAAGTTTTCTTCGGGGGTTCTGCCTCTGACGAAACAAAAGCGGAAGTTAAAGATCGTTTGGAAATTAGCTTAAAAGGCTTGGTGAGATTAACAAAATTTTCACCTTTCATTTTAGGTGATACTTTTACTGCCGCTGATTGCGTTGCGTGGTTACATTTATCAATGGTCGGTATCGCTACGCAAAAAATTTATGGTGTAGATATGGTCGCTCAAGCCATTCCAGAAATTGAATCTTACAACAAAGCCGTTGAAAATCGTTCAAGCGCACAAAAAGTGGCAGCTGATCGAGCCATTGCAATGGCTAATTTAATGAAAAAATAACACAATTTTTGTTACTAGACTAAACAACCAATGTGTTGTTTAGTCTAACTAAACTGTTTAACTGAGTAATATCATGAGTACAACCGAAATTTTTTTAATCGCTATGTCTATTATTTTCACTGTGCCATATTTAATCTGGCGTGTTGGAAGAACGGATTATTACGCCCCTTTAGTGGTTGTTCAGATAATTTGCGGTATTTTATTAGGACCGGGGGTTTTAGGAGCGGTTTATCCTGACTTTTATAATTTCGTTTTTAGTAAACCTGTTATCGGTTCGTTAAATGGTATCGCTTGGTGGGCGGTGATGATTTTTGTTTGGATAGCGGGGATTGAACTCAATATCCAAAAAGCATGGGAAAATCGAGTTGAAAGTAGCATTACAGCTGGGTTTGCGTTGGGAACACCCTTAGCATTCGGCAGTTTTGCGGCTGTATTCTTAGTTCAATATCCAGGGTGGATGGGAGCAGCGGGGCAAACATGGCAATTTGTCGTCGGAATAGGAATGGCGTGTGCGGTAACTGCGCTCCCTATACTTATCCTATTTATGGAAAAGTTAGATATTCTAAGAAAACCGATTGGACAGCGAATTCTGCGTTATGCCAGTTTAGATGATATTGCTATTTGGGGTGTATTAGCACTGATTCTAATGGATTGGGAACGCTTAGGACATCAAGGATTTTTCTTTGTTGGCTATGCTATTTCTGCTTATGCAATTCGAAAATTGATGGCTTGGCTTCCGCCCAAAGATCGTTGGTATATTGGTTTGATGT
Source organism: uncultured Pseudomonadota bacterium (assembly GCA_903876445.1). GTDB lineage: Bacteria > Pseudomonadota > Gammaproteobacteria > Methylococcales > Methylomonadaceae > UBA10906. The sequence goes on along the minus strand of CAIQZX010000161.1, from coordinate 33,855 downwards.
GGTTGGCATTTTGCGGGTTTGCCGCCGATTGGGCGGGCTTGCATTTTATGGTGGGTGCGTTTCTTTCTGGTGTTATTCTTGATTCAGAGTGGTTTCATCAAGAACATATGGATTTATTACGTCACCATATTCTTTTAGCCGTTATGCCGGTTTTTTTCTTGAGTACGGGATTAAAAACAAATTGGCAAATGGGTGGGGCTGCCGTCTTTTTAGTCGCCGGTATTTTATTAGTCGTTTCCGTTACGGGTAAATTATTAGGTCTTCAAATTGCGGGTAAAATTTTAAAATGGCAACCTGGAGAAGCCTCTATTATTGGTTGGTTATTGCAAACAAAAGCATTGATTATGATCATTTTTGTGAATATCTTGTTAGACAAAAATATCATTACGAATGAAGCCTTTACTGCGTTATTATTGATGGCAATTGGCAGTACAATGTTGACTATCCCAATGGTTTCGCCGATGTTAAACCGTATGAAATCTCTTATTTTAAAATCGAAATAAATAATTAAACATGATTGACCACCTTACTCCGTCTGACTTTTTAGCTCCTCATGTCGCCGATGTGATTGACCAGTTAAAACAATTGCTGGTTTCTAAAATCAATCCGAATCTTAAATTGGAAGAAATTGATTCCAATGCGTTAATTTTAGAAGATGAATTAGGCTTGGATTCGATTATGGTAGTTGAGTTTATTATCTTGCTAGAAAAAAACTTTGGTTTTGTTTTTGCAGAAAACGATTTAAGCATGGATGCTTTTGCTAACTTACAAACGTTGGCGGCGTTTATTGTTCATAAAAACAGCTCTGTTTAGTCAATGAAATTTGAAAATAATCCTACCTATTTTGAACACGAAGCGACTTTAAATCATGAAATTCAATTCAAAAATCCATTATCAAAATACGCTCTCAATCCTAAGAATATACTTTTAATTGGCGCAACAGGATTGGTTGGCGGCTTTTTGCTTGAAGAGTTATTACAAAAAACAGATGCTGTTATTTATTGTTTAGTGCGAGCGGATGATATTCAAGCCGCGAAACAAAGACTTGTTCAGCATTTAGAATCGTATAATTTATGGCAAGAAAAATTTGAAAGTCGGGTTGTACCCATTGTTGGTGATTTGATTAAACCTTTCTTTGGTTTAACGGATAGCGAGTTTTGTCATTTAGCCAGCACGATTGACGTAATTTACCACAGTGCCGGCCGGATAAATTTGCTTTATCCTTACGAGCGGCTTAAACCAATCAATGTAACAGGTGTTGAAAATAGTTTGCGTTTAGCGAGTTTAGTGCAAACAAAGCCTTTTTATTTTGTTTCGAGTATTGCGGTTTTTTATAGTGACGCGCATTTTGCTACTGAAATTTTGTACGAAAACACGATTCCACTTTTTCATTCCAGCTTAAAAGCAGATTATGGTAAAAGTAAATGGGTCGCTGATAGATTAGTTGCAAACGCTCAAACTCGAGGTTTGCCCGCTTGTATTTATCGCCCTGTTCGCATTATGGGCTGTAGTAAAACAGGTGCATTGAATGATAATAGTGAGTTATTGCCACGGTTACTAAAAGGCTGTATTAAAATGGGGATTTATCCTGCATGGGATATTGCAATCACGTTGGTTCCTGTTAATTATGTTAGTAGCACGATGGTGCATTTAGCGAAACAAGAAGACAATTGGGGAAGGGCTTTTCACCTTTTTAATCCTACACCCATCGAGTGGCGCAATCTAATGATAATTTTGAATAATATCGGTTATGTCATGAACGAAGTCAGTTCGGAAAAGTGGAGTCACGAATTAAGACGTTATGCAACATCCGATAATCCGGAAGATACCGATAGTAAACGTTTTTTTGCCATGTTAATGGTTGTTTTTACGGGTTCACATTATTTATTTCATTCCCGTCCACCTTTTGATGGAAGTCATATTGAATTAGGTTTAGCGAACAGCGATATTTTTTGCCCAAACATTGATGAAAAGTTAATTAAAAAATACGTTTCTTATTGGCAAAAAACGGGTTTTTTACCTCCTCTTAAAGAGAATCAAAATGTTGATTTCAAATAGCCATCGTTTTATTTTTTTTCATACCGGCAAAACGGGAGGTATAAGTATGCGTAACATTTTAGAACCTTACGCTCAAGAACCTGAAAAATTTAAAATTCTGCGTCCCGCTAAAATCATAGATAGCAAACCAAATAAAATGTATGACGTATGGAAAACCTTATTGCTTCACGCCAAAGCAAGCGATGCTCAAAAGGAGTTTGCGCCTGAATTATTTAACGCTTTTTATAAATTTGCCTTTGTGCGAAATCCTTGGGATTTACAAGTTTCGATGTATCACTTTATTTTACGCGAACCGACTTCTAGCACTTATTCACAAGTGAAAGCGTTAGGTTCTTTTGAAGCGTTCATTGAATGGGTGATTCAAACGCCGACTCCATACCCTAAAGGCATTACGAAATTACAACAACAAATGCTTTGTGATGAGAATGGTAACTTATTAGTGGATTTTGTGGGGCGTTACGAAACCTTGCATCAAGATTTTGAATTTATCTGTCAAAAGTTAGTCATTTCAGAAAAATTACCGCACCTTAATAAAAGTAAACATGACGATTACCGTAGTTATTATAACAATTACACGCAAAATTTAGTTGCCGAGCATTTTAAGTCGGATATTCAATTATTCGGTTACAAATTTTCAGAATAATCAAATAAAGGGAAATATGATGAGTAATGTTGACGCTGTTTTTGCAGCGACAAATAATGCTGAATTAGCCATGAATTATGACAAGTGGGCAGCCACTTATGAAAATGATTTAGTTGGTCATGGAGGACCAAGTGAAGCGGTTGCTGAACTTGCAAAATATGTTGCATCGGACGCGAGAATTTTAGATGCGGGTTGTGGCACGGGATTAGTTGGACAATTATTAGCTGAACACGGCTACTCTAATTTAGAGGGTTTAGATTTATCGACAGGAATGTTGCAGCAAGCAACTTTCAAAAAATGTTACAACAAATTACACCAACAAGTATTAGGCGAAACTTTAGATTTTCCGGATGCTACTTTTGACGCAATTATTATCATTGGTGTGTTTGTAATGGCACACGTTCGCAGTAATGCTTTTGATGAATTATTGCGAATCACCAAACCAAATGGACATATTATTTTTACTTTGCGTCCTGAATTTTATGACAACACAGATTTTAAATCGAAAATGGATGCGTTAGAAAAGCAAGGACATTGGAAATTTGTGGCTGTCACAGAGCCATTTCACGGTCGATTTAAAGCGCACCCCGACGTAAATTTACAGGTTTGGGTTTACGAGCGAATGTTTAATTTCAAATAAATTATTTAAAGATCAACACCATGAATACGTTAGCGCAAAAACCTTTAACTGATATAGAACGCAAAAAAATTTTATTTGATTGGAATGCAACAGAATCAGATTATCCACGCCATAAATGTCTACATCAGTTAATCGATGAACAAGTTGAACGTAGTCCCGATGCGATTGCGGTGATTTTTAATCAGCAACAACTTACTTATCGTGAATTAAATAATCGCGCGAATCAGCTTGCTCGTTATTTGCAATCTTTAGGTGTAAAAGCGGATTCGTTAGTGGGTATTTGTGTCGAGCGGTCGTTAGAAATGGTGATTGGTATTTTAGGAATCATTAAAGCGGGTGGTGCTTATATTCCGCTTGATTCCAGTTATCCTGAAGAGCGTTTGGCTTTTATGATGGAAGATGCAAACGTTGACGTGCTATTAACTCAGCAAAATTTGGTTGCACATTTACCGCTTTTTAACACAAAAACTATTTACCTCGACAGTGATTGGACAACGATTGCTCAATTTAGTTATTCAAATCCTGAATTAAATGTTACGCCTAATAATTTAGCCTACATGATTTATACATCGGGTTCGACTGGCAAACCAAAAGGTGCGTTGAATGAACATCGTGGTATTTGTAATCGTTTATTGTGGATGCAAGCGACTTATCAATTAAATTCATCGGATCGTATATTACAAAAAACGCCATTTAGTTTTGATGTGTCTGTCTGGGAATTTTTTTGGACGTTAATTTCTGGCGCGTGTTTAGTCATCGCTAAACCTGAAGGACATAAAGATCCGAATTACCTCATCAAAATTATTAAAGAGCAGCAAATCACAACTTTGCATTTTGTGCCATCTATGCTGCATATTTTGTTGGAAACCGCTGATTTATCGCATTGCACTTCCATTCGACGAGTGATTTGTAGCGGTGAGGTTTTGCCTTATTCATTACAACAACGTTTTTTCGCACAAACATCAGCGGAATTACATAATTTATATGGACCTACCGAAGCGGCAATTGATGTCAGTTATTGGCAATGCAAGGCTAACAGCAAATTAAACGTTGTTCCAATTGGTCGCCCCGTTGCAAATACTCAACTTTATATTTTAGATTCGCAAGGACAACCAACCGCTATTGGTGTGGCTGGTGAATTGCACATTGGCGGCGTTCAAGTCGGGCGTGGTTATCATAATCGCCCAGAATTAACGACTGAAAAATTCATTCCAAACCCATTTTCGGAAGGGCGTTTATATCGCACCGGCGATTTAGCGCGATATTTACCCGATGGCGAAATTGAATATATTGGACGTATTGATACTCAAATTAAATTGCATGGTTTCCGCATTGAATTAGGCGAAATTGAAACGGCGTTAATCGAACAATCAACCGTTAAACAAGCCGTCGTTTTAGTATACGAAGACAAATTTGGTGACAAACAATTGGTTTCTTATATCGTCGCTAATCCAGAAGCCATTGCTGAAGCACAAGCTGATGATGCCAAAAAGTATGTTTCATTATGGCAATCGTTGTATGAAGAAACTTATCGGCAAACATCCATCGCTACTGCCGCCGATTTAAATTTTAATATCAATGGTTGGAACAGCACTTACACAAACCAGCCAATTCCTGAAGCTGAAATGCGGGAATGGGTTGAACAAACAGTTGATAAAATACTCGCTTTAAAGCCACAAAATGTTTTAGAACTCGGTTGTGGAACGGGTTTATTATTGTCGCGTATCGCACCACATTGTGAACATTATGTTGGCGCAGATATTTCAGCAACGGGCTTAGAACATATTCGCACCATACAAAAAAAAATCGATGGATTGGACAATATCACTTTGCTGGAACGCGCCGCAGATGATTTGGCGGATTTCGCTGAGGGGAGTTTTGACACTATTATTATCAACTCTGTTATTCAGCATTTTCCGGACGTTGCGTATTTACTAAAAGTTTTGCAAGGGGCAGAGCGTTTACTTAAAGAAGGTGGGCGTATTTTTGTTGGCGACGTACCGAATTTTCTTCAACGTGAAACGTTTCATTCATCGGTATCCATTTATCGCGCAACCGATAATGATACGGTGGCGCAAGTTTGGCAGCGAATACATCAGCAAATGGATGCTGAAAAAGATTTGCAGTTTTCGCCCGCTTTTTTCCTTGCGTTAACGCATCACATGCCAAAATTATCTCATGTTCAAGTCGAACCTAAATCGGGGCATTCACACAATCAATTGACTTTATTCCGCCAAGACGTAGTGTTACATTTTGGAAATTCTGAACCAGTTTTACAAAATTTGAGTTCAATTGAATGGCAAAACTTCATTGAAATTGGAAAATTACTGAGTAAAAAGCCGCCGTTTTTAGCGGTGCGTAACATTCCAAATGCGCGTTTAAGTTCAGATGTTTGTGCCTTAAATTGGTTGCATAACGCACATTCTGACGCGCTGATTTCTGAATGTCGGGATTATGTTGCGAAATATACTGGCATCGGTGTCGAACCTGAAAATATACGTCAATTAGCGCAACCGTTAGGTTATCGCGTAGAACTCAGTTGGTTAAATAGCGATTTGAATGGGAGTTACGATGCCGTATTTACGCGCGATGATTTGCCACAACAATTGGCAACATTTACAACTACAACACCAAATCGCACACTGACAAATTACGCGAATAATCAGCAGCACACCAAATTAAATCGACAGTTAATTCCACAATTGCGTCAGGCACTCAAAACACAATTACCTGAATATATGATTCCCACTATTTTTACGCTGGTGGATGAAATGCCTTTATCACCGTCGGGTAAAATTGATCGCAAAGCGTTAGCCGAATTGCCAATAGATTTCGATTTTGTGCGCGATGAAATTTCAGTTGAAGCCCATAATAATCCATTTGAAAAATTATTAGCCGATGTGTGGGTGGATGTGCTGGATTTAAAACATATTGGTGTTGAGGATGATTTTTTCGCATTAGGTGGCAATTCATTAAAAGCCATGATGATGGCAGGTCGATTACAACGTTTATTTGGGCGAGATATTCCGGCGTTAGGCGTATTTAACGCTTCAACAATTTCTAGCTTTGCGCCATATTTAGTGAATTTATATCCGGAGTTAGAAAAAAATTCCGTGTTCACCAGATTTGAAGAGCGCGAAGAAGGCGAAATTTAATGAATGCCGAAATCGAAACGTTGTTAGTCGATTTAGACCGCGCTGACATTAAATTATGGTTGGAGGATGAAAAGTTACGATTTAATGCACCTGAAAATGCTTTAACAATTGAATTACGGCAACGTTTGCAAGCAGTCAAACCAGAAATAATGGCGCGTTTAAATAAAGCTGGCGTTTATTCATCAAAACAAAATTTGCCTTTTTTAAAAGGTGACGTAATTCCGCCAAGTTTTTCCCAACAACATTTTGGTAGTTTGCAGTTGCGTAATCCCTCAACGTGTTATTACAACGTGCCGTTTGGTTTTCAGTTAGACGGTGAATTGAACGTTGAATTATTAACAGAAAGTTTCAATCGCATTATTGAACGCCACGATTTTTTGCGTACTACGTTGAAAAACGAAGCGGGGAATTTACAGCAAATTATTACACCTTATGAACCACAAAAAACGGTTGCAAACATAACAGTGATTCATGTTGATAATTTAAGTAATCGCGCGGCAATTTTGCAAAAACACATCGATATTGAATGTCACACGCCATTTGATTTAGCGAATGAATCGAGTTTGCGCGTACGATTGCTGCAATTTTCACAAAATGAGGCGGTACTTTTACTTTGTGTTCATAATGTTTTATTTGATATGGGCGCGTTACGAGCTTTACTGTATGAACTCAAGGAGCATTACCACGCTTTAGTGACAAAACAACCTTGTTCATTACTTGCATTGCCAATGCAATACGTTGATTGTGTAAATTGGCAAAGAGCATTATTGTCTGAATCCGCTTTGCAACCGCGTTTAGCTTATTGGCAAGAATGGTTTAAACGGGGCGAACCGCCACAAATTACTTTCGCTATTGCTGGAAAAAATGAACCCGCTGCGACATTTGAAGCGGGAACTTGTTGGTGCGAAATATCTCCTGAATTAACATCAGCTTTAAAAGCACTTAGTCAGCAAACAAGTGTGACATTTTTTAACACAATTTTGGTGGCTTACGCATTAGTTTTAAAACGTCATAGTGGTTACGAAGATATTGTTTTAGGGACAACTTTTGCTAATCGTAATCATTGGAAATTAGAGCCGGTCATTGGCTCATTATTGAATGTTTTAGCGTTACGTTTTGATTTTTCTAATAATTTAGATATTGTCAGTCTAATAAAGCAAGCTCGTGAAATTTTTTTATTGGCAACGGAGCAACAATCTATTCCTTTTTTAAGTATTTCTCCTTTTTTATTTCCAGAAAAACCGCGCAATACACCGTTATTCAGATCAGTTTTTAGTTTTTTAGGTGAGCTTAATAAACATGACATTTTGTCGCTGGATAATATGCAAGTCACGTTTATGGAAAAGGTACATGGTGCTTTTATGTTTCCTGATTTATATCCTACATTTTGGACGCGAATAACGGATGAAGGTGAAATACTTATTGGATGCTGGCAATATAAGCGTGATTTTATTGCTGAAAAAACTGTTAAATCAATGATTTTGTCATTTCAGCAAATTTTAACAGCAATGGTATCTAATCCTTCCCAAACACTCAATAATTTATGAATTTTGCAGAAAATCTTACTCATATCACAACTACCGCAAATGAGAACTTTTTAACGGATGGATTATTAACCTGTCATTATGCTGAAATCCCAACGTTGCTATCAATTCTTGACGACTATTTAAGAGAACAAGGTGTTCAAGAGAGTGATTGTGTAGCTGTTGAATGTCTTAACTCTGTTCCAAGTGCTTTGGTTTTAATGTTATTGTTAAAAAAACAACAAGGCTTTGTTTTACTTCCTCCGTCAGAAAAAAAAGACGGAATTTCAGAGTTAAAACCCGTACCACAATTTTGCCAATACCGATTGATAATTAAATCTGTTCCAAAATTTAATGCAGTGGATGCGTTACAAAATCCAGCTTCGTTTTTAAAAGTGGAATCTCATAATGCCGAGGTGCTACGCTTAGAAACGCATGGAAAATTATTTTTACGCACTTCTGGCAGTATGGGCGCTGCAAAAATTGTCGTACACAGCCATGAAAATTTGTTGGGTAGCGCAAAAAACATCATTGAAAAATATCAATTCACAACCGAAGATCGCTTTGCTATTCCTGTTCCTATTTTTCATCTTTACGGTTTTGGTGCAGAATTTTTACCGGCGATTTTGTTAGGTGCTTCGATAGATTTACAAGAAAATACCAATTTACTCAAATACTTGGACAGAGAACGTCGCTTTAATCCAACGGTCACATTTATTACGCCAACTCTGTGTGAAATGTTGTTACAAGGACGAAAAAATCCGCGCCCTTATAAAATAGTTGTTGTTTCTGGTCAGCGAATTAAAGAGGATTTATTTCGTGCTTTTGATCCATTGTGTGGAAATCGATTAGTGAATCAATATGGCAGTACCGAAATGGGACCAATCGCGGCATGTTTGTCAGACGATTTATTAGAATTGCGTGTAACAAGCATTGGTCAGCCAATGAATAATGTGGCATTGCGAATTGAAAAAGATGGGAATCTTTATTGTAAACATCGCTATTCTTTTGAGGGGTATATCGATGAGTCGGGAACTTGGTTGAGCCGAGCGGAAGAATGGCAACGTATGGGTGATATGGCTACTTGCCATGATGATAATTCTATCGCCATAGTAGGGCGTGCTGATAACAGCGTAAATCGTAGCGGTTATTTAATAGTGCTGGCTGAAATAGAAAGACTGATTGAAAAGTTGGCTTATATTTCACAAGTTGCTGTCATTACCGAAAAATCCGAAAACATTCAAGGGCAAAAACTCATTGCTTTTTGCATTTTAAAACCTAATTCGCTTATTGAAACAGCACAAATTCGTTCCGACTGTAAAAATGTATTACCCAAATATGCTGTGCCAGATGAAATTTGGATACTCAACGAATTTCCACTTTTATCTAGTGGAAAAATAAATTATCAAGCCTTGCAGAATCAGAACGAAATAACATTATTCGCTCGCTATGCCATATTATTAAAAGCAAAACAAATTACAGATGAAAAAATTTTATCTGATGTTTTATATTTTGATTTTCAAAAAGTACATCACGCTTTAATAGAAATTCAATCTATAAATATCGAACAAGTATTAAATAATTTTTTTCATGATTATCCGATTCCTGAAATGCTAACGAATCATAATTACAAATTAAGTCATATCGGTTTTGAAATTTGTGAGCCTTTAGATATTGTGATGGAGAATTTACCAAAATGGCTGGAAAGATTGAGTTTGATGCTTAAAAAAAACGTTATATTAAAAAAAGAATTGCGGTTTTCGGTGTCAGCGGGATTTCGAAAACGGGTAAATGCTGCTGTCGAGATTTTGTGCTTGTGGTTACAAGTTGATGATCAATTATTGATGTTAGAATTATTCGACATTGTTCGTCCCATTTCCAACATATTGCCAGCAGGTGAAAATTTGCTAATGACGCAAATGCCATATCAAAAGCATTTGGCGATGAATTATTTATTTCAGAACGATAACATTTGGCATTATTCAATCAATGTTGGAAATAAAAAAACTGTGCAGCAATTCCATGATGCGTTCAGTGTATTAACAGCTCAACAACCGCAATATAAGTTAGCATATCCTGCACCAATTCAAAATCAACACGACGGTTCATTTCACATAAAACTCATTCATTTAACTCGTCATTTAGAATTAGAATTTGTCGCAAACTAAATGGCGCGAAATAATCGCGCCCTGCGTTTTGCAGTGAAATACCCCCACTAAACGCTATCGCGTTATAGTGGGGACTCCGACCGCCCCGTACTGATATTTTCATCGGTATCTTTCGCAGTATCACGAGCTTTGACTCGTGTAGACACTGGGGAACGCTTTACAGTCACGACAGAACCTGCCGTTTCAAATGGGGTTACATAATCCCAATTTTTTGAGATTGCAAATAGATTTACCTTTTACGGATTTATAGCCTCTTGGCTTTCGATGACCACAAATGCAAGTACATGGAGATTCTACAATATGAACACAGAAAACCAAAAGCGGCTTCGCCAGAAGAGTGCTATCCATCCCCACCCAGAGCCGGTAGGCTTGGATGGACAATTCCGCACGGTCAGTTAAATTTTAATAATTCCGTTGAACTGCAAATTTTGCCAACAAAATCAGCGCATTTTTGTATTCAGATTCAGGTAAGACAACGAGTGCGTCAATTGCTTTTTGTGCTTCTTCATCAGCCCTTTTTTCGGTATAAGTGATGGCTTGCGTGCGTTGAACAACCGCATAAACATCATTGAAAACATCTCGATTTCCGGTTTTAATGGCACTTACAATAATTGCCGCTTCTTCGGGGGTTCCATTTTGAATTGCGTAAATAAGAGGTAACGTCGGCTTTCCTTCTGCTAAATCATCCCCTAAATTTTTTCCTAATTCTTCGGCACTCGCTTTGTAATCCAAGGCATCATCAATCAACTGAAATGCAATGCCTAAATGTTGACCATAAAGAGCTAAAGCTGTTTCGATTTTTTCACCTGAATCGGAAATAATTCCCGCTAGTTGTGTTGCTGCACTGAACAAAATCGCCGTTTTTCGTGCAATTACTTCTAAGTATTTGGCTTCTGTCGTTTCTGGATTATTGCAATTCAATAATTGCAAAACTTCGCCTTCTGCGATGGCAGTGGTTGTTTTAGATAATAATCCCATTACACGCATATTATTTGTGCGAACCATCATTTCAAACGCACTGGAATACAAATAATCACCGACTAAAACGCTTGCTGCATTTCCCCAAACTGCATTCGCCGATTCTTTCCCGCGTCGCAAATCAGATTCATCAACAACATCATCATGAAGTAATGTCGCAGTGTGAATAAATTCGATAACCGCTGCGAGAATTAAATGATTTTGGCTGACTTCGCCTAAGGCTTTTGCTGCGAGTAATAACAACATGGGGCGCAAACGTTTGCCACCATTTGAAACGATATAACGCCCGATTTCGTTGATTAAAATTACGTCTGAACTCAATTCGCTAATGATTAACTGGTCAACGGCTTTTGCTTCAGTCAGTGTTAATTGTTTGATGGCGTTAAAATCGATGGAAGATGATGAACTCATGAATTTCTTTGGGTCTAAAAAGTGAAAGTAGATCACATTATAACTGCGTTTTATCTGTTTGAACTAAGCGTAATTTTTCAACCACGCGAGCAACTCTTGCGGTGAACTAATCAATAAATCTGCCCCCCAATTTTCAGGCTTATCATTTGCCGGTAAATAACCATAAGTTGCCGCAATGGCGTACATATCCGCATTTTTTCCCGCTGCAATATCGTGTTTAGCATCACCAATATAAATACATTCCATTGCAGAAACATTCGCACGTTTACAGGCTTCAAATAATGGTGCGGGATGGGGTTTTGAATGTGCCGTAGTATCGCCTGAAATAATACACGCCGCGCGAGTTTCCAATGCCAAAGCAGTTACTAACGGCGTTGTAAAACGCTCGCGTTTATTCGTTACAATTCCCCACAATAAATTTTGAGACTCAATAAAATCCAATACATCTAAAATGCCATCAAAAAATCGGCTATGTCTAGCAATGTTGGTTTCGTATGCTTCCAACATTGTGGCTAAAATTTGGGCGTGTTTTTCGTCGTTTAACTTAAAACTTGCGTTAATCATTGCTGATGCGCCAAATGAAACATGAGGTTTTACAAATTCTGCGGCAACTGTTGAAAAACCGTGTTTTTCTAACGCAAAATTCAAACAAGCAATTAAATCAGGCGCGGTATCAACCAATGTGCCATCTAAATCAAACAAAACACAGGAAAATTTTTTCATTTTTTAATTATCAAGCCGTTTTTTTAAATGCCGCAATATAATTGACATCTACGTCTTTACCAAGTGAAAAACGTTGTGTCAGAGGATTATATTCAATCCCAATCATGCCTTGTAATTCTAAACCGGCAGTGCGTGCGGTTTGGCAAAGTTCAGAAGGCTTAATAAATGTTTTAAATTCGTGTGTGCCTTTTGGTAGCATTTGCAAAACATATTCAGCGGCAACAATTGCCAATAAAAACGCTTTTGGCTTACGATTTAAGGTTGAGAAAAATACCATGCCATCCGGTTTTACGAGTTTTGCACAAGCTGAAACGATTGAGCCGGCATCGGGAACGTGTTCTAACATTTCCATACACGTTACAAAATCAAAACTATCGGGTTGTTCAGCAGCGAGTTTTTCGACAGCAATTTTTTGATAATGCACGGTTTTTACACCCATTTCCAAAGCGTGCAAATCCGCCACATCAATTAAATCCCCACTTAAATCTATCCCTAACGCATCCGAACCGGCTTGCGCTAATGATTCCGTTAAAATTCCGCCTCCACAACCGACATCTACAACGCGCTTTTCTTCAATTGAAATGAATTGTTGAATAAAATTTAAACGCAGCGGATTTATGGCGTGTAATGTTTTAAATTCGCCTTTTTTGTCCCACCAGCGTTCTGCCATTGAACCAAATTTATAAATTTCGTGAGCGTGTACGTTATCAGTCATGTTCGTTTTCTATGTTATAAAGTAAAAGTCGCTATAGTGTAGCCGCTAGCGATAGGCAAATCCAATAGGTACAATGATGATAACTGGTGAAATACCCCCACTAAACGCTATCGCGTTCTAAGTATTGGCTTCGACCGACCCGTACTGATATTTTCATCAGTATCTTTCGCATTATCACGAGCTTTGACTCGTCAGACACTGGGGAAAGCTTTACAGTCACGACAGAACCTGCCGCCTCAAATGGGGTTACACAATCCCAATTTTTTGAGATTGCAAATAGATTTACTTTTTACGCATTTATAGTCTGTTGGCTTTCGATGACCACAAATGCAAGTACATGGAGATTCTACAATATGAACACAGAAAATCAAAAGCGGCTTCGCCAGAAGAGTGCTATCCATCCCCACCCAATCCCATCAGCTCTGGGTGGGGAATTTCACACAGTAAGTTAAATAAGCACTTAATTAAAACTATCATGCAAACTTCTCAATTTACGCATTTCAATGCTGCCGGTGATGCTCACATGGTGGATGTGAGCGATAAAAATTTCACAACACGAACCGCAATAACAGAAGGTTTTATTTCATTAGAACCAAAAACATTAGAAATGATTTTGCAGGGCGGACATAAAAAAGGCGATGTCTTGGGAATCGCAAGAATTGCCGGAATTATGGCAAGCAAACGCACAGCGGATTTGATTCCATTGTGTCATCCGTTACCATTGACACACGTTGAAATTACCTTAACACCTGAACCAGAAAATAAACGAATTCGTTGTCAAACCATAGCTAAAACACATGGTCAAACGGGTGTGGAAATGGAAGCATTGACGGCGACCACTTGTGCATTATTGACAATTTACGATATGTGCAAAGCGGTTGATAGGGGTATGGTAATTAGCGGTGTGCGATTACTTGAAAAAATTGGTGGCAAGTCTGGACACTGGCGCGTTGATGAAACACGTTGAATTTTTAGAACACAAAAAAAGAAGGTTGATAAATATGGCAATGACGATTCAAGAATTAGCAGATATTTGTGGCGCGACAATTGAAAATGGTGACTTTTCACAAAGCATTACTGCTGCTGGCGATATTACCACTGCAAAAAATGGGCAAGTGACACAACTTACACAGGCACGTTATCGCCAACATTTAGAACATTCACAGGCTTCGGCGTGTTTTATTGCTAGCGATTTTGAGGTCGAAAACGTTCCCGAATCGTTAGTTTTATTGCGTTGTTCTGATCCGGAAATGGCATTTGTAAAAGCCGTTTCTTTATTGCATCCCGATGTCATTTATTCGGCAACAATTTCGCTGCAAGCAGTAATTTCTGAAAACGCAAAAATTCACGAAAACTGCCATGTTGGTGCATTTGCCGTGATTAGCGATGACGTAGAAATCGGCGCAAACAGTCAAATTCTAGCGGGTGTTTATTTAGGTCAGAATGTAAAAATTGGCAAAAATTGTCGAATTCATCCGTATGCCGTGATTTATGATGGTTGTGAAATTGGCGACAACGTGATTATTCATTCAGGCGCAATTATTGGCGCGGACGGTTTTGGCTATAAATTTCGTAACGGTTCTCACGTTAAAGTGCCGCAAATTGGTAATGTTGTTATTGGCGATAACGTTGAAATTGGCGCAAATACTTGCGTTGATCGTGGCGCGTTAGGTAGCACAGAAATCGGGGCTGGCAGCAAAATCGATAATCTTGTTCAAATTGGTCACAACAACAAAATTGGTTCGCACGTTATTGTTTGTGGACAAACTGGCATTTCCGGTTCTTGTTCGATTGAGGATTACGCGATTTTAGCGGGCAGTGCAGGAATTGCCGATCACATTAAAATTGGGCAAGGTGCTGTTGTCATGGCGCGGGCAGGTGTTGCAAACGATGTTGCGGCAAAAACTCAAGTTTTTGGTAGTCCGGCAAAAGAAAAACGTGTCGCGTATCGTGAACAAATCGCAATTAGTCAATTACCGGATTTACTTAAAACGATTAAGCAATTAGAAGCACGACTAGCCGCATTAGAATCAGCACAAAAAGATTAAATAGCAGCAATTAAAGTAGGCAAAAATTTTCTGCCTACTTTTGAAAAATCGATTTTATTTTCGATAGCGATAATAAGCCGCACACGCGCCTTCAGACGAAACCATTGTTGCGCCTAACGGATGTTCAGGTGTGCAACTTTTACCAAATTCGGGACATTGTGCTGGCTTAATCAAACCTTGCAACACGTCGCCACTTCGACATTCGACAGGCTCTAGCGTGTTAATTTCACCAACTGAAAAACGATTCTCGGCATTCCAATCGTCATAATCTGAATTTAACGCTAAACCACTATTTTCAATTTCACCTAAACCGCGCCAATTCCGATTCACCACGTTAAATACTTTTTGCATTAACGCTTGCGCTGATAAATTCCCCGCTTCTTTGACAACGCGCGTATATTGATTTTCGACCGCAAAACGTCCTTCTTCCAATTGTTTTACGCACAAATAAACGCCCTGCAAAATATCAACAGGTTCAAATCCTGTTACGACAATGGGCAATTTATATTTTTCGCAAATCGGCAGATATTCGTGAAAACCCATAATTGAACAAACATGACCCGCTCCTAAAAATCCTTGAACGCGGTGATTTTTCGTTGAAAGCAATGCTTGCATCACAGGCGGAACGCGAACATGGCAAATCAATAATGAAAAATTCTTCAGTTGTTTTAATTTTGCTTGATACGCGGCTAAAGCCGTTGTTGGCGCGGTGGTTTCAAATCCAACACCGAAAAAAACCACTTCTTTATCCGGTGATTTTTCCGCAATTTGCAGCGCGTCGAGTGGAGAATAAACAATCCGAATATCCGCGCCTTGGGCTTTTAAACTCAACAAATCTTGATGCGAACTCGGTACGCGCAACATATCGCCAAAAGAACAAAAAATCACATTCGGTTGCGCCGCAATCGCTAAGGCTTTATCGATATACGCTAACGGCGTGACGCAAACGGGACAACCAGGGCCATGAATCAATTCGATTTCGTCAGTCAACAATTGGTCAATGCCGTATTTAATAATGCTATGTGTTTGACCGCCGCAAACTTCCATAATTCGCCAGCGTTGTGTTGTCAGCGATTTGATTGCACTTATCCAATGTTGGGCGAGTTCAGGATTTCGAAACGCTTGCGTGTAATTCATAACGTTTTTTCAAAGTCAGCTAAATCTTGAAAGGCTTGCAAACTGGCTAATGCTTCGTCTTCATCCAAAACTGAAAGCGCGAAACCCGCATGAACAATGACGTAATCGCCAACGTTTGCTTCGGGAACATACGCAAGGCTAATTTCTTTTTGTACGCCTGAAAAATCGACATTTCCCGTGCGAAGTAATTCATCGGCGTTAGCATTTAAACTGATAATTTTGGCAGGAACAGCAAGACACATAATTGAACTCGTTTTAAAGTGAATATTTTGAAAGCCTAAACACATTGCGCGTTATTTTCAAATTTGACAGAAAATTATGTAGTAATTCCCTTTTTACTTTACAAGTCAAATCGGCTGTTTCAGTAAATGCCGCTAAAACTTTTTATTCCTTTTCAGGAGATTCAAAAAATGTTCAACCTAAAACAAAAGATTGACTGAAAATTGGTTTATTCGCTACAAACGCACAGCAGATACAACTTAGATTTCAACGCAAATTCCAGATTTCACATCACGCATTGTGCTAACTATTGGCATCAGTTCAGACGATGGTGGTAACACACGCAAAAATGGCTCGTTATCTGTTTAATTAGATAATGTTTTGTTTAGAACTTTAGGCGGTATCAGCGGCAATATCAAAGGCGTTCATAAATACAGCGAGGTCTGTAAAAATGTGAAAACAGGCGTGAGAAAAAAAATTGCTTTGGCAGATGGCGCGACGGAATGGAATTGTACGGCGGCGGGTTTGAAAGCTAAAAAAGGGGAAAACGTGACGGTGACGATTACGGGTGTTTCGAAATAATTTTGTAATTCACGTTTAAAGAAAATCCCCCTCTGCTCTTCGCAGCCTCCCACTTTTCAAGGGGGAAAACCAGTAAAAACCAACTGCTTTTGATTTTAAATGGTTTCGCCCCCTTTGAAGGGGGCAGCCTGAAAGGCTGGGGGATGTGCTTTAACTTATCAAAAAAGAAAGCCTGTTTTTAAACGGCTTTTTTTTATTCTTGGCTGTAATTTTACGCGCTACTTGAATCCGCCTTTTGTTTCACTTAACCTAGCTACGTTCTGTTCTATCGAACGGTTTTGTATTTCCTCAAACTAAAAAAATAATGAAAACAACAACTATAAATTTTATTGGTAATCGGAATAAGGCACTGATTTTTTCGGGCTTACTTTCATTGATTTCGGTTATTTCGCTCGCCACACAAGGCTTGCACATGGGCATCGATTTCACAGGCGGTACACTTATCGAAGTGGGTTATCAACAACCCGCCGATTTAAATGCGTTGCGGCAAAAACTGGACACCGAAGGTTTTGAAGATGCCACCGTTCAAAATTTTGGGACGGCAAAAGATGTGTTAATTCGCCTCAAACTTCAAGAAGGTGTCAGTAGCGCGGATTTAAGCACCAAAGTTTTGGACACGATTAACAAAGATATGGCAGAACCTGCGCGTTTGCGTCGTGTTGAATTCGTTGGCCCTCAAGTGGGTGATGATTTGGCGGAAGATGGTTTTTTAGCGTTGCTTTATTCGTCATTGGCGATTTTGGCGTATATCGCATGGCGATTTGAGTGGAAATTTTCGCTCGGTGCGATTATCGCTACCTTTCACGACGTAATTGTGACGTTGGGATTGTTTTCGATTCTAGGATTAGAGTTTGATTTAACGGTTTTAGCGGCGGTTTTAGCGTTAATCGGGTACTCGCTCAACGATACGATTGTGGTTTATGACCGAATTCGAGAAGGTTTCCGCGAATTCCGCGACAAATCTACCGAAGAAATCATGAACATTTCGGTTAACGTCACATTAAGCCGCACGATTATGACTTCATTAACCGTTTTGTTGGTATTGGTGTCGCTATTTTTCTTGGGTGGCGAAACAATTCATAACTTTTCGTTAGTGCTTTTATTTGGTGTATTTTTTGGAACGTATTCATCCATTTTTATTGCTAGTCCAGCAGCGTTAATGTTGGGAATTAGTCCTGCCGATTTGATGATTCCAGTAAAAGATAATTCGGACATCGCACATTTGCCATAGGCAATAAACGTCTAAGAACGAAAAAGCGGATTTTAAAATCCGCTTTTTTTTGCCAATTTTTATTGGCTTTTCGCTTTAGCTCGGCGTGTTAAACGCGCTCTTTTTTTAACTTCCCATTCCGTTATTTTAGGTTTTTTATCTTGGAATGGATTAACAGGTGATTTGAAAACAATCCGAATCGGCGTGCCGCTCAATTGCATTGCGGTTCGATAATAATTGATCAAATAACGTTTATAGGATTCAGGTAATTCATCGGTTTGTGCGCCATGAATAACGACAATTGGCGGATTCCGTCCACCTTGATGCGCGTATTTCAATTTAATCCGTCGTCCATTTACCATCGGTGGTTGATGCGCTAACGTGGCTTCTTTCAACATTCGCGTCAAATTCGGCGTTGACATATCAAGCATTGCGGCTTCATACAAACTTTGTACACGGTCGAACATTTTACCCACGCCGCTGCCGTGTAAAGCTGAAATGGGGTGCTTTTCGGCGAAATCTACAAAGGTTAATTTCACTTCTAACAAACGGCTAATCGTATTTTTTTGGTCAGTCGAAATGCCATCCCATTTATTTAAACCAATAATTAACGCTCTACCGGCTTCTAAAACCAAACCGAGCAAATGCGCGTCTTGGTCGGTAATACCTTCACGGGCATCAATCATGTAAATCACAACATTCGCTTTTTCAACCGCTTGCAAGGCTTTTAATACACTGAATTTTTCAATTACTTCATCAATCCGTGAACGGCGACGCATTCCAGCCGTATCAATTAACGTAAATTTTCTGCCGTCACGTTCAAAGGGAATGTAAATGCTGTCACGAGTTGTTCCCGCTTCATCGAATACGACAACCCGTTCTTCGCCCAATAAGCGATTAACTAATGTGGATTTACCAACATTCGGACGACCAACAATTGCGATGCGGATTTCGTCTTTGTCTTCAACTTCTTCTTCGATGGCGATTGGCAATAATTTATCTGCCATTCGTAATAATTCGGGAACACCTGTTCCATGTGAGGCGGCAATTTTTACAGGTTCACCTAATGCTAAACTGTAAAAATCAGAAATCGCAGAAAATGAATCCACACCGTCGGTTTTATTCGTGACTAAAATCACAGGTTTGCTCAATCGGCGCAACGTATCAGCGATAACTTTGTCTGAGGTGCTTAAACCCGCACGTCCATCCACCATAAAAAAAACAATATCGGCTTCTTCGAGTGCGATTTGCACTTGTTTTCGCGCAACTTGATCAATACCTTGCGCGTCGTCCATGATTCCACCTGTATCGACGACAAGGCATTGGCGAATTTCTTTGTTTTTGACTCGTCCGTATTGACGGTCACGAGTCAAGCCCGCGAAATCTGCGACGATTGCGTCGCGCGTTTTGGTTAAATAATTAAATAAGGTCGATTTGCCCACGTTTGGACGACCGACTAAAGCGATTACGGGTAACATAATTTCTACAAGATTAAGAGATAGGTGAAAGGTTCAAAATAAAAATATCTTGAACCTGTTTTTTTTGATTTATTTTGCTTTCAATGCGGCAATCGAACCATCTTTAGCATAAATATAAACGACATCATCGACAACAACGGGTTTATTTTCAATAGGGCTGTCAGAAACTTGAATGCGTCCGAGTTGTCGTCCGTCGGTGCTGCTTAACCAATGAACATATCCTTCAAAATCACCGACAACAACATAATTCTGATAGGTCGCAGGGGCTGTTAAACGACGATGATGTAAATCTTTTTGTTGCCATAATCCGCCACCGCTGCGTTGGTCAATTTGCCAAACATGACCATGCGAATCACTCAAATATAAATAACGGAAATCGTTACTTAAACCCGAATAGGATGAAATACTTTCGTTATGCCACATTGCATCACCGTCCGAAGCAGAAATTGCGGCGATACCGCCTCGATAACTGGCGACATAAATCACATCGTTAATTTCAATCGGATCAACATCTAAATCTACTAAACGCTCGACTTCAGAACGTCCTTTCGGTACGGAAATCGTCGTTTCCCACGCATATTTTCCATTTCGCAAATCTAAGGCAACCATTTTACCGTTGTCGTAGCCTGCAATAACTTTGTCATCAACACATATAGGTGCGCCTGTACCGCGAATACTTAACGCAGGAACATTGTGTTCATAACTCCATAATTTCGCGCCGGTTTGTTCATTTAACGCGGTAATTGTGCCATCGGTGGTGCGAATGATAACAACGTGTTTTGCCACAACGGGAATCGCTAATACTTCGCTCGACACTCTGACCGACCAAATTTTTTCACCCGTGTCACTATTTAAAGCAATAACATCGGCGTTACTTGAACCTAAAATAACGGTTTCTGCACCTAAACCGACCCCGCCTGATAATTTTAATTCACTATCAAATTCCCAAACTTTATCGCCGGTTGCTAAATGTCGCGCTTGTACAAGACCTTCGCGGTCAGCTGTGATAATTTTTTGATTGTGAATCGCTGGCGCGAGTTTAACGGTTTGTTCATTTGCTCCAACACCCGTTGATGAACTCCACAATTTTTCAATTTGCACTTCTGCATTTAACTCAGTCAAAACTGCTGGTGGATCGGCGTTATCTTCGCCACCAGAAAAATAATCTGAAATGCCCGAAACAGAATCTTTCACGACATCCATTGTGCTGCAAGCTGTAAGCGATAACGCTGCAAATAATAAAAATATACGACGCATTAGTTTGTATTTTCCAATTTATAAAATTTAATTATGCCGAATAAAGTAACTTCTGTTCAAAAATTAACCTAACGTCTAAACAAAGCGAAAGGGGAAATACTGTTGCCACCTAATGCTTGTCTTAAAAAGATTTGGTCTGAGAATATATCTTTAATGATAACAAATAAATAGATTTAACTGACAGTGCGGAATTCTAAATGTAACGTATCGACATTTAGCGAAGCTGTTTTTGATTTTTCTGTTTCAGAATTGTAGAATTCTCGCATACTTACAAAATCAAACTTGTTTCAAACCTTGTTAGATTGTGTATCAAATTTTAAACGGTAAAATTCACCGCAACTGTAAAACGCTTCCCATTTTCTAAATTGTAGATGGGTAATTTCACTCAATTATCGCAGAGTATATCCCCTTATGATTCATTTACTTGTTATTGCTGCTTCCGCTGCCGTTATTGCTAAGGCTACCGCATCGATTGTCACTTTTGCGTTAGCAGATTTTTATGATGAAAAAAGGGTGAAACAAGAAGTGGCGGAAGCCAATCCGAACAATCCGCCACTTGATCCAAGTTGGTTTATGATGATGTTATCGAAAGCGGATGATGATTATCAAATGCTTGTGCGAACCTATATTGATCCTATACTTGCGGGACGCGCTCGGAATCAACATTTACAAGAAATTGTCGGAAATAAAAAACGTCCTTTAAGTATTCAAGAAAAACGCAGTAATCGGCGTTTAGGTTTAGGATTCATCGCATTTGGTTTGTTGGTAGATATTTATTTTACAGGCATTCCACTAATCTCAATGGTTATTTTGATTGGTATTTACAATTTGTGGCCGTGGTTTAAAGAAAGTTATCGCCTTGCATTTAAAGAAAATCGCTTTGGTATTATTCATTTAATTTGTCTTTACTTTGCTGTGATGTGGTTAGGCGGATATTTCTTTATCGGTGTGGTGGGCGCAATTTTTTCAGGATTGTGCCAAAAAATTCAAATGATTACTCAAATTGGAGCGCGGGAAGATTTAATTGATGTACTTGGACAAAAACCCGAGCAAGTTTGGATTGAAGTAAATGGTGTAGAAGTCGGTATTCCATTTGAGCAATTAAAATTGGGTGACACATTGATTTTAGATGTCGGTCAAATGATTCCTGTAGACGGTGTAATTCTTGATGGTTGGGCATTGGTTGATCAGCAACGCTTAACGGGAGAATCTCAACCAGTAGAAAAATCGGCGGGCGATACTGTTCTTGCAGCGACCATTGTATTAGGTGGCAAGTTACGAGTATGTGTAGAAAAATCAGGAAATGATACCACCGCTGCAAAAATTGCAGACGTTCTTAATCATACAGTCGAATATGGTGTTGATAATTTACGCGCTGAATTCGCAAGTGTTGAACATACAGTTTGGCCCATGTTAGCGGGAGGGATGTTTGGTTTATTAGTCGGAGGTCCTGTTACGGGAGCTGCCATTTTAGGTTGTAATTATGTTGTTGGCATTGTGCCTTTGCGAATGATTACGTTACTAAATGCGTTAAGTACCGGTTCAGAACACGGCATTTTGGTCAAAGACGGCAGAGTGTTGGAATCTTTGAAAGATATTGATACGTTGGTTTTTGATAAAACGGGAACATTAACGTTAGATAAACCTCATATTATTGGAATTCATGCGTGTCGCGAACATAATGAAAATGACGTTTTGCGATTTGCGGCGACAGCAGAACATCGTCAAACCCATCCAATTGCCCAAGCGATATTGTGCGAAGCAAATAAACGAAACTTAGAATTACCGGTTATTGATACTGCTTATTATGAAGTGGGTTACGGAATAAAAGTAAAAATAGAAAATGATGAAATTTTAGTTGGTAGTCAACGATTTATGACGCTGGAAAAAATAGATTTACCAAAAGAAATTCAATCACATGCAGATAGATGTGTAATAGATGGACGTTCTTTAACGTATGTTGCTATAAACAAAAAATTAGCCGGCGCAATTGAATTAGATGCCACTTTACGACCTGAAGCATTAGAAATTACACGTTGGTTAAAAAAGGAACGCGGTTTAAATTTGTATATTATTTCTGGCGATCAAGAAGCACCGACACGCCGATTATCAAATGACTTACAAATGGATGG
Organism: uncultured Pseudomonadota bacterium; assembly: GCA_903876445.1. GTDB lineage: Bacteria > Pseudomonadota > Gammaproteobacteria > Methylococcales > Methylomonadaceae > UBA10906. The sequence continues at coordinate 10,778 of CAIQZX010000161.1, read as the reverse complement.
ATATTTCGCCAATGTTTTACCAGAAGGGAAGGCGGGTTTAATAGATAAGTTACAAATTGAAGGTCGTAAAGTTTGTTTTATTGGAGACGGGATAAATGATGCTGTGGCATTACGCCGAGCAGATGTATCAATTTCATTTCGTGGGGCAACAAATGTCGCAACGGATAGCGCACAAGTCGTATTGATGGATGATAATTTGGAGCAATTAAAAACATTGTTCGAATTGACTCAAGCGTACCAAGAAAATCTAAGTTTGAATTATCGACAAGCGGTTACTAAAAGTTTGCTATCTTCGTTAGCTGTGCTGATGTTACCAATGAAATTCGTTATTGTTGAAGGGGTTTGGATAATTACATTTATTCGCGGTATTCATATTGCGACACGCCCTTTATTAGACGAATCTTCAAAAAAGATAGAAATAAAACGTGATGAAAACAGCATCGATTCGATTATTGAAACCTATTTTTTAGATAACAAAAATGTGAAATAAAATCGATTTTTGAGGCGTTGGTAAGAATTTCACGCCTCGATTCGCTTTGTTTTAATTGACAATTCGTCCATATTCCATTTTCAGTATTCTATCCGCTACTGAAAAATAACGGTCATCATGACTAACCGCAATGACGGTTTTACCTTTTGCTTTTAATTCTTTTAATAATATTTCATAAAAGTATTTACGGAATTCGGGATCTTGATCAGCCGCCCATTCATCAAAAATGAAAATTTGTTTATCTTCAAGCACGGATGAAATGTAAGCAAGCCGTTTTCTCTGTCCAGTTGATAAATCGGTATTGGAAAAACTATCTTTTTTAAACGATGTTTTCTTCTCTAATCCCATTGTTTTTAATAACGAATCGACGCCGTCATAATCGATATTATCGATGCCATAAAGATGATCAAACAAATGAAAATCCGTAAATATGGCAGTATAAAGTTCACGAAAATGAATGTAATCATTTGAATCTAATGGCTTACCATTTACATAAATGTTACCCATGGAAGGATAATAAAGCCCTGTTAATAATTTTAACATCGTTGATTTTCCACTGCCGTTTCCACCTACAATAAATAAAATTTCACCTTTATTGATTTTGAAACTCAATGAATTAACCCCGAACATTGATCCGCCGTTTTGTTGTGGATAATGAAAACTGATTTGATCAAATTCGAGAGTTTCAAAAACAGGGGGCTGTGTTTCTATATTCGAATCTTTTTTACTTACGGCATCAATTTCATATTCAAGTTGATAAATGTTTTCTACCGCAACGTTGGCGCGTACAAACATTGGAAACGCATTGATAACAATCCCTAATGGCGCAAATAAAAATAAAATAGCGATAGTAATACCAACAACCTGTCCCAAATTTATTACACTGACGGCGGGCAAAATGAAAATAATGCCGGCGCATAAAATGAAAAATGATGTTTGAGCAAACATTAAATCTAAAACAAAATGCAGTCCCGCTGAAACTTTAATATCTTTGACTTCGTTAGAAACAATTTTGATATGTGAAAATAAGGCTTCATTTTTTTTGCGGTTAATTTTAATTTCTTTAAAACCAAGCAGAATACTTTTTATGCCATTAAAAAAAGTCGCTTCTTTTTCAGATGCTTCGTGTAGTTTTGTATTGATGTAGTTTGAATTATAAAAATACATCAATATAGCCATGCCCAAAATACCTACGGTTAACATAAATCCCGGTATCGATAACCATGCGATGTATAGCAAACACATAAAAACCACGATAAGTTGCTGACAAGCGTTAATTAGCATAATCGCAGATTCTGAAATTAAACTTGTATCCTGTGTAATGCGGGTGTAAATCGAAGCGTGACCGGCTGTTTCAATATAAGTCAATTCGGTGTGTCTCAATTTATCTGTGACGCGCGTTCTGACACGATGAATAGCATCTTCAGCCGCAATTGTGGCTTGCTTTAACGCATATTGCTTTGTGTAAGTCAGCAAAATCAAATCTAATACAAATAGAAAAAAATTCTGTATTTGTAAGTCGGGACTTCTTCCGACCATTTCTGCTGCATTGTTAATAATGATCAATAAATAACCATTTGCCAAACCCGAAATTAAAGCAGTGAAAATCATCTGCCTTTTGGGAACTTCGCTTTCACGGTTAAAGAAATCGAGTAGTTTCATAGTTAATTTAAATATTTTTTGACGTTAAATGATAAATTGCAATTACCAGAATTGAATAAAAATTCAAATTATTCATTACCCAAAATAATTGGCATTCCTTCTTTCCCTGCACCAATAACAACCACTTTCGAGTTTGGTGATTTAGCTAATTCCAGCGTGGCATTAACCCCTTGCCATTTAATGAGTTTATCTGATAATGTTTTAGAAATAATATCTTGATAGGATTTAATTCCATCGGCTTCAATTGCTTTTCGTTCGGATTCCTTTTTTTCAATTTGCAACATGAATTCATACGTCGCTAATTTTTGTTCTTGAACCAATTTGTTTTCAATTGCGCTTTTAATTACATCTGGCAATTCAATTGTTCGGATAATAATATCTTCAACAACAACGTAATTACGCGACGTTTCTTCAACAGCTACCCACATAATTTTATTAAGCACGCCTTCTTTATTCGCATAAATATCCTCAGCGGTTAATTCACCAATCTTTTTTCTTAAAACAGATTCTATTTGAGGAATGACAATTTGATTAACATAATCAGGTCCCACTTTTTGATGCAAAAAACCTAACATTTCATAATCAGGGTGAAATCGTGTCGAAAGTTTTAACGTAATCGGTAAACCTAAGTTTGTCAAAACAACTAATTCATGGTTAACCGCTTGAGTACGCACCTGATAAATGGTCATTGTGTCCCAAGGCCAAATAAAATGTAGTTTTTCGGGGTAGATATAATCGGTATCCGTTCCAGAGGTGAAACGTCTATATAAAATACCGCCTTCTCCAGAATGAACAGTAATTACAATGCGGTTGAAAAAAAAGATGAACGTTAATGTTACCAAAAGACCTAACGTTACAAGTACAGGGGTACTGCGCTTTACCCAAGCACGAAGTTTCTGTCCTAATGAATAATTAGAAACACTTTCTCGTAAATTATTTAACATGATGTGATTACACTCCATTTTGTAAAGTTATCAAATCACTGATATAGATAACACTAAATCTTAACGGTTAATTTTCGAATTTATCGAACTTTTATAGCTTCCGAGTACAATAATTTATTGTCAATAATCAATAATTTCATATTCCCCTAAATGCAATTTTTTGAAGTAGATGTCTTTTTTAATGCCATTTTCTTTGTCGAAGGTAAGTTTTCCGCTGGCACCATACCAATCTTTTTCAAAATGCCCTATCGAAGCGACCTCTTCGGGAATTGTAGTTTTTAATTCATTTATCGCCATGACCAATAATTTCACTGAATCATAACCTTGAACTGCTAGTGCATTCGGATTTAATCCATATTTTTTCTTATACAAGTCTAAAAATACAGTGTGTTCGGGACTGTTTAGTTTTTCGTTGTAAATTGATGGAATCACAATGCCCTCAGCTGATGTACCCGCTAAACTAATAAAGTTTGCGGCATCTAAAGATTCTGTTCCCATAACAGGAGATTGGACACCCATATTTCTAAGTTGAATCAAAAATTTCGACGCTGCATTATATCGACCGGAAAAATAAATAACATCCACCTTACGAGTCATCATTTCACCAATGATGCCGGCAAAATCGGTTTTTCTTTTATCGAAATTTTTGAAATAGTTAATGGCAATTCCTTTTTCCACAGACGATTTATAAAAAGCGTTACTTAATTCTTCCGCATAAGCACTATTTTCAGTTACAACAGCCACTTTTTTATAGCCGCTTTTTTTACAAAAAACGGCGGTCTTTTCTGCCATACCAATGTTATTTGGAATCATCCTAAACGTATATTGCATATCCGCATTGATAATATCCATATTTGTAGCAGAGGTAATTAAATTAAAAATGCCACCGCGTTCATAAATTTTAGTGACAGGTTTTGTTTTTTCTGAAGTTTGCGCTCCAATAACAGCGACAAGAGATGTATTTTCGATAACTTCATAAGCAATTTCTTTTGATTCATCTACATCAACATGCTTTGAGTATTCAACGGCTTCCAATGAACGACCTAATACGCCACCCTCTTGATTTATTTGTTCGATAGCCATTCTAACACCTTGATAAAACTCTTTTTTTGTATCCATTGGCGCAACAATCGCAATTTTTATCTTAAACTCAAGTCGGGAAATCATTTCTCCCCAATCGTCATTCAAATCAATGTTAATCAATTTAAAAATTGAGCTAATTAAAATGTTATCTTTATATTCTAATGCTTTGGAATACCAGAGTTTTTCTCGAACTATAGTGTCACAATGTTTCGACTTATTTTTTGTTACAGAACAATTATATTTAGTTTCTGCGTAATCAGGAGAATTCAAAAATGGAGCGCATTCTGGTTTTTGTTCCGCGAATGTTTTACAACTGTCGTTTTGTTGTGTGAATGCCTGACACATTGCTTTTTCAGAAAAGGCTCTCGTATCTTCGGAAAGCACTTTACATTTTGCTAGGTCATCGTTTTCTCTTGCGATGTCATGTCTGGTTTTTGCTAGCTCTGATTGATCCTCTCTAAATTCAGGCAATATAATCAACACCGCCAAGCAAAAAATATACTTAAAGTATTTAGACAAAATAAGTCCTCCCAACTTTAAACTGTTTTTTAAACAGCGATATTGTTTCGTTTGATAAATGCCGTAGTTTAGTTAAAAACATGGCTGCAATTTTTGGTGTAATCAAAATGTTAAGTTGAATGATTTGGTATTAGTAGCGTTTCAGGAAAACGCAAAAAATCTATTTCTAAACGATTAAGCATGGTAAATAATTTCATGATATTTTTCTTATAATTTTTTAAATGTAATTGTCATCAAGCCGAAACTTTAAGATACCATCACTTTTTTTGAGATCTTGTCGGAAGCAAGCATCAAAATCAATCCGACGAACGGTGTGAGCAATAGAGATCCAAAAAAATACCCCCAAAATCCAAATCTTTTATTTCTTCCCAAGCAAGCAATCATAAAAGAAGCTGCAACAGTTAAAATGATTCCAGTCATTTTTGCCTTCCATTTGAATTAAACAAAATCAAAGTTCCCATAAAAGTCCAGTCCCCAAAAATTTTGAAGCTGGACGTTTTTTAGGACTATTTCGATTCGGTCGCAAGTTTTCCTGCGGTTTCTGAGTTAGGTGCTTTGTCTTTTGCCAAAATAGCATTGCCTTCTTTTAACTGCTCTTCGTAAAAAGCCTTAACAGCTTTTGGATCAAACGTTAAAATTGTGCCACCCGATTCAAAATGTTCAATAAACACTTTGCCTAAAGCATAAGTTGTCGCTCCACCAGTAGCTGACATACTAACGGCACCTAAAACAGAGCCAACAAGTGGAATTACTTTAACTGCACTAGCCAGTAACGGCGCGATTGAATAAGACACGCCTCCGCCAATCAATGAGGCCAAAACATTCTTACCCATATCTTGTGAAAATTTGACACCATACAAATCACTCAAGCGTCTCAATAAATCGAGCTGAATACTAGTGATACCAACTAAATCAAAAACAGGGAGCGGAACAAGCCCCAAACCCGCTGCATAATACATACTCATTCTTACAAGATGTTCTGCCTCTATTAGCCTTTCATCTAGCTTTTCATCGGGAGAGTTTGGGTTAAAAGTATTATTTGTCATTTTTATCATCTCCAACTAGTTTTTATGAATTTGAGCGAAATAGTAAATGTTTTTTAAAATTCCTACAACGCAAGAGCTTTTAGCGAGTTTTTAAAACTCGCATTCTGAACCATTTTTACTATTTTTACATTCATTTAATTTTTGCTCAGAAGAGGTAATTTTTCATTACTGGGTAATAATGAAATACCACGTTCAACAAACTTCTGGTGTATATATATCCAAAGGTTTTCTCTCACCGTCGCTTTTTTTCCACTGGAATCTAAACGATAGCTAGCTTGAAAATCTGCTACCCAATCACCCGAAACATTCACAATACCTTTGTATTTTACACTCGGATTTTGCTGTGTTGTGTCATTACAAAATACTAACAGCGCGTCATGAATTATCGTTATGATTTCGATAGGATCTGTATCGGGTTTAGTGTAAAAATGCACATCTTCCGATACACCATTAGGTGTTTGACTGTAATTTTCCATGAAGGCTTCAGTCACTTTGCCATTAGCTAAACTCACCATGTGACCTTCAGAAGATTCAACTCTTGTTGTCCGCCAAGTAATATCGGTCACAACGCCTGTTACAGTATTGATTTTTATCTTATCACCAACTTTAAACGGACGTTCAAAATTTAAAATAATGCCAGAAAAAACGTTTGCAATAATATCTTTAATTGCCATACCGATAACCATTGCGAGTACACCGGATGTTGCTAATAAACTGGTTGGCGATTGGTTAAATACAAAAACCAACATCCCTGAAAATGCAAAAGCAAAAATCAAAATACTGACAAATAATTTAATTACATTTGGGACTTTACTGCTGCTGTACTGCGCCAATGGCTCCCATACAAATCGACGTACACCAATATCAAGCAATAAGGCACCTAACAACCACCATAAACTTTCGTAAACCGATACAAATGTTATCGTTATGCTGGGTGATAATTTTGTAAAAGCCCAATCGAGAGTTAAATTTCCTAATGATAATAAAATTAATGGCCAGAAAATAAGTCGTAATATCCAAGATTGCATTGACCAGAAACGCCCCCATCGACGCAAGTCCATCATTACAGCAAAAATAGCACCTAAAATCCCAAAAATAGCGATATAAATGAAATATTCACTTGGAATAATATCGCGTGCGCTAGTTGTGGGTTTAATTAACATCCCAAGCGTAATTTTTGAAAAGAGCGGTTTCTCACCTGATAAACCAACATATTGCGGCGCACCATCACTATTTTCAGTAACAATGTCTTGCGATTCCCACGCATCATCAATAGCCCAGCCTGTATTTGATTTAAGGACTTTTCGTTTATGCAAATCGGCAATCAAATCATGACCAGTTGGCATTCCTAAAACGTCTACAACATACATTACGTTGTTGCGATTAAGTTCACGGTGACGAAAACTAATTCCTGCAACGTGTTGACCGTAAGCGCGTTTTGCATCTGTAAAATTGAATTTGAATTTTTGTTTAAGCCGATAACGCAGATATTGTACATTGTCGCCGTTAATTTCATCGGGTGATTCTAGGACTATAGGTTCAACGGAATTGAAGATATGTAAATCTTGTGGTGCAAAATCACCCCGATAACGAAACCAAATCGTCATATCGATACTTGCGGTTTCTTTTTGGAAATCTAAATCCGAAATTTCATTGACTTTAACGCCAACATAAACAACGTTTGTTTTAAACATAAAACGATCATTTACATATAATACACGCCCTTGGCGTAAGGCTTCGATGTAATTAAAATTTGCGCCTTTAGCAATTGGCAACAATTGTACCGGTGCCGAAATTAAGCGTTCTCCACTATAAATTCCCATTTGAATCGGAATTTGAGCTTGTCGATTAACAAAATTTAATTCTCCAAGAATCCCTTTTACTTCATCTTCACCGGGTTTGGAAGAAAGCGAAATTTTCGCTGCATCGTAAGCGTAAGTTGCTAACCAATCAGGTGATTGACCGTATTTTTCTTGGTAATAGCGTTGAAAGTTTTGCGCTTTTTCATTTGCTGTATCAAAAAGTACAGGGGACGCTGCAATAATACCGTGTGTTAAGGAAGCCGCATCTTTTTTCGTCAGTGTTTTTGATACACTGCTTGAAAACGCATTAGAAGCTAATTGTGACGTGCCATAGAGTTCTAATGAATTACCCGTATCCCGAATACCTTTAACCAAACGTCCTGACAAATCACCGTCAGCTACGATGTAAATTGCACCAATGTCTATATTTTTGATTTCGCTTAATACTTTTGTAAGTTCTGCGTCAGAGTTTTCACCTTTTGGAATCGTCCATACTTTTTTAACTGGAATATCAAATCGTTGATAAACTTCTACAAAAGGATCAACTAACGAATCAAATTCAGTACCTTCTTCACGAACGACGTACATCAATCTTTGCTGTTGGATATTTCTCGCATAGTTAGCAACAAAACGGGCTTGATCTTTTGGATCTATTCCAAGCGAAGTAACGTTTTCAATCGCTTCTGGTAAAAACAAGGGGGTTACTAATGGAACATGATTTTTCTCATAAACGCTCGCCGATTGTTTAAGTATTTCTGGATTGAGATAGCCTACAACCCCAATCACTCGTTTATCCGCTACAATTTTTTCAGCGGCATCCACTGTTTCATCAATTTCTAAAACATCAACTAAGCGTTCATTATGCCCACCCTTATTGTTGAGTGCGTCAACGTATAATTGAACACCTTGCTTAAAATTAACACCCATTTCACTATTTGATGGTATGACGATAGCAATTTGAGGGCGTGTTTTAGCATCATCTTTTATGAGCGTGAAGTGTGTCACCACTGACATTATTGTCCCGATAATGCCAATTGTGAGCAAAATCAATGTAAAGAATGTCCATCTATAGTTAATTTGTATTGATGCGATAAATTTTTTCATTTTTTAAATTAGTTTTTATTTGGCGAAATAGTAGTGTTATTTTTATTTTCAGGGGCTTTGCCAGCTGATTCAGCACGTTCAGCTTTTGCAATTGCAACGTCAATAGGCATACCGCTTGCGAGAGCCGAGCCTAATACATTTTCAAATACCTTTCCGTGAGAAGATGTCAGCGTATCGATATTTTTACCTGTCGCTAATGAATTAGTAGGTGTGCTGACTTCTTTCGGCAAATTCTTCACGGTTTGCGTTGCCACTTTAACTGCATTTTCAGGTGTTGCTCCGTGTGCCATTGCACTTTTTACCGCCCCATCAAATTCAGGACTACTTTGCATTTCAGGTGGTTTACCATTTGCAAAACCTGCGGTAGAACTTTTTGCATCCATTTCAATCCCTTGTTGTTTTACTGCTTCAGATTGTGCCGCACTTTTCATAGCTTGATCCATTGAAATTCCACGTCCGAGAGCTGCACTTAATGATTTACTAAAGTCACCGGCTGGAATAGTTTTAGCAAATTCATCATTGCCAGAAGACAATGCTGTTTTAGGATTATTTGCATCGGCTTTTGCGGCAGCGGAAGATTCGTTAGCGGCTGTAGTGGCGTGTTGCAAGGCTTGCTCTGGTGACATACCTTTTGCTAACGCATTGCTTAGTGAATTTTGGAATGCAGGTGAAGTGTCTGTCAATGTACTTGCAGATCCATTAACTAATCCACCACGAGGACTGTTATCAATTTTAGCCGCCGCTTCACTTTGTTGTGCGCTACCTTGAGCGATTTTTATTGCTTGTTCCATGCTACTTCCGTTAGCCAAACTTGCACTGAGTGAGGCTTCAAATGCTGCAGAACCCGCGTTACTTGTTGTTCCAGAAAGAGCAGTCAAACTACTTGCTGTCGAAGCACCCGCCAGTGAATTCGCTGCAACGGCTTGCGGTGTTGTGGCGACTGGGGTACTAATTGCTGAATTAAATGCGTTTTGCGCCTGTGCTGTTGCAACACTCATCGGTAAGCCTGCAGCTAATTTTGTCACTAAAATTTGTGCGAAAGAATCACTCGCTTTTGCTGCTTCTGCAGCGGGAACGCCTGTTTTTATAGCCGCATCTGCTAATGAAGATTTCAATGTTTCCACTCCATTTGAGCCTGCTTTAACGCTGGTCATATTATCACTGAGTGTCGCTTTTGCTGTCGCTACACTAACTGGAGCCGCTTTAACTGCGGTGGTTGCAGAAGAAGATGAACTTCCGGTTGCTGTTTTGCCTTCTGAAGATGCAGTAGTTTTAGTTCCGCTAGCATTTGCTGCATTCGCTGTTTTAGCCGCTGGAGAAGAAGCGTCTGATTTTGCAGTTTGTGCTGTTGTTTGAGTTTCCGACTTACTTGCAACAGCAGAGGCAGGAGTATTTGCTGATGAAGTTGTTTTTGCTTGACCCCCTTCAGCTGTTTTTGAGGATGTACCATCGGCTTTAGCTGTTGTAGAGTTGTTTTTTGCGCCAGCGGCATTGGTTTTCGCACCGCTTGCATTTGCTGTCGTTGTTTTTGAAGTAGATGCAGCACTTTTTGCTGGACTTGATGTTGAACTCGAATCTTTAGAGCCATCGGATTTAGCATCTGCTTGTTTAGCAGAACCTGATTCGGCATCACTTGATTTTTCAGCTGTTGCTTTCGTTTCACCCGCAGCACCGCTATCGCTTGTTGATTCAGCGGCTGTAGATGTTCCGCCTGCAGATCCCGATGACGCGGTATCGACCGTACTATCAACGGATAATGAACCATTGCTTGCCATTGTAATCGTTGCAGATCCGATAGATGCCGCACCATTAGATACACTAATGCTTATTGTTGAGCCGCCACCACCACCAGAAAATGAAGGAGGAGTTGATAAAATACTCGTTAGAATAGTAGTGGTGGTTGCTTGTATTGATGCAGTCTGAGCAGTTGCTAGTTGTGTTGCAGCGGCTACGACGGGATCAACCGAAACGACAGGATCAACCGAAACGACAGGATCAACCGGAACGACGGGATCAACCGGAACGACAGGATCAACCGGAACGACAGGATCAACCGGAACGACAGGATCAACCGGAACGACGGGATCAACCGGAACGACGGGATCAACCGGAACGACAGGATCAACCG
>CAIQZX010000160.1 GCA_903876445.1 uncultured Pseudomonadota bacterium | reverse complement strand
CCAAGCAATTTGCCTGAACCGAAAATTTCACGGAAAAATGCTACGATAACCAAAATTAAGCTGTAGCCTAAACCGTTACCAATACCGTCGATAAAACTTTCGAGCGGCGGATTTTTCATCGCATACGCTTCAGCACGCCCCATAACGATACAGTTGGTGATAATCAAACCAACGAAAACCGATAATTGTTTACTAATATCGTAAGCAAACGCTTTTAACAATTGGTCAACCACAATTACAAGCGACGCAATAATCGTCATTTGTACAATAATCCGAATACTGCTCGGAATATGGTTACGAATTGCCGCAATCGCCGCGCTTGAACACGCTGTTACCATCGTCAACGCCAACGCCATAATTAACGACGTAGACATTTGCGACGTTACCGCCAACGCCGAACAAATTCCGAGAACTTGCAACGTAATCGGGTTGTTTTCAACTAACGGTTCAGTTAATACTTTTTTTGTTTCATCATTCAATAATTCGCTCATTAGCCTGCTCCTTTAACCGTTCTGACTTTCGCCAAATAAGGTGCGAAACCTTCTTTACTTGTCCAATATCTGACTAAGTTGGTGACACCTGTACTGGTTAAAGTCGCACCTGCTAAACCGTCCACTTGATATTGTGAACCCGCTTTGCTGGAATCAACTGTTCCTTTAATCAAACTTAATGCAGGTTCGCCCATATCCGCTTCTGCAATCAAACCTTTTTCAAGTGAAGGTTGGTCTGTTTCAGCATAGATTTTTTTGCCTTTCCAAAGCGCACGCCAGTTTGGATTCACAACTTCGCCGCCTAATCCTGGAGTTTCAGCTTGGTCGTAGAAGTTAATGCTTTGAACAGTTTGCCCATCGGCTTCAACAGATAAGAAACCGTACAACGTTGACCACAAACCATAACCGTTGATTGGTAAAATGATTGATTTTGTCGCGCCGCCTTCTTTCACTAAATAAACTTTTGCCAATTTTGCTTTGATACGAATGTGAGCAATGTCTTTATCTTTAGGAATTGCAATGCTTTGCGCTGGGTCTTTTGCAGCTTTACGTTGGTCATACGCATTTGCGTCGCCATCCGCATATTCACCCGTTTCTAAGTTTACTAATTTCGCTTCGATTTTTTCAGCAAACGCTTTTTCGATGTCGGTATCGGGTTGTAACAATCCCGCCACATCTAAAATGTTTTGCTTCATATCGAGTTCTTTGTTGCTAACTTGAAGTGGTTTTAATGCCACTGCCGCCATCGAAACAAAAACCGCACAAACCAAACATAACGCTACCGCGATAGCGATAGTTTTTTCCAAACTGTCATTGCCTAAACCGAGAATTTTGTCTGCATAGGCTTTGAATTTGCGATATGACTCATACTGCTCCAATTTTTCGCAAACTTTATTTAATTTTTCACATTTAGGCATGACGTTTCATCCTTCTTCTGATATTCGCTTGAATGACGAAGTAATCAATCGTCGGTGCAAACATATTGGAAAATAAAATGGCGAGCATAATGCCTTCTGGGAATGCAGGATTTACAACGCGAATTAACACGGTCATGCCACCTACTAATGCACCGAATACCCAACGACCTGTATCGGTCATTGCTGCGCTCACTGGATCAGTTGCCATATAAACCATACCGAAAGCGAAACCGCCAACTGTTAAATGCCAGTACCAAGGTAATGCGAACATGTGGTTTGTATCGCTACCGATAACATTGAATAACAATGAAGTCGCAACCATACCAGCAAATACACCACCCATAATGCGATAAGACGCAACGCGGGTATAAAGTAAGAATGCCGCACCAATCATGATAGCGAATACAGACGTTTCACCTAAACAACCAGGTTCAAAACCCATGAAAGTTTGAAACCAGCTGTAATGTTCAGTGACTGCGCTTAAACCGCCGTCAGCCGCTAAACCTAATGGTGTTGCTGCTGTGTAACCGTCAACTGCTGTCCAAACTGAATCACCAGAAATTGATGCAGGGTATGCAAAATACAAAAACGCACGACCTGTTAAGGCTGGATTTAAGAAGTTTTTACCTGTACCACCGAAGACTTCTTTACCGATAACGATACCGAAAGAAATACCCAATGCAACCTGCCATAAAGGCATATCAGGTGGCATGAT
>CAIQZX010000159.1 GCA_903876445.1 uncultured Pseudomonadota bacterium | reverse complement strand
TGGACGCGAACCCTCATCTGAAGCGTTGTTACGTCACAATGGCATTCTCGGTTAATTTGATAAAACGTGAATTTTTACTAAAAAGTAAGTTTTAATCTTGCAACGTCACTTGTCCGGTCAACCAATTGATGTTTATTTCTTGAGAGAGTTGGTTTTTTTCGAGTGTGATGCGTCCACCAATAGACGATCCATCCGGAAAAAACCGCAAATGCGCGATGCCATCATGCAATTCATCTTTGGCGGTTTTAATCGTAACGTCGATAGTTTCGGGGATTTCGTAGCGTTTATTTTGACCCGTTAAAGAATAACTGTTGCGATTCAGATTAAAATCTAATGTGGTTTGCGTGTGTGAAATCATGGCTTGAGAACGCACATAACGCAAACCAGACGTTAAATCCCGCGCCGCTGCTTTTAATGCCATGGAATCATTTCCAGCGGACATATTCACCGCCACCGCGCCATAACCTAACGCTACAATCGCCATAACAATTATCAGTTCAAGTAGCGTGAATCCTGAATTTGAACGCATTTATTCCCAATTTACAACGTCTTGATCTTCACCTTCACCGCCTTCTTTATCATCTGCACCATAGGTAAATAAATCAAATTTTCCATGCGTGCCAGGTGACGCATAGTGATAGTCATTTTGCCAAGGATCAACAGGTGTTTTTGCTTTTCTTAAATAAGGACCATTCCAACGTTTAGAGCCTTCAGGAGCTTCGATTAACGCTTGCAAACCTTGGTCGGTGGTTGGATATTTTCCCATGTCCAGTTTGTACATATCGAGTGCTGCAGAAAAATCCTCGACTTGTACTTTAGCGGCTTTCGTTTTTGATTCGCCTAAATGCTTCATCACTTGAGGACCAACGATGCCCGCAAGCATCGCAATAATTCCCAAAACAACAAGTAATTCTAAAAGGGTGAAACCAGATTGCGCTTTTGATTTCATAAACGATTTAAACCTCTGACTTTTGCGGATGTTGACGTGTGTTGGCATTAAGTAATTTATTTAGTGCGTTTATATAGGCTTTCGCGGAAGCAGTGACAATATCGGTATCTGCGCCCAAACCATTCACGATTCGACCTGCTTTTTCCAAGCGAACAGTTACTTCACCTTGTGCATCTGTACCGTTTGTGACGTTATTTACGGAATAGAGTTCAAGTAAGGCTTCAGATTTCACCAAATTTTCAATGGCTTTCAACGTTGCATCAACTACACCACCACCCGTTGAATTCCCTGTCATTTCCTGATTATTTAAGCGTAATGTGACAATCGCATTTGGAATTTCACCGGTTTCCGAACACACTTTTAACGCTACCAATTTAATGTGTTCATCTTCGGTATCAATTGATGTTTCGGAAATCAACGTTTGCAAATCTTCATCGAAAATTTCGTGTTTTTTGTCGGCTAATTGTTTGAATCGCGCAAAAGCATCGTTCAATTCTGCTTCACTTTCAAACTCAAAACCTAATTCGTTAATCCGACTTTTGAACGCATTACGCCCTGAATGTTTGCCCAAAACCATACGATTTGCCGTCCAGCCAACATCCTCGGCTCGCATAATTTCGTAAGTTTCGCGGCTTTTTAAAATACCATCTTGATGAATACCGGCTTCGTGTGCGAACGCATTTGCACCAACAATGGCTTTGTTCGGTTGCACTGGAAAACCTGTAATCGACGACACTAATTTTGAACACGTCAAGATTTCGCGCGTATCAATACGGGTTTGGCAATTAAAAACGTCGTGGCGGGTGCGAACTGCCATCACAACTTCTTCAAGTGACGCATTTCCAGCACGTTCGCCCAAACCGTTAATCGTGCATTCTACTTGCCGTGCGCCATTCATTACAGCCGAAAGTGAATTGGCCACCGCTAAACCTAAATCGTTATGACAATGCACTGAAAAAATCGCTTTATCTGAATTTGGAATTCGCTCGATTAAACTTTTAATGGTCGCGCCAAATTGTTGTGGAATGCTGTAACCAACGGTATCGGGAATGTTTAACGTTGTCGCGCCAGCATCAATCACGGCTTCTAAAATGCGGCATAAAAAATCTTCGTCCGAACGCCCTGCATCTTCAGGGGAAAATTCCACATCATCGGTATATTGCCGCGCTCGTTTTACGGCTTTCACCGCGTGTTCAATCACTTGCTCAGGAGTCATATTGAGCTTCATTTGCATGTGAATCGGCGACGTGGCAATAAACGTATGAATACGCGATTGTTTTGCGCCTTTTAAGGCTTCACCTGCACGATCAATATCTTTATCCAATGCACGCGCCAAACCACAAACAACACTATCTTTAATCACATTCGCTACAGCTTGAACGGCTTCAAAATCACCGATACTCGCGGCGGGGAATCCAGCTTCAATCACGTTTACTTTCAAACGTTCTAACGCGCGAGCGATTCTAATTTTTTCGTCTTTTGTCATCGATGCGCCCGGACTTTGTTCGCCGTCGCGTAGCGTGGTATCAAATATAATTAGTTGGTCTTTCATAAAATTTTTAATCCAAAATTAAAGTAAAATTAGCTTTTGCGTCCTTGTAATTTTTTGCGGCGCATAATTAACGTAACAAGTGGTCCTGAAATCGCGTAGCCTAAGAAAAGCAAAAATAACATGGTTTGCGGTTGCGCCATCACGAAGGCAATGCTTAACATCACCGCAATCGCTACAAAAAATGGGACTTTTCCTTTTAAATCGATTTCTTTGAAACTCGAATAGCGGAAATTACTTACCATTAACAATCCGGTGCAAATTGTTAAAACTAACGCCACATATTTTAACGCTTCAATATCCCATCCGTGTTCCAAACATAGCCAAATAAATCCGGCTAAAATCGCCGCCGCCGCTGGACTTGGTAGCCCTTGAAAATATCGTTTATCGGCAGACGTTAATTGTGTATTAAATCGAGCTAATCGCAATGCGCCGCCGGCGGTGTGAACAAATGCTGCAAATAATCCGACTTTTCCTAAACTCGAAAATGCCCATAAATACATGACTAATGCGGGCGCGACAGCAAATGAAACCATATCTGACAAACTGTCGTATTGTGCGCCGAATTCACTTTGTGTATTGGTTAAACGCGCCACACGCCCA
This sequence comes from uncultured Pseudomonadota bacterium, assembly GCA_903876445.1. Lineage (GTDB taxonomy): Bacteria > Pseudomonadota > Gammaproteobacteria > Methylococcales > Methylomonadaceae > UBA10906. The sequence goes on along the minus strand of CAIQZX010000159.1, from coordinate 4,940 downwards.
TCTAAACCGTCCAAAATCATTGCGACAAAAATCGCGACAACAGAAATATCGTAGTGTTGATTCATGGCTGACGTAATGGCGTAAAAACCCGAAAACAACGCGCCAGTCGTAAATAAATTGGGAAGTAAATAAATGCCGCGACGGCGAATAGTTAATTTTTCAATAGTCATAAAAGTTAGGGATTCAGGTGGTAAAACTGCACGAATTATACACGATTCAACGCTTACTGACGCGGTCGTCACGGCAGTTTAGTTTTTCACTCAATTGGGACAGCAACTGATTTAGACCTAAAACGGCTGTCGAATAATCCGAATCGGCTAAGGGTTGAGTTAAATCAATCGAATTATGTTTTAAAACAGTGTGTGTTTTTTCATTTAATAATGTCCAATCGATAGAAAAATCGATGGTTTTTCCCAACACAATATCCAAGCGCGTCACGTCAATCACCAAGCGATAATCGACCATGCCAAGCAAACTCCACGGATAGGCTTTAAACCAAAACTCCGTATTTCTCATGGCTAAATTTTTAGCTAACACTTCCGTCATATTTTGTTTTAGTAAAGTCGCCCATTGATTTTGTTCAGATAAATTGAGTTTTCCTTGTGCGTCGCGCGTGACGATTTGTTTACGTTCTAACACGCTAGGTAAACTAATTTGAGCGATACCAATCAGTGGTTTTTTATCTGCCTGATTTAGATGTTCGCTTCTTTGAGACGGCGTTATAGAAAGATTCGCTTCTAAATTGTAAAAATGTGTCGGAGATACTGACGCACAACCCTGTAAAAACAATAAACTTGCTAGCACTACTTTTTTCATCAAAAAATGCCGTAAAGAAAAATGTGAATGATTAGCTAAAGATTGCCATATTTTTTGGTGTGGTGGGGATTTTTTTTTGTAGAATGCGTGATTCCAAAACTTAATTACACATAAATCTAAAAATGACAGAAATTTTAATTTACACCGCTCACCGTTGTGGTTATTGCGTTATGGCAAAACGTTTACTGGATAGTAAAAACGCGCTTTATACCGAAATTAACGTAGATGAGAAAAGCGGAATGCGTGAAGAAATGATGAAAAAAACGAAACGCCAAACGGTACCTCAAATTTATATCGGTGATTTTCATGTTGGTGGATTTGATGATTTGAATGCGTTGAACAAATCAGGGAAATTAGATTCGTTGCTGAATCCATAAAAATCAATAGCCTTCGGAATTCAACCGACCGTGCTAAAATTAAAGTTCCTCAATTTCACAACAGGCAAAAAAATGGCAGCGCATATTGGTTTAATTGGTTTAGCGGTAATGGGACAAAATTTAGTGCTTAACATGAATGATCACGGCTTTAACGTCGCGGTTTTCAATCGTACAACCAGCGTCGTTGATGAATTTTTAAACGATGCCGCAAAAGGTACAAATGTTATTGGCACACATTCGTTAGAAGAATTGGTTGAAAGTTTACAAACGCCGCGCATCGTGATGTTAATGGTTAAAGCCGGTGATGTCGTTGATCAATACATCGATAAATTGATGCCATTATTGTCAGCCGGCGACATTATTGTTGACGGTGGCAATTCGTTGTACACCGATACAAATCGTCGCACAGCGTTATTAAGTGAGCATGGATTAAACTTTATCGGCACGGGTGTTTCTGGCGGTGAAGAAGGCGCGAGAAATGGACCTTCAATTATGCCCGGCGGAAACCCTGCAGCGTGGGAAACCGTTAAACCGATTTTCCAAGCTATCAGCGCACACGTTGATGGTGAACCTTGTTGTAATTGGGTAGGCGATAAAGGGGCAGGTCATTATGTGAAAATGGTGCATAACGGGATTGAATACGGCGATATGCAATTGATTTGCGAAGCGTATCAATTATTATCGGAAGGTTTAGGTTTGAATGCTGACGAATTACACACTGTTTTCAATGAATGGAATCAAGGCGAATTAGGGTCGTATTTAATCGAAATTACCACCGAAATTTTTGCACATAAAGACAGTGATGGCTTGCCATTAGTTGAGAAAATTTTAGATACCGCTGGACAAAAAGGCACGGGTAAATGGACAGGCATTAACGCGCTGGATTTAGGTATTCCGTTGACGTTAATTGGTGAAGCCGTTTTTGCGCGTTGTTTATCGTCACAAAAAGATGAGCGTGTTCGCGCCGCGCAACGTTTACCCAAAGCGGGTGTGAAATTTACCGGTGATAAAGCCGCTATGATTAACGCCATTGGCGATGCGTTGTATGCCGCAAAATTGATTTCTTACGCGCAAGGGTTCCGTTTAATGCGTGAAGCCTCGAAAGAATACGGTTTTGAATTAAATTACGGCGATATTGCGTTGATGTGGCGCGGCGGTTGTATTATTCGCAGTCAATTTTTGAATAATATCAAACAGGCTTATAACAAAACGCCCGATTTAGAAAATTTGTTATTGGATGATTTCTTTGTCGCTGCGATGCAAAAAGCAGATGCAGGTTGGCGCAAAGCGGTTGTTTTAGGTATCGAATTAGCGATTCCGACACCCACATTTTCGTCGGCATTGGCATATTTTGATGGCTACCGTTCAGAAAAATTGCCAGCAAATTTGTTGCAAGCGCAACGTGATTATTTCGGCGCACATACTTATGAGCGTATTGATGCGCCACGCGGTAAATTTTTCCATACGGATTGGACAGGGCAGGGCGGAAACGTTTCAGCGACCACTTACACTGTTTGACATCCACTCTCGCCCTAAACAGCCGAGCTTTACCGGCTTTGGGTAAAAATGTCTAATCAATAAAAACTTTTGTGCCGACGCAAATTCGATTGAATAAATCGAAAACGTCGGCATTTTTCATCCGAATACAACCGTGTGATTCCGGCTTACCGTTAATTAAATTATCGGGACAACCGTGAATGTAAATATAACGTGAAGCGGTATGAACATTGCCATAACGATTTTTTCCAGATTCCAACCCATCCAACCATAAAATTCGCGTTAAAATCCAATCTCTTTTTGGAAAATTCATTGCTAATTCAAGATGATAAACTTCTTTTGTGGGTCGTCGTCCAACAAAAACGCTGTTCAAGGGTTGACCGTCACCAATTTTTGCCCGAACGCAATGCCAACCGCGAGGAGTGCATTCACTGCCTTTAATTTCGCCTAACCCATTTTTTGCTGTCGAAATAGGGTAACTTTTTGTAATTTTTGAATTTATAACAATTTCGAGTTGTTGAATTTGTGTCGAAATATGCAGAAAAATGTTTGAATTCATCCAAAATGGTAGCTAAAAGTGAATATATGCAATATAATTTATCACATATTGCTGGTGTAGCTCAGTTGGTAGAGCAGCTGATTTGTAATCAGCCGGTCGCGGGTTCGAGTCCCATCTCCAGCTCCAAACAAATAGAAAAGGTTTAAGTCTTCTGACTTAGACCTTTTTTATTGTCCGTGAAAAATCATGTTGAAAAGCGCGGATTCAAATCAAAAGCACTCCTTTCCTCCCCCACCTAAAGCAAGAGGTATCTCGGAGCTAAATCGATGACGAAACTAAAAATCCAGTTTAAACTCCGCTAAACATTTTTCAACAGAGAAAAAAACGATGAACAAAAAAATTATCCCGCTCTTATTTTTCGCATTTTCACCACACGCTTTCGCGCTCGATGCCGTGGATTTATCCAGTTCCATCAGTGCCTCTTTCGGGCGCGTAAAACCCAACGAAAACATCAGTTACACCGCCACCATTACCAATAACAGCGCAACCGTCGCCGCTAACGCAAAAATTCTTTTTTACTTGCCACCGCGTAATGTTTCCATCGCGTCTTTACCGTCGGATTGCATGACCGTCGGCAAAAATATCACCTGCACCGTCGGCAATTTAACCAACGGCGCAAATGCCACGCGCACCATCAGCGTTTCTTTCAGCAAAACCGGCGGCGCGAATACTTCCGCGTTAGCGTTGAGTGATAACGACGATGCAACTGTTTCAAATAATCTCAGCCACGTCGCCACCACTATTACAAACAAAGTTTTACCGCCGCCCAACGTTTCCAGCGTCACCGTTTCGCCATCGTCGATTATTCAAGGCAATTCACTCACCTTTTCCACCACGTTAAGCGAAAATTTACACAGCGGGTATAACGTCAAAGTCGATTACGGGAACGGCTTATTTTTACTGTCCGGCAGCGGAAAAAATTACAGTTTAAGCATTACGCCCACCGTTTCCGCCGCGTATTCCATCGGCATTTACGACAATTTCAACGTTTTAAAAAGCAACACCCAAACCGGCAATTTTTCTGTCACCGCGCCAAATGCCGCGCCAACGTTAGGTTTAATCAGCGGCGACACCACCGCAACAACCGGCACATCTTACGTCGCGCAACTTTCAGCAAACGATGACAATTTAAGTTTTATTTTTATGGATTGGGGCGACGGCGCAACCGAATCGAAAAACGCTTCCAGCGGCGCAACCGTTTCATTTTCACATTCTTACAGCAACGCAAATTCATTCATTTGGAACGCCACCGCTTACGATTCCCAAAACGCCACCAGCACGCCAGTTTCTAAAAGCGTTTCCGTTTCACAACCCGTTGTCGTTACACCTGCGCCGGTTGTTGTTACGCCAACCGCGCCCGTTGTCACAAAAACCACCGGCTATACAAAAATTTCCAACAGCGGCGCAGCTCTTTCGGATTCGGCAAAACTCGGCAGCGGTTCAAACGAGTGGGCTTGCACGAAAGACAACAAAACCGGTTTGATTTGGGAAGTTAAAACCACCGACGGCGGTTTGCGAGATATGAATAAAACCTACACGAATTACACGCCCGATTATCCAAAATGCGGTTGGTGGTCGGGTTGTGGAACTGATTTCAAAGGCAAATACGGCTACAGTTCAAATACAGACGGTTTTGTAACCGCAGTAAATAATCAATCGTTATGCGGTGCAACGGATTGGCGATTGCCAAC
>CAIQZX010000158.1 GCA_903876445.1 uncultured Pseudomonadota bacterium | reverse complement strand
GAATCCCCGTTCCCTTTAGGGCGGGGAGGATGTCAAAGACCTAATCGTTCACTAAGTACCAAAAAACGATTTTTTAGACGCGATTTATGGGCTATTTTCACCATCTATAAAATTGAAACATTTTAGACATCAAACTCAGTAACCATGCTGGTTTGCAGCAGAGTGAAATCTCTTAACGTATATTTCAGCCCCGTTAGTAATGGAACCCCATAAATTGATTGATATGGTGGGCGAGAATGAAAAACACCCTTTAGCATCACTGATGGAATTGGTAGGGGTATTGATTGAACAGTATGAAAATTTATACGTTGCCGAGTTGTAATCTACGCATACCACAATACCTAACTATAGAGTTTCAAGTACACAATTCAGCTCTGCAAACTAGATTATGGAATTTTGGATAGTCGATACCAAAAATGTTAAACTGCTCACGCAAATATCTTGATTTTGTGACAAAAAACCTCTTAACGGGGTTTATATTCCGTTTCGTGTGTCGCTCCAACCTTAAAGGAAAATACCAATATGATTAGAGTGTTAGGCAGTATCATAGGCATGATTATTAATATAATTATGCTTCCAATAGTTCTAATTCTTGCAATTCCAAATGGGATATTAAAAGCAAAGAGAGATCAAAAAATTCAATTACTTTTTACAGGTAAAGAACAATCGTTATTAGCAAAAGCTCAACGGGCAATAAATATGGAAAACAATGGATTACTCAAACCAGACAGAGATTTGCTAGAAGTTGCAAAGTGTATAGAAGATGCTAGATGCGATTATCAAATTATCAAAAGTAGAGAAAAATTCGATATATCATTTTCTGACTTTGTTATTCCTAGAATAAATCAGTGTCATGTGATGGACTGGGATAATGCGATTAATTTTTTTGAGCTTGATAGTTTTGATTCAGCTGTTCTGGGTGAATCGAGTTAGGATGAGAGGCATATAATGAAATCGATGATAAACATTCAACTAAGCGAGAGCAAACCATGACAGACAAAATAGCGACGGCTCTACAAAATAAAAACGGTGTTTTTTTTGAGCCAAACGAAACAGTGCCATTCACTGGAAAGTTCATTAACACGTTCGAGAACGGACAGAAACAAGAAGAAGGCAATTACAAAGACGGGCAGCAACACGGCTTGCTCACAAAGTGGTTCGAGAACGGACAGAAAAAAGGAGAAGGTAATTTCAAAGACGGACAGCAACACGGCTTGACGACAACTTTTTTTGAAAACGGACAGCAACAAACAGAAGGCAATTTCAAAGACGGACAGGCAAACGGCTTGTACACATGGTGGTTCGAGAACGGACAAAAGAAATCCGATGAAAATTATAAAGACGGTAAGCTAAACGGATTGGCGACATTCTGGTTTGAAAACGGGCAGAAAAAAGAAGAAATCAATTTCAAAGACGGACAGGTAAAAAAGGGTTTGTTCTCATGGCTTACGGGTTAGGAAAACTGCTTAAAGCCTTGCAAGCTACAAACTCCAACGGGCTATTTCAGGGGTTCCAATACTAACGCACACGAAAAATTACGTTAAGGAATTTTTAGTCAAAATTTGAACCAATAAAACCGTCTATTAAGTCGATTAGGGAAGAGATAGAAATGGAAAAACATATTGGACTTGTAAAGTGGTTTCATGACAATGTGAAAAACACTAATATTGGTTTTATTCATCACGCTATATTGGGTGACTTATTTTTCCATGAAAAAAGCATTGAGCAGGGACAAGAAATAAATGCTTTTAAAGAAAATGAAGCGGTTGTTTTTGTTTCCCAAGTTTCAAAAAAGTACAAAGACAAACTAGAAGCGGTTCAAGTTAAGTTATTATCAAGCGAAAATGACTTAAACTGTTTATTTAATAATTTATTTTCAACTTTTTCAGCTACAGAAAGATATTACCCAATACAAAAAGCAATTTATACAAGAGTCGAACATTTACTAAAAACAACTGATGATAAAAGTATAACGGATAAATTATTTAACATTTATCAAGACCATGTAAACAGTTATCTTCTTTCAACAGAAAAGCTACAGTATATTTTTTTAAAAAGACTTCTTAATGTTTGCAAAGACTTTTTTCCTGAAAAATATGAAAATACATATAAAAATATTGAACTTAAAATTAGTGTAGAAATAGCACATCAACTTTGGCTTGAAAAATATACAGATATTTGTCAAATTGATTACATAGCAGAATTAATTTTAACTGCCAATAAAAGCACACAAAGAGAAATTTTTAATCGTTGCACAGAAGAAGATAAATTAAATATTTTCTTTAAAGTATTTGATAAGTATAAAGATATTGGAACTGGTTTAAAACTTGAACAAATTAAAAGCATCTTAGAACTTTCCAAACAATTCGCTAGCGAATTATACGAACATATCTTAAAACGAATGCTTCGGATTTGTTCGCCTTACCAAAAGCTAAAACTTTGGCTTGAAGACTATCACCAAGAATTATATTTCGATGAATATAAAATGTTCACGATAATGCTTAATCCTGATGACCAAAAGAAGTTTGTTAAAAAAACATTGAAATATATTCATGAAGGAAAAGTTAATATTTCAGTTGAACAATTAACTTCCATAAATGTAGTTAGCTATGATGTCAGTAAATCAATTGAAAATACTGACAACATTAAATTAGACTATTCGACTAGCATAATGCTAAACACGATTTCAGAATTAAATAATCAACAACAAATTGAAACAAGAAAACAACAAAATGAAGCAAAATTTAGAATATTTGATTTAATTCTAAATCAAATTAAAGAACCCTCAGATATTTTAGAAATAAAAGGTTATTTTGATGAATGTGAAGGGAGGTGTCTTTCTGTATCCATCAATGAAATAAAAAATGAGGAAGGAGAAATAATTAACCGTTCTATTGAGTATCCCAGAAATAAATATAAAAAATCAAAGACTCCAACAATTTGTGATGGTAGAAAGTTTTTAGATAAAGAAGGTAATCCAGTTTTAGATGAACAGTACAAATTAGAGTATTGGTGGTGTGCTAATCAAAAATGCTACAAACCTTCAAGGGAAACTCATAGTTCCGATGAATGGAAAAAATATACACTACTTGATTTTCTTACCATATTAAAAATTGATTTTATAGAAAAAGATTTTGAGATGTATTTGAATGTTATCAATAAAGCAAACAGGTTTTTAAAACATTTAAAATGCAGGGAATGTAATCATATATTAAGACCCATTGGGCAAGCGAATTATGCGTTCTATGGCGTTAATACTTTTAATTGTATAAATGAACATTGTAAAGAAAAAGAAAATTCAATATATTTAACACATTGTTTAAATGGAAGATGTGATCATGATATAGATAGTAGAGATTCTGCTAGATGTAAGCCATACGGCATAGATTCAGAAAAGTATGGATGGTATATTTGTAATTACTGTCATTCTTGTTGTTCCACTAACGCTATCAAAGCAAGAATATCCAATATGGAAAGCAGAAGGCAAGAATATAATGGACATACAGAAGGTCATCGTGATTTAGGTGTTATTTCTTGTGACAAATGCGGTGAAGCAATGGAAGAAAATAAAGTAAATATTGATGAATTTAATAAGGCTCTTGATTGGTTTGTTAAAAATAAAAATAACTCAAAATATATTACTAAGAGCGGTATATCTAAAAATAACAAAAATTGGTTTCTTTTTGCAAAAGCCGACATGCCCATTGAAAAATACAATTCAAAACTTAATAATCTATTAGTTTTAGGTTTTTCAATACCAAACATAGATGAAAACAGAATCGTTCAACTCATTTCAGAACCAATCGACTTTAAAAAACACAACAGCGAAATATTAGTTTGTAAAAATTGCAAAAACACATTGGATTTATCAATCGACCGTGAAAAATCTATAGCTATAAAATATTTTCATAATGTAAGGTATGTTATCGGATAATCCATGACTGTTACCAGCCACATTAAACTGGTACATTTAAAAAAAATAAATAAATACCCTCGCTGCTTGCAGCGAGGGTATTTATTCACACCAGCTTGCATCTTAACAAGAAAATTATACAAAAAATCTAATCGACATCTAAAGAATCAATGAGATTCCGAAGTAATTGAATTCCGAACCGTTTGGCTTGAAAAGTCTGCGACCACTTTATTTAGCACATCAGTCATAGCTTCTTTTGTTGCACTACCAAAAGCACAACTCCCCGACAAGCATAATGAGTTACCACCCCCTTCATAAGACTTTTCAAAGAGTTTTTTACCGCTGGCATTTTCTAAGGAAAGTGTGATTTTTATATCACCCCACGTTGGAACTAAAGGAAAAACCCAATTGTAGTTTTTAAACCATATATCGTTTAAAACAACTTTCAATGTTAAAGGCTTTACAGCATTGGTACTGTCTGAACTGTTGTTATTTTTATTTACTTGGTATCCAATAGAAGATAACGCATCAATAATTTGTTCAACTATTTGCTCATTAGCTGGAGTCGTTGTGGTAACACTACCTGAGCTGATAGCAAATGCAGTAATTGTTGTTCGACCAATACGGTCTTTTTCTTCTCGTAAATCGGTTGCAGGTTTTTCAACTACAAGTTTTTCGGTATATTTTTGCGTGGGAATAGCTAACGTATCATGGGATAAAGTAATTTTCTCACCACCGATTCCTACACAACCCGCCAATAAAAATACTGAAATAAAAAGCAAAATCTGTAAATATGTTTTTCTCATCAAATGATCCTCACAATAAAATTTTAATTCCCGTTATTGTATTCTTTAATTCAACAAAAACTAACCATCAAAATCATCCAGTAGTCCCCAGAAACTAAATATAGGTAAAATGGCGACTTAAAACATCACCAACGGACATCACCTAACCCGCCAATCCCTTATGGTTGCTGGCATAACGCTCAATATCAGCCATCACTTTAATTTCATAAGTAGGGCAGCAGTAAACAAAAGGAGTCAAAGTCCCACGCTATTTTTCCAGAAGCCTTTATTCCAGTGGCTTGAAGGCACTTAGGCACTTCCCAAATTCAAGTTGTTTTTGAAGGTGAATTT
>CAIQZX010000157.1 GCA_903876445.1 uncultured Pseudomonadota bacterium | reverse complement strand
ATCAGGCTTTCGCCCATTGTCCAATATTCCCCACTGCTGCCTCCCGTAGGAGTCTGGACCGTGTCTCAGTTCCAGTGTGACTGATCATTCTCTCAAACCAGTTAAGGATCGTCGCCTTGGTGAGCCTTTACCCCACCAACTAGCTAATCCTACGCAGGCTCATCTATTAGCGAAAGGTCTTGCGATCCCCTCCTTTCCCCCGTAGGGGGTATGCGGTATTAGCTTAAGTTTCCCTAAGTTGTCCCCCACTAATAGGCAGATTCCTACGCGTTACGCACCCGTCCGCCACTAATCGAAAGAGCAAGCTCTTTCTCATCGTTCGACTTGCATGTGTTAAGCATACCGCCAGCGTTCAATCTGAGCCATGATCAAACTCTTCAGTTTAAATCAGCTTTGTAACTAGTAAATTAGTTACCAATTTCGGCTCGACTAGAATTAACTGACAATTTAAAATTTTGCCAGTGTAGTTCCTTAATCGATTATCTTGTTTATCACTCGATAACGTCACAAGCACCCACACAAATTATTTTGATTTAAGTTTTTAAAGAGCTTTTTCGCTGCGTCTCTGCAGCTGATTCCGAGTATTCTACACGCTAAAAAATTTATGTCAACATAAAATTTAAATTTTTATTTATTGTGCCGATAAACTCCTTCAACTTTTATTAAAATTGACAACCATTTATCGGCACGGTGCGACTAATGGCGGCTTTCAGCAGGTGCAGAATCTTGCACCACATCTAAATCACCATATCCCAAACGACGGTGGAACATTTCCAGTAACAAGCTCCAACTTTGCAACGCAAGTGCAGGATCATAGCGCGGTCCTTCATCACGCATGAAAGCATGTTGCCCGTTAAATTCATGCCAAGTAAATTTCGCGCCAACTTCTTCCAATCTCGCTTTTAGAAGATTACGACCTTCAAGTGGGACGTGTGGATCTTGACGACCCCAAATGTGCAAAAGCTCGCCTTTGATTTCGTTTGCGCGATCTAACGAATTATCATTAGTTCCTAATCCCAAACCCCTTTTATGAATATCCGTTGCATAAAAACAAGTGGTCGCTAACACATCAGGATTCATCGCTGCACGAAATGCTAAATGTCCGCCGATACAAATTCCCATTACCCCTAATTTACCGGTGCAATAATCCAAGGTTTTCAAATAATCCAAGACAGTACGCGCATCACTATCATAAGCTGAAACCTCTTTCGTAATTTTGTGAGCATTTCCGCGCGTTGTACCTTCTTCATCATACGCAAGCACAGAACCTAATGGTTCAAGTTCATGATAAATTTCAGGGCAAGCCACGACAAAACCATGTCCTGCTAGCATCGCAGCAGTACGACGAATCGGTGCCGTCACTTGGAAAATTTCTGAAAACATCAAAATGCCAGGATATTTACCCGGCGCAACTGGACGAAAAATGTGCGCCCGCATCGTTCCCGTTGGAGTTTCTAAATCTGCAATTTCATTGTCTCTAATAATCATATTTTTCCTTAATCATAAAAAAGTTTTAGTAAGAAGTTCTAGTTTAGGGCAAAACGCAATCGATGTCAGCGGCGGCATCATCAAGAAAAACGACTAAATGCCGCAACGCATTTACATTCGCGACGGGCAAATCTTCACCATCGCGCCACTGTTTCAATGCTTCACGTTTATTTGCACCTTGAATTAAAAAAAATAAATTTTGTGTATTACTTAATGCCTTTGTACTAAGTGTGACACGCTCTGCGGGCGGTTTTGGGGAATGATAAATCGAATGAATAAAGGCATTTTCATCGTGAACATGATTCGGAAACAAACTTGCAACATGCCCATCCTCACCCATGCCGAGCAAAACTAAATCAAACGGCATCGCCGCATTTACAATCGAACAATACGCAGCGGCACTTTCTTCAATACCTAATTCTGTTGGTATATCAAAAATTTGATTTTTAGGAATTGCCACCACATTTAAAAACGCATTAGTCGCCATCACGCTATTTCTATTCACGTCATCAACCGGTAAACACCGCTCATCGCCGTGGTAAATAAACCATTTTGACCAATCTGCATCACTTTGCGACAACAAACAATACACTTTTTCAGGTGTTTTTCCGCCGGCTAACACAAATTTAAACTTTCCATATTCGGCAATCGCGTCTTGTGCAATAGCTAAAATTCGTTCGCATACGTTTTGTGCAATTAAATCTGCTGTTTTACATTGATGCCATTGAAGATTTTCCTGCATATTTATTTTGCCTCTGTTTTCCCATCTGGTGTTAATGATGTGCGCCATTTTTGGCATTCTTTGTCAAATAAACGACTGTCTTCAGGTCCCCATGAACCGGCAGGATATGTGGCGACATAATCCCGTTCAATCGCCCAAGTTTGCAAAATAGGATCAACAATTTTCCACGCATATTCCACTTCGTCAAAACGCAAAAATAACGAGCGATCACCTTTTAAAACATCTAGCAATAAATCTTCATAAGCATCAATAGCTTTTTCGTCAGAATTACGGAAACTCGCATCCAGTGAGCTAGTGCGCGTTTTCATTTCTAAACCCGGTTCTTTTACTGTAATTTCGACGCGAATACATTCTTCCGGTTGAATTCCAAGCATTATCCAATTTCTATCAACCGCCGAATTTAACGCGCTATCACGGAAGAATTGTAAAGGCGGATGACGGAAGCAAATCGAAATAATAGATTGTCCTTTTTTCATCCGTTTGCCTGTTCGCAAATACATCGGCACACCGCGCCAACGCCAATTATCAATATATAATTTCATCGACGCATAGGTTTCTGTAATGCTATTGGGTGGAATATGCGCTTCTTGCAAATACCCATTTACTTTTTCGCCATTCACAACGCCGGCTGCATATTGAGCGCGGTACGCATGACCATGAACCGCTTCTTTTGGAATGGGACGAATCGATTTTAAAACTTTCACTTTTTCGTCACGCAACGCTTCTGCCTCCATTGAAACAGGCGGCTCCATAGTTACAAGAGTCAATAATTGTAGTAAATGACTTTGTAACATATCGCGCATTGCGCCAGAACTGTTGTAATAATCCCCACGCCCATCAATACCAATACTTTCGGAATGTGTAATTTGAATGTGATCAATATAATTACGATTCCAAAGTGGTTCGAGCATCACGTTAGCAAATCGGAACACTAACACATTTTGAACTGTACCTTTCCCCAGATAATGATCAATGCGGTAAATTTGCTCTTCTGTTAAATAATGGCTAATTCGTCGCTGTAAAGATTGTGCGCTGTCAAAATCGTAACCAAACGGTTTTTCAATTACAACTCGCCGCCAATCAGATGTTTCATCAAATAATTGATTATCGCTAATGTGTTCCATTACAAAACCAAAATCCATAGGACTAATCGATAAGTAAAACGCGATATTTTTAGAAAACGTCGGTTGTTCCAACGTGGACGCTAACGAACTGTAACATTCAGATTGTTGTAAATCGCCAAAGTGATAATGTAATCGTTCAGCAAAACGCTTAAAAATCAATTCATCAAAAGCCTCTTTAATTTTGGTTTGAATCATGTCTTTCACTTCAGAAATCCACTTTTCTTGCGTCCATTCACGTCGTCCAATGGCGAGAATTTTTGTGCCGTCGGGTAATTTTCCCGCCACGTCTAAGTGATAAAACGCCGGCATCAATTTGATGCGTGACAAATTGCCTGTCGCGCCAAAAACAACATAAGTACAAGATTCAGCATTCATGTGAGATGACTCCAAAAAATTAAAGGATTTCTACAACCCGTGAATTATAACGTGATTTCTTATCGGCTTCTGCTGCGTGCGCCTTGCGCTTTAGGCTTTGAACCCGGTGCTTGATTTCTAGCAACGTAACCTTTCTTTTCAGCAGGTTTAGAATGTCGAAAATCTTTTTTTACAGCTTCTTTTTGAACCGGTTTCTTTTTAGGTGCTGGGGCAAGCGTGTTTAAGGAAACGGGTTCATAACCTGTATCAGCGACTTGCGGCAAATGCCGTTTCAATAACTTTTCAATATCGCCAAGTAAATGCGCTTCTTCTTCTGACACTAACGAAATTGCCGCTCCGGATGCTCCAGCACGACCCGTTCGACCGATACGATGAATGTAATCTTCTGGTACTTGTGGCAAATCGTAATTCACAACGTGCGGAAGCGTATCAATATCTAAACCGCGTGCGGCAATATCTGTCGCGACTAAAACAGACACTTTTCCATTTTTAAAATAATCTAAGGCTTTAGTGCGTGCGCCTTGGGATTTATCACCATGAAGCGCGGCAGAACGAATCCCATCCATAATCAATTGTTTTTCTAAACGATCTGCTCCGTGTTTGGTTCGCACGAAAACCAAAACTTGTTGCCAATTATTGCTGCCAATCAAATAGGAGAGCAGGGCGCGTTTATTTTCTTTCGCAATGGGATAAACCAATTCCGAGACATTTTCAGAAGTGATATTCGGTTTAGCGACTTCAACCGCAACGGGATTTTGTAAAATTTGTGCCGCAAGGGCTTTAATTGGCGCGGAATAAGTCGCTGAAAACAATAAATTTTGACGTTGTTTAGGTAAATTCCCAATGATGCGTTTAATGTCAGGCAAAAATCCCATGTCTAACATTCTATCGGCTTCGTCGAGAACCAAAATCTCAACATTCTTCAAATTTGCGTGACGCTCATTGACGTGATCGCATAACCGCCCCGTCGTTGCCACAACAATATCGCAACCACGTTGTAACTGACGGATTTGCGTATTGATACTCGCACCACCAATAATAACTTCGGTTACAAACGGTAAATGTTTACCGTAGGTTTTAATACTTTCAAAAACCTGAGCGGCAAGTTCGCGTGTTGGCACTAAAACTAAAGCTCGAATCCGACGCGGTTTTTGATGTGGATCGTAATTTTCCATTAACCGTTGCAACAACGGTAAAGTGAATCCTGCCGTTTTTCCGGTTCCGGTTTGTGCGCCCGCTAAAACATCTTTACCTTGTAAAATATGCGGAATAGCTTGTTTTTGCACCGGCGTTGGTGTGGTGTAACCTTGTTCGCTGATAGCATTAAGTAATTCTTGGTTTAAACCGAGTGCTTTAAAACTCATATAAAATCTCTGTAAGTAATAATAAATGCGGCTAATATAACACAAGCTACATTCATGATTTTTTTAAACTAATCGCGCGAAATTGTCGCGCCCAACTCAATATGAAAACAGTCTCAATCATCGGTGCCGGCGCAGCGGGTTTAATGGCAGCCGAAATACTTAGTCAAACGAACGTTAATGTTACCGTTTATGATGCCATGCCGTCTGCGGGACGAAAATTTTTAATGGCAGGCAAAGGCGGGCTGAACATTTCACATTCTGAAAATTTTATAACCTTTCTGACTCGTTATGGCGAAAGAGAAACAGAAATTACGCCTTATATAAACGTTTTTACACCAACAAATTTATGCGAATGGATACAGAAATTAGGCATTGAAACGTTTACTGGAACGTCGGGACGAATTTTCCCAAAAGAAATGAAAGCGGCACCACTTTTACGCAAATGGTTACATCAATTACGCTCACGCGGCGTGCAATTTTCAATGCGTCACCGTTGGTTAGGTTGGAAAAATAACAACACAAAACAACTGATTTTTGATACACCAACCGGTGAAAAAATTGTGAATACCGACGTTGTTATCTTGGCTTTGGGCGGTGGAAGTTGGGCGCGTTTAGGTTCAACAGGCGAATGGGTAAAAATTTTGCGTGAAAATGGTTTAAATATCGAAACGTTACAACCGAGTAATTGCGGTTTTAATATCGCGTGGCGTGAGTATTTTCAACAACGTTTCGCCAGTCAACCGTTAAAAAATGTTTGCTTAAAATTTGCAACCTTCCAGAAAAAAGGCGATTTAATGTTTACCGAATCGGGCATTGAAGGCGGTTTGATTTATGCCGCGTCATCGTTAATTCGCAATGAAATCTCAAAAAATAACACCGCAACCATTTTTCTCGATTTATTTCCCGAAAAAACGGAAATCGAACTGCTTGCAAAATTATGCAAACCGCGTGGCAAATTATCGGTGGCTCAATTTTGGCGTAGACAATTAAATTTAGAAGGCGCGAAAGCGGGTTTAGTGCGTGAAATTTTGACCATTGAAGAATTAAACTCGCCCGAAATTGTTTCTCATACATTGAAAAATTTACCGTTAATTTTACTTTCCCCGCGTCCATTAGATGAAGCAATTAGCAGTGCAGGGGGCGTTCCTTTTGAAGAATTAAATGCCGATTTAATGTGTAAAAAATTAGAAGGCGTTTTTTGTGCGGGTGAAATGTTAGATTGGGAAGCTCCAACAGGCGGCTATTTATTAACCGCCTGTTTAGCGACAGGACGTGCGGCAGGATTTGGCGTTACAAAATGGTTAGAAAACTCGCCAAATTAAAAATCCATTATTTTAATTTCAAAGCTAAAAATACCGGATTTCCCTGACGTTGAATTAAAACGGCAATTGAAACGCCCGTTGGTAATTTTTTGACAATTCGATCAAAATCATTCAAATCACGCACAACGGTATTTTGAATGCGTAAGATAACATCGCCACGTTGAATACCCGCATCGCGAGACGCACCTTTTGAGACATCTTGAACTAATACACCATTTTTCTGAATTTGTAATAATTGCCGTTGATCCGGTGTTAATTCTGAAACCGTGATGCCTAATTGATTTTCTGGCGATTTATTCGTCGAATTTTTCATAGCCGCTAACTTATCTTCTTCATCGGGTAACAAACCAACATTGAAATGCAATGTCCGATTTTCGCCTTGACGGATAATTTTCAATGTCGCGTCATTGTTAATTGGCGTTATACCTACCATTGGCGGTAAATCCGCAGAATGATCAATCAATTGACCATTAAATTCAGTAATAATATCGCCAATTTGAACACCTGCTTGTTCAGCAGGTCCATTAGGAATGACTTTAGCAACCAACGCACCTTGTGGTTTTTTCATTCCAAAGGATTCCGCGAGTTCGCGCGTAACATCTTGAATTTGTACTCCCAACCAACCGTGTGAGGCTTTACCTTTAAGTTTAATTTGTTCGACAACATTCATCACGACATCCATCGGAATGGCAAATGACAAACCCATTGAACCACCTGTGCGGCTGTAAATTTGAGAGTTAATACCAACGACTTTTCCTTCCATATTAAACAATGGACCGCCTGAATTTCCAGGGTTAATCGCTACGTCTGTTTGAATAAATGGGACATAGTTTCCCCCAGGCAAACTGCGCCCTTTCGCGCTCACAATGCCTGCTGTGACGGATTGTTCAAAACCAAATGGCGAACCAATCGCTAACACCCATTCACCGACTTGTAATTTATCCGGTGCGCCAATTGTAACGACCGGCAAATCATGGACATCAATTTTTAATAATGCCACATCTGTTCGCGCATCGGTGCCGATTAACTTAGCGACTAATTCCCGGCGATCATTCAATTTCACGACAATTTCAGACGCATCTTTAACAACATGATGGTTTGTTAAAACATAGCCATCAGATGAAATAATAAAACCAGAACCCAATGAACGCGCTTCTCGCGGCACATAACCACCACCGCCGCCTTGTTGTTCATTGAAGCGGCGGAATAATTCTTCTAATTCTGGCGGCATTGTTCCTTCAGGAAATTGCGGCATTTCCGCACCACCTTCTGCTCCTGCAGGAACTTTTTGTGTGGTACTGATATTAACAACTGCACCACCATTATTTTTTACCATTTCAGTAAAATCAGGTAATTGCGCCCACGCCAACGAACTAAACAAACTCAACAAAAATAAACTGAAAATCCACACACGGACTTTGTTTGGCATAACATCTCCATTTTTCTACGACGTTGAAAAACGTTATTATCGGTTTGCACCCCATAAATCTCAAGGTTAAGACAACGTGAAAAATTCAAGGTTAGAAATTCAAAATGAAATCATCTCGGCATTAGCTGATTTTCGAGAGTTAAATCGTATTTTTATTGGTTACAGCGGCGGTGTTGATTCACACGTTTTATTAGACAGTTGCGCTTCGTTATCAAAATTCAAAACAAAAATTACCGCTGTTTATATTCACCACGGTTTGCAAAAAGAAGCCGACAATTGGGCGATTCATTGTCAAAAAATCGCTGAAAATTTAGAAGTTTCATTTTTGGAATTGCGCGTTGATGCCACCGCAGAAAAAGGCGAAAGTCCTGAAGAAGCTGCTCGTAATGCGCGTTATAGCGAATTTAAAAATTTAATCACTGAAAATGATGTTTTACTTATCGCTCAACACCGCGAAGACCAACTGGAAACCGTATTATTGCAACTTTTTCGCGGTAGTGGATTGCGGGGGTTAGCAGGAATGCCACAAAAAATAGCTTTTTCAAAAGGCTATTTATTACGACCATTACTGAATGTCAGTAAAGAAATTATTAACGATTATGCCCTTGAAAATAAACTTGCTTGGATTGAAGATGTAAGTAATCAAAGCACGATTTACGACCGAAATTTTTTGCGTTTGAGAATTATTCCGCATTTAAAAAATCGCTGGAAATCATTGGATAAAACCGTTTCCCGAACGGCAATACATTGTGCTGAAGCCGAAATACTACAACAAAAAATTATCGAAACTGAATTTGAAACCGTTTTTGACTGCTCGGATAAAACACTGAACATTCCTAAATTATTAACTTATTCCGAAATAGAACAGCGTTTAATTTTACGGCGATGGTTTGAAAAACTGGGTTTCAAAATGCCGTCACAAGATTTCTTGCAACGGATTTTGAATGAGGTGATTTTTGCACGAATCGACAGACATCCTGTGTTGCATAAAAAAGGAATTACGATTTGCCGACTCGGATTAAAATTAAAATGTAAAAGCCACTAATCATTTAGTGACGTTTGTGATTCGCTATTTTTTTGCAAATTATCTTCAGCAAAACGTACTAAAGCACGGGCATTTGGCAACAAATCACCATCAAAAACATTTAATGATGAACAGATTTTATTACGAATCACTTCGTAAGCGTGGTGACTAATAGCCGCATGTTCTTTTGACATGTGTGCGTCAACCCAATACGGAACAGGTTGCTCGCACAATGCACGTCCATAATCAAGACACTTTTGGCTAACTTCAGCTGAAAGTTTTAGATACAATTCCTTTTTTTCTTTATCTTTCGTTTTTTTCACTTCTTGATACGCCGCATCACGAACAACTAATTGACTGCGTAAATCTTCTAAGGAGTTTAAAAATTCCGTCGCGTCACGCAAAATCGTTTTTGCATCCAATTCTTTAATTTCGTTCTGGTGTTTTCTTTGTTGAGATTTATTTTTTATAGGCACAGATTTTTCCTTTTTGTGTTTTATTTTTATTATTCATAATAATTTGCCAGGATTTATCACGGTAAAATCAATGGATTATTTAATCCGACTAGTCGAATCATATTTTGTTCAATTATAATCAACTCTTTTTTATACAACGCGCCAATAGCCTGTTTAAAAACTTTTTTACTGACACCAAAAAGCGTATAAATCGCTGCTGGTTCACTTTTATCGCCCACGGCTAATGTTCCGCCATTTTCATGTAACGATTGTAGAATCCTATCTGTTAACAACTCCACTTTTTTATAACCAATTTCATATAAAGTCAAATCCAAACGTAAATCATCACGAATTGTTTTGATATAACCATCAACGTGTTGTCCCTTAATCAACGTTTGAAATACTTCATTTTCATAAAGCAAACCCCAATAACGATTATTTACAATGGCTTTTATACCTAAATCGGTTTTATCGGCAATCAATAAATCGACTTTTTGCCCAACCAAAACATCACCAACTTCAATTTCATCCGCAATAAATTGATTCAACTTCGTTGTGGCAACAACCCGTTTTTTATCATCTAAAAAAAGTTTGAAAAAATAAGATTCACCAACTTCTAATTCATGATGCTGTTCACTAAATGGCACAAGCAATTCTTTTTTCATTCCCCATTTTAAAAATGCACCGTAATAATTTACAGAAACAACTTTTAAATAAGCAATATCATCAACTTGCGCTAATGGTAATTGCGCCGAAGCGGCAAGATGCTCATCGCTATCAACATAAACAAAGACTTCTACATCGTCGCCTAATTCATATTTTTCTGGTTTTTTATCAACCAACAAAACTTGTTTTCCTGATTCATCACTTAAATAAATGCCAGAACTGTTTTGTTTGCTAATTTTAAGAATGTTAATTTTACCAATGTTAATCATAAAGTAGTAAAGAAAGCTGGGACGATTGAGTGGTTCAGATTGTAGCATAATTCAAGTTTTAAATTAGCGAACATGCTAATTCATGGCAGAATAGGAATTTCATACATTTTTCAAGTCAACACATTTCAAATATGAGCAATTACGCAATTGGTTGGGACATCGGCGGCGCACACGTTAAAGTCGCTGTTATTTATAAACAAAAAATTATGGCGGTTTATCAAGAGCCTTGTCCGTTATGGCAAGGACTGGCAAAATTAGAATTCGCCGTACAAAAACTGTTACACGAATTACCGAAAGATAAAAATCAACGTCATGCTCTTACTATGACGGGTGAGTTAGTGGATTTATTCCACGATAGACAGGATGGCGTTCAACAAATCATCCAAGTCATGACGGCATTATTAGGCGATGTTGATAGTCAAATTTTTTGTGGAAAATATGGTTTATTACCTGTTTCAAAAATAAATAGCACACATTTTGAGGCTATTGCTTCAGCGAATTGGTTAGCGAGTGCCATGTTAGCTGCGAAACATTTTTCAAATTGTTTATTTGTCGATATAGGCAGCACAACAACCGACATTTTGCTGTGTGAAAACGGGGAAGTTTCTGCACAAGGTTTTACCGACTACACACGATTGATTTCACAAGAATTGATTTATACCGGCATTGTGAGAACCTCGGTTATGGCAGTTGTTCAATCTGTATTCGATAACAATCAACACGTTGGCGTAATGGCAGAGTATTTTGCGACGATGGCGGATGTGTATCGTTTGACCGGTGAATTGACAGAAACCCATGATCAAAATGCCACAGCAGACGGCGCAGAAAAAACAATTGAAGCCAGTGCTAGACGTTTGTCGAGAATGGTAGGTGATGATTTTAAAATTGAAAAATTAGTGCGTTGGCAAAACGTTGCAAAAGATATTCGTCAACAACAATTACAACGAATTCAAACTGGTTGCGTTCGCCAATTACAACGGGCTGCCATTTCAAATGTGCCGGTTATCGGCGCGGGAATCGGACGATTTTTAATTCGAGATATTTCGACAAATTTGAATCTTTCTTATATCGATTTTTCAACTTTATTTGAAAAATCTAACGAAAATTTAGCGTTTAATCCTGCGGATTGTGCGCCTGCTGTGGCGATAGCTAAACAATTACTTTGATATATTCTCCTTTTGCTTCACGACTTGAACCCACGACAATTCGCTGATTGCCGAATTCATCTTGTTCAAGTTGTCCGGCGACTTCAATCCTTTCACCGACAATCGCTTGTCCTACATACGTTGCCGTAAAACATACGATATGCTGAATTGTTGAATGCGAAATTTCAAACTCAGCGGGATAACAAAAAGCGCGGGTATCTTTAATGACTTTGGCTTGAATAATTGTTTTTCCCATTTTTTTGTAAACCGTTTGATTTATTTTTTCGGACTCAATCAAACTTAAATCAAATTTTCGTTCGTTAATTAACGCTTTATTCGCTTTACGGCATTCGTGCCAAACGTATTCACTGAAACTCAAATCACAATCTCGTCGTTCGTAACTTTCGAGCCAATCATTTTCGCTCAATAAATCTAATTTTCCCCGTAATGTCAGTTCTAAAATCGCTAATCGACACTGATTAAACGTATGAAGATTGTTGCAAATCAAATCAATGTCGGAAGATTCTTTTTGCAATCCGACAAGAATTGAACCTGTTACACCTAATTCAGCGAGTTCAACGCCATTTTTTTCAAATAATTTACACAATGCGACACAATCTTTTTCAATCGCATCGCGGCGTTTGTGTTGTGCTAATAATTCTTTTAGTCGTGCGTAAGGATTGTAAATTTTTACGATTTTTTCGACTAAAACCGCGTGCAAATTTGCATCAAAATCTGCGGAATGAAAAATATAATCGGGATAATTTTTTACCAATAAATCATTTGCTTCATCTGTTTTAACTTTACGCCATTGTCCATTTTCATCGCAAACATAGCGCAAAAAACAGCGCACTTTTCCTGCTTCTAAGCCTTCGGCGACAACAGCAAACAATAAACCTTCGGCAGTTTCAATAAAACTTTTCGGTAAAAAAATCATAATTTATACAACGGTTGCAGCGAGTTAGATTTAGCATTCGTGTTTAATTTAGCGCGGGCGTTATTTTCGCTAAAGGTTTTGAATAATTCTTTACCTTGCCAAATTTGCGGCTCTTTCGCGTAAAGCGTGAGATTAAGTTTCAAAATTTCATCGCGTAAACGCGCTTCACAATGCGTCGCAATCGCACCTAAACTCATTTCGTTAAATTCCAATTTCCCCCATTCAAGTAACGCGGTTTTAGCCGCTTGAGAATCATTGGTGATACACGCATTTTTCAATGTTTTAACACATGATTTTAATGAAATTTCAGCAGGACTTTCTTCGATTTCGACTACTTTTTTTGAACCCATTTTCTGTTTGAAAAACCAAATTCCTAACGTTATCAACCAAGCGATTGTTGAAAAAATAGCCATGAATTTCCAAATAAAATCCTCTTCTTTTTCTTTTATTTCGGGAATTTGAGTTGGAGGAACGGATTTTTGTTCTTTTTCCTCTGTCATGATGACAGGTGCTTGTGGCGCGATTTGCGAAGAGTTTTCAGTTCCTGCGACAGTCAACGTCATTTCAGGTAACGTTGCCATTTCAATTTTCTGAGTTTGCGTGTTGAACCACTGAATTTGAATCGCCGGCAAAATGTAATTCCCCGAATTAGCCGGAATCAACGCAATTTTTTCTTCTCGACTTGCCATAATTCCCACCGTCGTTTTGTCTTCGTGCAAAACAGGTTGATCGTTATAGACTTTAAGTTGTGGATCAATTTTAGCGTTGTTTAATTCTGGAATTTGTCCAACTGTCGAACCACGCGCTTCAAGTTTTAATGTGCGCGTTAACGGTTCGCCAACTTTCATTTGTGAAAAATCGCCTGACCACGCTTGTGTAAGTTCAACTTGTTCCGCCGTAAGCCAATGTGAATCAGTAAAAGTTTCAGGAATCGGTTGCACATTTAACGTTATCGGATTGGATTTAACGATGCGACGTTGCGTCACTTGAGAATTAAAAAAGGAATTATTTTGCCGTCCACGCGCCACAATATCAGCGGTTAAAACCAACGGTTTAATCGTTGCCTCACCGCTTTTTTGTGGAAAAATGGCGTATTTTCGTTCAATCACCACATACGTTACGCCATTTACTTGCGTGCTGTAGTTCGTATCGTCAGCCAATTTTTCAATTACCGCGTCATTTAATTCGGGTTCACTCAGATTCGCTTTCGCTAAATCGACACGCCGATAAAGTTTCATTGTGTACAACACTTGCGATTGAATAAGCGGTTTCTCTGTATTTGTGGTGACTTCTAAATACAAATCATCATCACGAACGGCATTTTTATTTGCTGCTACGCCGGGTGAAACCATGATTTTTAATGCAGGACTTGAATCACCCCCAAACTTAATCATGGGAATAATTAAATTGCCTGAATCGTTCGCCATCACTGTAATAATCCATTGAATCATGTGATTTAATTTACCATTCACAAATTCCGTGCGGCTACTTTGGCTTTGATTTTGAATCGTAAAATCCTGTTCTAGCGGACTAAAATCGGGATCTGCATCAGGTGATTCGGAAGCGGTGAAAATAATTTGAAAAGATTCGTCTACACTGACAGGACTTCTATCAAGTGAAACCGTGATGTCAGTGGCGAAAACGTTGGTTGAAAAACCCGCTAACCAAAGCGATAAAAATAGAATGAAAAGAGGCATTTTCTTAAACGAATAATGAAAGGCGCACAAATCGGAATTTGTACGCCGAATGAAATTAGAGGAAATCGCGGATTAACACTTCGGCAATTTGAATACTATTTAACGCCGCGCCTTTGCGAATGTTGTCAGAAACGACCCACAAATCAATGCCGTGTGGATGCGAAATGTCTTCACGAATTCGACTTACAAACGTTGCATCTTGACCTGCTGAATGCGTCACAGCGGTTGCATAACCGCCATTTTCGCGTTCATCAACCACCGTCACACCGTCTGCTTTTTCAAGTAATTTGCGAACTTCATCAGCGGTAATTTTATCGCGTGTTTCAATGTGAACCGCTTCCGAATGTCCATAAAAAACAGGTACGCGAACTGCTGTAGCATTCACCAAAATGTTTTTGTCGCCCATAATTTTTTGGGTTTCCCACACCATTTTCATTTCTTCTTTGGTGTAGCCGTTATCCATAAACACGTCGATTTGTGGCAAGACGTTGAACGCGATTTGATGTGGATACACTTTCGGCTCAGGTTTTTTAGAATTAAAAATCCCCATCGTTTGCTGACCTAATTCTTCAATCGCTTCTTTGCCTGTTCCTGAAACCGCTTGATACGTCGCCACGTTAATGCGTGTAATGCCAACTGCGTCATGAATTGGTTTTAATGCGACCAGCATTTGAATTGTTGAGCAATTCGGATTCGCAATAATACCGTGATTTTTGTAATCCGCTATCGCTTCAGGATTTACTTCTGGCACAACTAACGGAATGTCATCGACGTAGCGAAATTGCGAGGTGTTATCAATCACGACGCAACCTGCCGCCGCAGCGATAGGTGCGTAAATTTCTGAAACCGATGCACCAGGTGAAAATAAACCGATTTGCACTTTTGAAAAATCAAAAGTCGCTAAATCTTGCACGACCAAAGTGCCACCGTTGAATTCAACACGTTTTCCAGCCGAATTTGCACTCGCCAAGGCATAAACTTCACCGACAGGAAAATGTCGTTCCGCTAAAATTTCGAGCATGGTTTCGCCAACTGCGCCCGTTGCCCCGACGACAGCGACGTTATATTTTTTTGTCATTGTTAAATCCCTGCTTTCAACGCATTGACAACCGCATCGCCCATTTCTGAACAACTCACTTTTTGCGTACCTTCGCTGTAAATATCCGCCGTGCGAACGCCTGAATCTAACGCCGCATTAACAGCTTTTTCAATGCGTGCGGCAGCGGCTTCATTGTTAAAGGTGTAACGCAACATCATTGCCACTGACAAAATCGTGGCTAATGGATTTGCAATGTTTTTGCCCGCAATATCAGGCGCAGAACCGTGAATCGGTTCGTACATGCCTTTGCCTGTTTCGTTCAATGACGCAGACGGCAGCATTCCGATTGAACCTGTGAGCATCGACGCGCAATCTGACAATACGTCACCAAATAAATTACTGGTAACGATGACATCAAATTGTTTTGGCGCACGAACTAATTGCATCGCGGCGTTATCAACGTACATGTGTGAAAGTTGGACGTCAGGATATTCTTTGCCTACTTCGGTCATGATTTCGCGCCAAAATTCGGTGCATTCCAACACATTAGCTTTATCAACCGAGCAAAGTTTTTTGTTGCGTTTTTGCGCGATTTTGAAAGCAGAATGCGCGATGCGACGGATTTCAGATTCGGTGTAAGTCGCGGTGTTGAAACCTTGGCGTTCGCCGTTTTCTAAAATGCGAATGCCGCGAGGTTGACCAAAATAAATGCCACCTGTAAGTTCACGCACAATCATTAAATCCAAACCTGCAACCACTTCGGGTTTTAAGGTCGAAGCATCGGCAAGTTGTGGATATAAAATCGCAGGACGTAAATTTGAAAATAAATTCAAAAGTGAACGCAAACCGAGCAAACCTTTTTCAGGACGCACCGAAATATCGAGCGATTCCCATTTATAACCACCAACTGCACCGAGTAAAACAGCGTCGGCTGGCACGACTAAATCAATGGTTTCTTGTGGAAATGGTGTGCCGTGAACGTCATACGCCGCGCCACCGATTAGCCCGTGTTCAAACTCAAAGCCTAAATTCATATCGGCATTGAGAAAATCTAAAACTTTTAACGCTTCCGCAACGATTTCTGTGCCGATGCCGTCACCTGGTAAAACTGCAATTTTTTTTGTCATCTAATTAAAACCTTTTTCTTAATTTTTTAAATTGAAACTTGTCTAAACAACCACGGCGCACGTTTGGCGCGTTCGGTTTCGTAATCATGAATTTTATCAGCGTGTTGCAACGTCAAACCAATATCATCTAAACCGTTAAGCAAACGGAATTTGCGATTTTCATCAACATCGAACGCAATCGTTTTGCCGTTTGGCGTGGTGATGGTTTGTGCCGCTAAATCAATCGTTAGCGCGTAATCATCGGTCAATTCTTTAAATAAACCATCAACAATTTCAGCATCTAACGCAATCGGCAACAAGCCATTTTTGAAGCAGTTATTGTAAAAAATATCAGCAAAACTCGGCGCGATAATCGCTCGAAAACCATAATCTTCCAACGCCCAAGGCGCGTGTTCGCGTGATGAACCACAACCAAAATTTTCACGGGTCAACAGAATTTGTGCGTTTTTGTATTGCGGTTTGTTTAGCACGAAATCTTTGTTAATCGGGCGGTTTGTGCAATCCATATCGGGTTGCCCTTGGTCTAAATATCGCCATTCATCGAACAAATAAACGCCAAAACCTGTGCGGCGAATCGATTTTAAAAATTGTTTTGGAATAATCGCGTCAGTATCGACATTTGCACGGTCAAGTGGCGCGATAATTGAAGTTAAAGTTGTAAAGGCTTTCATCAAATTGCGCGTGATACCCCGCCGTTCAGGGCGGGGAGGTAAGCGCGGCGGCGATAAGCCGCCCTCAATCACGCATTCTCCTGTTTGCGTTGTGCTTACTTACTGTTAAAATAACTCCGTCTTTTTAGACCTACCGCAGGGCT
>CAIQZX010000156.1 GCA_903876445.1 uncultured Pseudomonadota bacterium | reverse complement strand
TAACGCTTATCAAGTTCGTTTAGATGTGGGTAATCCTGAAATTAAACGTTTAAATGATTGGAGTACGTTTGTTTCGTATCGTTATTTAGAACGTGATGCGGTTTTTGATGCTTATACCGATTCGATTTTTCATCAAGGTGGTACAAATGCGAAAGGTTGGATTTTGGGTGCGAATTACGGCATTGCGAAAAATACTTGGCTTAATTTACGTTGGTTTAGCACCGAAAGCATTGAAGATGTGCAAAAACAACCACTCAGTATTGATACCGTCACGCTTGATTTAAACGTGCGTTTATAAAGGTAGAAATATGAAAAATTCCTTTCAATTTTCCATTTTAACGTTGATGTTTGCGGCGATATTTTCATCGTCAACCTTCGCGGTACAACCAAAACAAAGCGATGCCGCGCAACAAGCCTTGAAAAAAGCACAAGGCGTTTTGAAACAATTAAACGAAGAAAAAGCCGCAATTGAAGCTGAAAAAAATGCTTTAGTGCAAGAAAAAACAGCATTATCAGCTGACAAAACGGCGTTGCAATCGCAAGTTGAAAAACTCGAAAATACAGTAAAACAGCTTTCACCTTTGCAAGCCGAGGTTGCTGCACAAAAATCGACCGCAGATTCTTTGCGAAATACAAACGGCGCGTTAAATTCGCAATTGTCACGTTCGCAAGCGAATGAGCGCGAATTGAATAAAAAATTGCAAGACACAATCACACAAAATAAATTGATTCAAACTGATAATCAAATACTCGTTTCAGCCGTGCAAGAACGTGAACGTTGGATTGGGCGTTGTGGCGAAAAAAATCGTGATGTGGTTGCGGCGGCAAATGAACTTAGCGCGAAATATCAAAGTAAAAGTGCATGGGCAACACTCAGTGAAATCGAACCTTTTACGGGAATTGGTAATGTTGAAACGCAAAATACGCTGCAAAATTACCAATTTAAATTAGACGATTTAAAAATGACACCGTTTGAAAAAGATGTGAATTTGCCGCATTAGTTATGCGGCAGCACGACTTTTTGTCGGCGTTGGCAACATTCCGTATAAATTGAGTTTATGTCGCAAAACGTTACGACTAATATCTAAAAGTTTTGCGGTTTGCACTTGGTTTTTTTCACAAAAATCAAACGCAGTGCGAATCACCGTTTCTTCAATAATTTCATGTAATTTTGGTGGTGCTTTTTCAAATAAATTTGCTAACGCATTTTCGAGTGAACTGGTTGAAATAGCGGGGCTATTTTGTGAAATGCGAATGCCTGATAATTTAAAATCTTCTGGGCGCAAATGATTCCCTGGGCAAACCAATAATGCGCGATGCACTGCATTTTCTAATTCACGGATATTTCCTGGCCAATCGTAATGCAATAATGCTAATTCAGCCGCTGGCGTAAGCGTGGCATTTTTGTAGCCCAACCTATCTCCGTAAATTTTCAAAAAATGTTGCGCGAGCGGCAAAATATCACCAGGTCTTTCACGCAATGGCGTAAGCTGAATTGTCGCTACGTTGAAACGGTAATACAAATCTGCACGAAAATGGGACGCAGCAACGGCTTCTTCAAGATTAACGTTTGTTGCGGCAATAATTCGTACATCAACAGGAATTGGCTGGCGCGAGCCGACTTTTACCACTTCACGTTCTTGTAAAACACGCAACAATTTTGCTTGCAAACCTAACGGTAAATCGCCAACTTCATCGAGAAATAAACTGCCTTTATTGGCTGTTTCAAACCAACCCTCTTTGTTGTTTATCGCGCCTGTGAACGCCCCTTTTTCGTGTCCGAATAATTCACTTTCGATTAAGTTTTCACTTAATGCGGCGCAATTTAAAGCCCCGAACGTATTTTTACTGCGATTACTTAAAGCGTGAATATGTCGGGCAACAAGCTCTTTACCTGTTCCCGTTTCACCCATAATTAAAACGGTTGCATCACTTGGCGCAATGCGTTCAATTTGGTCTAACAGTCGTTTTGAAACGGGGTCATCAAAAACTAATGCGGTAGCACGAACCGAAAGCGTTAGAGAACGTGACTGTAATTCGTCAAATGCGAGCAGAGTCATTTTCAATCTCAAGTAGGGTGACGGGATTATTGAACGGTAAATCTAAGTTGAATGCTTGTGCAACACCTTGATGCGTTACCATACCTTTGTAAGTATTTAAGCCATGACACAATGTGCTATCTTGTTTTAACGCATTGATACCGTTATCCGCCAATTTAACGATGAAAGAGGCAGTTTGATTATTTAACGCAAATGTACTGGTATGAGGCACAGCACCTGGCATATTTGCGACGCAATAATGTAATACACCATCAATGCTGTAAGTTGGGTCGCTGTGCGTAGTGGCTTTTGTGGTTTCGACGCACCCGCCTTGGTCAACTGCAACATCAACAATCACGCTGCCGTCACGCATAAATGGCAACATTTCTTTAGTGACTAAATAAGGCGCACGTCCTCCAGGAATTAACACCGCACCGATAACTAAATCTGTGGCATAAACCGCTTCTTGAATGTTATAAAGATTGCTTGTTAACGTTTGTAACCGCCCTTGATAAATATCATCTAACTGTTTTAAACGGTCGTGATTTATATCCAAAATAGTGACTTTAGCCCCCATTCCAACAGCGATTTGCGCGGCATTTGCGCCAACAATTCCTGCACCTAAAATCACAACATTCGCAGGTAAAACACCAGGAACACCGCCAAGTAACACACCTCGACCGCCATTATTTTTTTGTAAATAATTCGCGCCGATTTGTGTCGCCATTCGCCCCGCTACTTCACTCATCGGTGTAAGCAACGGCAATGCACCTGATACTGTTTGAACAGTTTCATAAGCAATGCTTGTTGTTTTCGATTGCAATAGTGCTTCCGTCAACGGTTGATTTGAAGCCAGATGTAAATAAGTGAACAACATCAAATCGGGGCGAAGATAGTAGTATTCGCTCGCAATCGGTTCTTTCACTTTGATAACAAGTTCAGCAGACCAGGCTTCTTTTGCAGTTGAAACGATAGTTGCACCTGCTAAAACGTAATCTGCATCGGTAATTGAACTGCCTACACCAGCGTTTGCTTCAATTAAAACTTGATGTCCACTTTGGGTTAAGGTTTTAACAGTGCTTGGAATGATGCCAACGCGATTTTCGTTATCTTTAATTTCTTTTGGAATGCCAATTAACATGATATTTCTCCTACATTCAAATTGTGCAAATTAAAAACGCATTTCTTCGGCGGCAAAAATCAATTCGTCAATAAAATGCTGTCCGTAAAGTGGCAAATAATTGTTTTTCAAATAAGCAATTTTGGTTCTTGAACTTGGAATTAAATGCGATAAGTCTCGAGCAACAAAATCTGTATCAATTTTTTCGTCATAAGCCATGCCTGCAATAATTCCCACACCTAAACCTAATCGAACATAGCTTTTAATCACATCCGTATCGGCTGCCGACAAAATAATATCGAGTTCACTCACTGAATTTTTAAACGCCATCTCGATATTCGAGCGACCTGTAAAACCAAAGCTGTAAGTCAGAATCGGAAATGACGCTAATCTATCCAATGAAATTTCACCTTCGGCAAGCGGATGACCTTTTAGCACAACCGCGACGTGATACCATTCATAGCAAGGTTTAACCATCAAATAAGTATCGTCGGCGACTTTTTCAGTGCAAATCGCAATGTCTGCTTTATGTGTGTGCAATTTGTTAATCAATTGCTCAGGCGAGGCTTCGTCCATATAAATTCGCACACCTGGATATTTTTCTCGAAAACGCAAAATCGGTTTTGGCAAAAAATACTTCGCTTGTGTATGGGTTGTCGCGATATGCAACACACCGTGTTCACTATCAAGATAATCGGATGCAAGTGTTTGAATGTTCGTTTTCGCTTGGTTAATTGCATTAACTTCTTCCATTATTCGCAAACCGAGCGAATTCATTGCAATAATTTTTTTACCTTTTCGCTCAAATAATGGCGAGCCAATTTCTGTTTCAAATAATTGCAATTGCCGACTGACTGCGGACTGCACAATGTTCATTTTTTCAGCCGCAAGAGACAGACTGAAATTTGTTTCTTGTAAAATACGAAGTAATTCAATTTGACTTAAATTCATAGCTTAATGGAACCAATGTGCATGACGGATTTTCAAATCCACTTTATCGCCGCGACTCAGTTGCAAACGTTTAAATTGTTCATTTGGCATTTCAGCAAAAACGGCTTTCGGTTTACCATTCGATAAATTTTTCGTCAGTTCAATCCGAATTAACGCGCCTAAATGCTGCCAATCTTTAAGCGTGACAGACGTGTCGTTTGTCGTTTTAGTAATCTCTATGTCGTGGGGGCGAACGTGTGCAATAGAATCTTTTGTGATTTCTTCTGAAATGGGCAAACCGACTTGTTGAAACCAATCCGTAGAAAAATGTGAAAGTTGGAATTCGTTAGTTTGACCAATAAATTTCGATACAAACGCATTCGCTGGATAATCATAAATATCGGCAGGTGAACCTTGTTGCTCAATTCTACCTTTGTTCAAAACAACGACTTGGCTGGCAACTTCCATCGCTTCTTCTTGGTCATGCGTCACGAAAATACTGGTCACATTTAATTCGTGATGCAAATTTCGTAACCATTGACGCAAATCTTTTCGCACGCTGGCATCTAACGCGCCAAAGGGTTCATCAAGCAATAAAACAGATGGTTCAACGGCTAAAGCTCTTGCCAATGCAATACGTTGACGTTGACCGCCTGAAAGCTGGTCTGAAAAACGATTATGTAGCCAATCCAGTTGCACCAGTTCTAAAAGGGCGTGCGTTTTTTTAGCAATTTCCGTTTCATTGGGACGTACTTTTTTGTCTTTCACACGCATTCCAAATGCCACATTGTCAAAAACCGTCATGTGCCGAAAGAGTGCGTAATGTTGAAACACAAAACCAATTCCTCTTTGACTAACGTGATGTTTCGTTTTGTCTTCACCGTTTAATAAAATTTGTCCTTTATCGGTTTGTTCAAGCCCTGCAATAATGCGTAAAAGTGTGGTTTTGCCACAGCCAGAAGGTCCTAAAAGTGCAACTAATTCGCCTTCGGGAATTTCCAAATCAATGTCGTGTAACGCGGAAAAATCGCCAAAGTTTTTGCTGATATTTGAAAGTACGATACTCATAATTTTTTGCTCGTTTATCCTCTAGTAGCGAAAAACCTCGCCGTTCAGGGCGAGGATGTAAGCGGCTCAATTTCAAATTTTTCATAGTCTGCAAAATCTATCCTGTGTTAAAATCCACTCAAAATGTGACCAGTAGCTAGTGTTAGTGCCATG
>CAIQZX010000155.1 GCA_903876445.1 uncultured Pseudomonadota bacterium | reverse complement strand
ATGGCACTAACACTAGCTACTGGTCACATTTTGAGTGGATTTTAACACAGGATAGATTTTGCAGACTATGAAAAATTTGAAATTGAGCCGCTTACATCCTCGCCCTGAACGGCGAGGTTTTTCGCTACTAGAGGATAAATTTGAATCAGAAAACAACTTAAATCCCAACGTTACTTTGGCAAGATTTAAGTTTTTCGGTTCAGGTAGCGGCGTAATCGGTTCAGAATTCAAAACGTTATGTTCAATAAGTGAAAGCGTTTTGAGTGTTTGATTCTCATCAATAATTGGTGGAACACTTTGCAAAATCATAAAAATAGCCAACACAATTATCCAAATAATGCCTGCGACAATAAATAAATGGAATTTCGTTATCTGTTTAAACTTTTTTGGCTGCCGCATAATTTAGAAGTTATATAGTATTAAAACTTACTTTTTGGCGATAGTATTCCAAGCCGCCATCCATGATTGCGATTGATATAGTTCACTTTTTTTATCTAACGTACCATTTAAAATCATTTGCAAAGTCATGTTAATAATGCCGAAAAAGTAAGTGTAAATCAGCATTGGTGCAAGACTGCGAATTTCACCGCTGTTAATGCCAAGTTGAATCATTTTAAGCATTTTATTCACGGCTGGTGTTTGTAAATAGGGTTTTGTGTTTGGAGGTAAAAATTCGTTAGCACTGATTTCAAATAAAAAACGTAAAACATCAGGAGCTTCTTCGGCAAGTTTGAAAAGTAAATCGACTAAACTATGCAATTGTTCCGCTGATTTTTTATATCGACGACGAATTTCATCAATGGAAACGCTCAAACTATCTAAAATGCTGTTATACAATTCTGTAGCAAGCTCTTGTTTGCAATCGAAATAAAGATAAATCTCTTGTGTTTGTGACAATTTAGCGGCATGAGCAATTTCAGTGAGTGATGTATTGAAATAACCTTTAGCGACAAATAGGCTTAATGCTGCGCGTAAAATCTCATCTCGTGTCGCATTATTTTTTTGAATCAAAATGTGTTCCTGTTCCATAGATTTATCTGTCCTTTTTGGACGGTTTAATGTGTGTTAATCGCAGTCAAAGCTGCGCGTAAGTATTGAATCATTGACCATAAAGTCAAAATGGCAGCGATATAAAGTAAGCCGTAACCGAATGATAAAATTGGCAAGCCGTATAAATCGTCTTGATAAAGTAAAAATGCAATTGCCAACATTTGTGCGCTCGTTTTCCATTTTCCCATTGAGGAAACTTGAACGTGAGCGCGTTTTCCCATTTCCGCCATCCATTCGCGTAACGAAGCAATAGTAATTTCACGTCCAATTATAATTGCAGAGGGAATAGCTAAATAAGGGTCTGGAATTTTCTGCACCAATAAAACTAATACTACGGCAACCATCAATTTATCTGCAACGGGATCTAAAAAAGCCCCGAATTGTGTTTCAAGTTTCATTTTTCGGGCTAAATAACCATCAAGCCAATCTGTAAAACCTGCCAACATAAAAAGCAATGTACATGCTACATTTGCATTTTTCCACGGCAAATAAAACACAATCGCTAATAAGGGAATTAACGCAATGCGTAACAGAGTTAAATGCGTAGGAAGATTGAATACCATGTTAATGCGCGTGTCATAGGTGGATAAAGGTGGTTATGATAACATTTTTTGAGATCAAACTTAGATGGAATTATTAGGAAAAAATAGTCACGTTGGTGCATAATTAAAACTATTCACAATCAATACGTTGTATTAAAAATATCCTTATATTTCATGATATTAAATATGATTCATTTTTGCACCCACACCGTTTTATTATGAAATACACACTGCCTATACTTGCTGCTACTGGATTTTTGTTCGCTTCTTACACGGTTGTCAGTAGCAATCAACCCGTGCCAATTGCGCCCGCATTGGTTGAACCTGCTTCGGCACCTTTTACAAATTTTATTGCTGGCGCAGGAATTATCGAACCTAAAAATGAAAATATCGCCATTGGTTCACCGCTGGCTCGATTAGTCAGCAAAGTCGCTGTAAAAGTTGGTGACAAAGTTAGCGCAAATCAACCACTTTTTTATTTAGATGATCGTGAAAACCGTACCGAATTAAAACAACGACAAGCCGATTTAGCTAAAGCAAAAGCCGATGTTTTAGTGGCTAAAGCAAACGTTGCCGATTCTCAATCGCTATTTGATTTAGCCAATTCGGTCAGTGATTCTCGCGCTATTAGTGGCGAAGAAGTTTTAAAACGTCGCAATGCACTTGCTATTGCGAAAGCAAAATTAGAAAGCGCGGCGGCTTTTGTAGAGCAAGCGCAAGCGGCTATTTTACAAACCGAAACAACATTAGAACGATTAGTTGTGCGTTCGCCAATTGATTGTGATGTTTTGCAAGTCAACATTCGAGCCGGTGAATTTGCGAGTGCCGGTGCATTATCGAAACCACTGTTAATACTTGGTGATTTAGAAACGCTTCATGTTCGGGTTGATATTGATGAAAACGATGCGTGGCGATTTGATAAAAAAGCCAAAGCCATTGCTTATTTACGCGGCAATCGACAGTTTAAAGTGGATTTACAACTTGCTTATATTGAACCCTTTGTCATACCGAAAAAGTCATTGACCGGCGACAGTACAGAGCGAGTCGATACCCGTGTTTTACAGGCGTTGTATCAATTTAATCCGAGCGATTTGCCCTCTTACGTTGGGCAGCAAATGGATGTTTTTATTGAAGCCGGCAACGCGAGTGGTCTATGAAACGATTACTTTTTACGTTACCGTTAATTTTAAATTCTTGTGTTGTTGGACGTGATTATTTATCGCCCGAAATGCCATTGCCGCAAAAATGGAGCGAAGAAGTTGCGACGCAACAAAAATCCGAGGAATGGTGGAAAACGTTTAATGATGAAACGTTAAATGGCTTAGTTGTTGAAGCAACGGACGCTAATTTGAATTTAAAACAAGCCTTATCACGAGTAAAAGAAGCGCGAATTCTGCGACGCGAAACGATTGCGGCGGGTTTACCGAGTTTAGGTGCTAAAAATGTGGCGAGTCGTCGATTCAATAATTCCTCGGCGGGAGGTGGCAGCCCGATAGCTAGCCAACCGATTAACATTTTTCAACTTGGATTTGATGCCGCATGGGAACTTGATTTTTTTGGTGGTATTCAACGCGCCATTGAAGCCGCTGATGCGTCGATTGAAGTTGAAACTGAAAACAGTCGAGATATTTTACTCACGTTACAAGCCGAAGTGGTTCGGGAATATATTTCGTTGCGAACTAATCAGCAATTAGCGGCGACGCATCATGCTTTATTTGCCGCACAAACTGATACTGTAAAACTAACGCAAGTTCGTCTTCAAAGTGGTTTATCAAATGCGCTGGAAATGGTTCAAGCTCAAGCACAACTTGAAAATACCGCCGCGAATTTACCGCGTTATGAAACGGAAATTAAACACGCTATTCATGCGTTAAGCGTTTTGTTGGGGCGTGAACCAAATGCGCTAGCGAAACGTTTTTCCGACACAAAACCGATTCCGACTTCAACAATTTCATTGACCAATTTACCTTCTGAATTATTGAAACGTCGTCCCGATATTCGAAAAGCAGAACGACAAATGGCAATTGCAAACGCCCAAGTTGGTATTGCGACAGCGGAATTATATCCAAAAGTGAATTTAGCGGCGTTTATCGGATTACAAAATTTGAAAATCACCGATTTTACGCCAATGGGAAAATCGTGGTCGAGTGCCTCAACGATTACGATGCCGCTATTTAATTGGGGAAAATTACAAGCCAATATCGAAGCGAAAGACGCACAATTTGAACAAGCATTTTTGGCTTATCAATCTACAGTTTTAACGGCATTTCAAGAAGTTGAAAACGCGCTAACATCCTATCGAAATGAATCGCAGCGTTACGACGCATTAACGCAAGCAATGAGTACAAATCAAACGGCTTTAAATTTAGCGACAGAACGCTATAACAAAGGATTAACGGGATTTATCGATGTTTTACAAGCCCAACAAATGCAGTATCAAACACAAATTCAACAAATTGAAAGTTTAGCCAATGCGGCGCAACAAAACGTCGCATTACATAAAGCGTTAGGCGGGGATTTATCGGTTATCGGTCGTTTTTAAAATGCAGCCGTCGTCCATTTCGGCAATCCGATCAGCAAAACTAAAAATGCGTGAATCATGTGAAACAATGACTAAAGCTCTATCTTTGTGTAAAGCAATTTCTTTAAGTAGTGTCATAACGTTATGTCCACTTGCATGATCTAACGCGCTAGTTGGCTCATCACAAACAATCAATTTTGGACTGTGAATTAACGCTCGCGCAATGGCGACACGCTGCTGTTGTCCTCCAGAAAGTTGAGACGGCAGTGATTTCCATCTGTCGCCTAATCCTACACGCTCTAAAACTTCAATCGCTTTTCGTTTTGCAACATCACGTTTTTCACCGTTAATGATTAAAGGAATAGAGACATTTTCTGCGGCATTTAACGACGGTAATAAATTAAAGGCTTGAAATACAAAGCCAATTTTTTCAGCTCGAAATCGTAATTTATCTTTGCTTTTCATGGTCAATAAATTTTCGCCAAGTAGTTCACAAATTCCAGAATCTTGATCCAAAATTCCGGCAATCACTGAAATCAATGTCGTTTTCCCGCAACCAGACGGACCAACAAGCATCATTAACTCGCCTAAATGGATATTTAAATTTATGTGATTAAGTGCGGTGACTTTTTGTCCTCCGGTATCATAAACTTTAGTTAAATTATCACAACGAACAGCGATATTCATTTGAGTTCTAATTTTGAATTAGGGTTTTGGCAATTACTAATAAAGTAAATTGAATGAATGGATAAAAAAACAGAATTAAAGCTATTGCAAAATAGGCGTGTCATAAGTTTAGAGAGATTTTATTACAAATTGTTGTTTTTGATTGTATCGTTTTATCCATCATGGACAAAGAAAAATTGTCGAGAAAAAGTAAATCAAAAACAAGTTGTAAATAACACACAAGCCGCGCCGTCTGTTATCATTCAAAAAATTATTTTTATGGCAACATTTTCTTACTTTCATGAATAGAACAGAACTTTTTAAAAAACACCTTTCCGAACGCATTTTATTTTTAGATGGCGCGATGGGAACGATGATTCAAGGCTACAAACTCGACGAAAAAGATTATCGGGGCGAACGATTTGCGAATTGGCAAACGGATGTCAAAGGCAATAACGATTTATTGAGTTTGACGCAGCCTGACATTATCAAGGCGATTCACAGCGAATACTTTGCCGCAGGCGCAGATATTGTTGAAACGAATACCTTTAATTCGACCACGATTGCGATGGCGGATTACGAAATGGAATCGTTGGTTTATGAAATCAATTTTGCGGCGGCAAAAGTGGCGCGTGAAGCCGCTGATGACTTTTCAACACCTGAAAAACCGCGTTTTGTTGCAGGCGTTTTAGGGCCAACAAATCGCACTGCTTCAATGTCGCCCGACGTGAATGACCCAGGTTTTCGGAATATCTTTTTTGATGATTTAGTCGTTGCATACACCGAAGCGACAAAAGCGTTAATCGACGGAGGTGCAGATTTAATTTTGATTGAAACCGTGTTCGATACACTGAATGCAAAAGCCGCAATTTTCGCGGTTGAAAATGTGTTTGAAGAATTGGGTTTTGCTTTGCCTGTGATGATTTCAGGCACAATTACCGATGCGTCAGGTCGCACGCTTTCTGGTCAAACGGTTGGCGCGTTTTGGAATTCTTTGAAACACGTTAAACCGATTTCGTTTGGTTTCAACTGCGCGTTAGGCGCAACAGAATTACGTCAATATATCGAAGAGCTTTCAAATATCGCAGATACGCATGTATCAGCACATCCCAATGCAGGCTTGCCAAACGCTTTTGGTGAATACGACGAAACGCCTGAAATGATGGCGGCAGAAATTGCGGATTGGGCGGCAAACGGTTATTTGAATATCATTGGTGGTTGTTGCGGTACGTCGCCTGACACAATTCGCGCCATTGTCAAAGCCGTTGAAAAATTCCCGCCGCGCCAAATCCCCGATATTCCAAAACACTGCGCGTTATCGGGTTTAGAACCGTTAAAAATTTCAGCCGATAGTTTGTTTGTGAATGTAGGCGAACGCACAAATGTTACGGGTTCAGCGGCATTTAAACGTTTAATTATTGAAGGAAATTTTGAAGCTGCGCTCGATGTGGCAAAACAACAAGTTGAAAACGGCGCACAAATCATCGACATCAATATGGACGAGGGAATGCTCGAATCCAAAGAAGCGATGGTGCGTTTTTTGATGCTGATTGCGTCCGAACCAGATATTTCAAAAGTACCGATTATGCTCGATTCGTCAAAATGGGACATTTTGGAAGCGGGGCTGAAATGTATTCAAGGCAAAGGCGTGGTCAATTCGATTTCGATGAAAGAAGGCGAAGACAAATTTATTCAACAAGCCAAATTGGTTCGACGTTATGGCGCGGCAGTCATCGTCATGGCATTTGACGAAGTCGGACAAGCCGATACGAAAGAACGCAAAATCGAAATTTGCCAACGCGCTTATAAAATTTTGACTGAGCAAGTTGGTTTTCCGCCTGAAGATATTATTTTCGACCCGAACATTTTTGCGGTCGCAACGGGCATCGACGAACACAATAATTACGGTGTCGATTTCATTGAAGCGACCCGCGAAATTAAACGCACTTTGCCGCACGCGCTAATTTCGGGCGGCGTGTCGAACGTGTCGTTTTCGTTTCGTGGCAATAATCCTGTGCGCGAAGCAATTCACGCGGTGTTTTTATATCACGCAATTAAAGCGGGAATGTCGATGGGCATTGTGAACGCGGGACAACTTGCAATTTACGAAGACATTCCACGCGAATTACGCGACGCGGTTGAAGCTGTGATTTTGAATCAACATGATGGAAGCGGCACGGATACGTTATTGGCGATTGCGGATAAGTATCGCGGCGACGGCGTTGAAGTCAAAAAAGAAGACGCGGAATGGCGCAACTTGCCTGTTAATGAACGTTTGGCACACGCGCTGGTCAAAGGCATTACGGATTTCATTGACGAAGACACCGAAGAAGCCCGTTTGCAAGCGGAACGTCCGTTGCACGTTATTGAAGGCGCGTTGATGGATGGCATGAATATCGTTGGTGATTTATTTGGTGCGGGAAAAATGTTTTTGCCACAAGTGGTGAAATCGGCGCGAGTGATGAAAAAAGCCGTTGCCTATTTAATGCCATTTATGGAAGCAGACAAAAATGCTGCCGACCGCCAAAGTAACGGCAAAATTCTCATGGCAACCGTAAAAGGCGATGTTCACGACATCGGCAAAAATATCGTGGCGGTCGTTTTGCAGTGCAATAACTACGACGTAATTGATTTAGGCGTGATGGTGCCAGCCGAAAAAATTCT
Source organism: uncultured Pseudomonadota bacterium (assembly GCA_903876445.1). Taxonomy (GTDB): domain Bacteria; phylum Pseudomonadota; class Gammaproteobacteria; order Methylococcales; family Methylomonadaceae; genus UBA10906. Next base: position 6,060 of record CAIQZX010000155.1, on the reverse strand, counting down.
GCAAACTGCGCGAATGGAAAAAGTCGATATTATTGGTTTGAGCGGTTTGATTACACCGTCGCTCGACGAAATGGTTCACGTTGCGAAAGAAATGCAACGTCAAGGTTTTACTTGTCCGTTGTTAATTGGTGGCGCGACAACTTCTCGCGCTCATACGGCGGTAAAAATTGAGCCACATTATCAAAATAGTTCTGTCGTTTATGTTACCGACGCTTCAAGAGCTGTGGGCGTAGCGAGTAATTTATTAAGCGGTGAATTGGCGACAGATTACAAAGCCAGCATTCGCGCGGAATACGTCGAAGTCCGCGAACGTCACAAAGGCAAAGAAGCCAAAACTTTGCAGCATTCGTTAGAAAAAGCCCGCGAAAATAAACACGTTTGGGCAAATAACCCTGTAAAACCCTCATTTTTAGGCGTGAAAGTCATTGATAATGTATCGCTTGCAACGCTTGCAGAATATATTGACTGGTCGCCATTTTTTCAAACATGGGAATTGGCTGGCGGTTATCCAAAAATTTTAAACGATGCGGTTGTGGGTGAAGAAGCACGGAAATTATTTGCCGATGCAAAAGAAATGCTCGAAAAAATCATTGCTGAAAATTGGTTACAGAATCGCGCGGTGATTGGTTTTTTCCCTGCAAATTCGATTGACGATGACATTCAATTATTTACCGATGAATCACGCGGCGAAGTATTAGAAACCTTGCATCATTTACGACAACAAAATGTAAAAGCTCCAGGCAGACCGAATTATTGTTTATCGGATTTTGTCGCGCCACTCGAAAGCGGTGTAGTTGATTACATTGGTGCGTTTGCGGTCACAACAGGTATCGGAATTGAAACCAAACTCGAAAAATTTGCAGCAAATCACGACGATTACAGCGCGATTATGCTTAAAGCGTTGGCGGACAGATTAGCCGAAGCCTTTGCGGAATATCTCCATTTGCAAGTTCGCAAAAATTATTGGGGTTATGCAAGCGATGAAGATTTGGACAATGACGCGCTAATTAACGAAAATTACAAGGGCATTCGCCCTGCACCTGGTTATCCTGCTTGTCCAGACCATACCGAAAAAGCGAAGTTGTTTTCGTTGTTGAATGTCACTGAAAACACCACGATTGAATTAACAGAAAATTTTGCAATGTATCCTGCTTCGGCAGTTAGTGGTTGGTATTTCGCACATCCACAAGCACAGTATTTCAACGTTGGTAAAATCGACAAAGACCAACTCGCTGATTACGCACGCCGTAAAAATATGACGGAAGACGTTGCCGCGCGTTGGTTAGTGGCACATTTAAATCATTAAAATGGAATAGTGATGAAGCTAATTACATGGATTTCGTTAGTTATTTTGCTAAACGTTATTTTTAGTTGGGGGACGAATTTACCGCAAAATGTTGGTGAAAATGTGCCAGCAGGAAAACTCAAAAGTTTGTCTTACGCGCCATTTCGTGAAGGTCAAGATCCGATGTTAGAAATCTTTCCAAACGAAAAGCAAATGGATGAGGATTTGGAATTGCTTGGAAAAGTGGCTTATAACATTCGTACTTATGCCAGCGCGGAAGGCAGTATGCCGTTAATTCCAGATTTAGCCAAAAAACATAGTTTAACATTGTTACAAGGCGGATGGCTAGGGTCATATAAAGCGAATAACGCCATTGAAACCGCAAAATTGAAAGCGAAAAATGATCTCGAAATAGCGGAATTGATTCGTTCGGCAAATGAACATCCCGATGTTGTGACACGAGTGATTGTTGGAAACGAGGTGTTATTGCGCGGTGATTTAGAACCTGAAGAATTGATTGCATACATCCGACAAGTTAAACGCGCTGTAAAACAGCCAGTTTCGTATGCGGATGTGTGGTCAATGTACATGAAGTATCCGGAATTGATTAAAGAAGTTGATTTCATCACGATTCACATTTTGCCTTATTGGGAAGATGAACCCATTACAGTTTCTGCTGCGCCAGCACATATTGAAAGGATTTATAAGCAAGTTCAAAAAGAAGCTAAATCGATGAATGCCGAAAAGCCGATTTTAATCGGGGAATCGGGTTGGCCTAGTGGCGGTAAACAACGTGGGAATTCTGTCCCCAGTGTCGTAAATGAAGCACGTTTCATTCGTGATTTTATCCAAGTTGCAACTGAAAATAACTTTGATTACAACATTGTTGAAGCGTTTAATCAGCCTTGGAAAGCGGCATTTGAAGGTATTATTGGTGCGAAGTGGGGATTGTATAACAGTTCACGAGAACAAGTTTTTCCGTTAACCGGTTACGTTTATGAAAATCCGCATTGGTATAAAAACTTGCTTGCTTCAATTGCACTATTTTTGTTGACACTTATCGTTTTCAAAAAAGAACTACCAGTTTTAAATACGCAACGTTTGTTGAGTTTTTTGGTAATTTCACAAACTTTGGCAACGTTATTTATATCGCAATCTGGAACGCTGTGGGCAACAAGTTATACGCATTTCCAATGTTTTCAAACCCTTGGAATTTTAAGTTTCAACATATTTTTCGTGTATTTTATACTGCAACGAATAATTAACATTTTTACGAAACAAGTGAATTCACCTGAATTATCAAACCGCCTATATTATGGCTTATTAGCTGTCATTGTTTACGCAATAATAAAAACAGTGATTTTAGCGTGGGATGGACGTTACGTTGATTTTCCAACGGCGGCAACACAATTAGTCGTTTTTAGTTTGATTTCATTGATATTTATCAATCGCATTATTGAAAAAATTTCTGAAATCGATTTGGATTCTTTATTTGGTTATATTCCGCGCAAATTATCTAGCGTTAAAAACATCGGCTATGCGATTTTAGGATTGGGTATCGCGTTAATTGTAGGCGAAAGTTATGCGTTTATTGTGAGTCGTGATTTGATTATGGCGTATCCGTCGATGTTTAATCGTTTAGTTGTCGCGACTTTATTTACATTAACGAATTTTCAATTGTTGCTTTGGTTAATGTATTTAGTTTTGTTAGCTATCCCATTTTTCATTAGCGGTAAGCAAGCATCTCTGAAAAGTCATTGACGTAATTTCGTTTCGCCGCTTATAGTTTAGTGGCTTTAATTTTTTTATTTTTTAATCTGGAGAAAAGCAGTGAGTGATGCCGTAGTTTATGTAAATGACAATGATTTTAACGAATTGGTTTTAGAGTCTGAATTACCAGTATTATTAGATTATTGGGCTGAATGGTGTGGACCTTGCAAAATGATTGCACCACTTTTAGATTCAATCGCCGATGAATTTGCAGGTAAGTTAGTTGTTGCAAAGTTGAACATTGATGAAAGTCCAAATACACCACAAAAATATGCGGTGCGCGGGATTCCAACGTTGATGTTATTTAAAGGCGGTGAAATTGAAGGTACCAAAGTGGGAGCGTTAAGCAAGGTACAATTGGTTGAATTTATCAACACACATTTGTAATTTTTTTTCAAAATGCCGAACTTAGTGAAAATTGAGTTTGGCGTTTTTTGATACCAAATCTCAACGTAATTTTTAGCAAATCAGCATTAAGATTGCGTGAAACTACCCCCACTAAACGCTATCGCGTTCTAGTAGCGGCTTCGACCGACCCGTACTGATATTTTCATCAGTGCCTCTCGCAGTATCACGAGCTTTGACTCGTGTAGACACTGGGGAACGCTTTACAGTCACGACAGAACCTGCCGCTTGGTTTTCGATGACCAACAATGTAAGCGCACGAGAATTCTGCAGTATGAATAAGAAAATCAAAAGCGGCTTCGCCAGAAGAGTGCTATCTATCCCCACCCACGCCTATCGGCTACGGATGGGGAATTCCATACGGTCAGTTAAACGTGTAATTCAAACAAATTAAATCCACACTTTATTTTCTTAATTTTTTGTTAAAGCGTACTGTAACTTACGCAACTTTATTGTTTATTATCCGTATATTAAGCGACCTCCCTAAGTTGAGTAGCCACTGTTTTTATGGTGTAATACGCAGGTTTTACGTCTTTACACCCTTCTATTTTTAACGTCAAAAGTTTAAACAGAAGATTCCTCTGCAACTTGCTTGGAGTTTCCTTCAACTATGCAATTTACAATAACAAAAGGTTTAGACATCCCCATCACAGGAAGTCCTAAACAAACCATTGAAAACGGGAACGAGATTAAATCGGTCGCCGTTTTGGGGTCGGATTATGTAGGTATGAAACCTACAATGCTGGTCGCCGAAGGGGACAAGGTAAAACTTGGTCAACCTCTGTTCGCTGACAAGAAAAATCCCGGCATTCATTTTACTTCACCGACTTCTGGCGTTATCAAAGCTATCAACCGTGGTGATAAACGTGCATTGCAATCTGTTGTCATTGATGTTCACGGACACGACGAAATCGCATTTGCAAAATATGATGCGGCAGAATTAGAAAATTTATCTGCACAGCAAATTAAAGACAATTTAGTCGCTTCTGGTTTGTGGGCAACACTTCGCACACGTCCTTACGGCAAAGTTCCTGCAATCGATAGTCATGCACATTCTATTTTTGTAACGGCTATCGATACTCGTCCGTTAGCGGCTGATCCTGCTGTGATTATTGCTGACCGTGCGGCGGATTTTGCAAATGGTTTAGAAATCATTTCTAAACTCATCGAAGGCAAAGTCTACGTTTGTAAAGCAACGGGCGCAGAAATCCCAACAGGCAATGCGCCTGTAACAGTTGCTGAATTTGGTGGTGTTCATCCAGCCGGATTACCGAGTACACACATACATTTTATTGATGCCGTAAACATTCATAAATTCGTATGGCATTTGGATTATCAAGCGGTTATTGCCATCGGCGCATTGTTCACAACGGGTAAGTTAAACGTTGAACGTGTGGTCGCACTTTCAGGTCCTACGGTTAAAAATCCACGTTTAATTCGCACACGAGTTGGCGCGAATTTGAGCGATTTAACCGCTGGTGAATTGGCTGACGATTTAGAAAGTCGCGTTGTTTCTGGTTCCGTTCTTTATGGACACCAAGCACACGGTGCGTTCGATTATTTAGGTGCATACCATTTGCAAGTTTCGGCTTTGCAAGAAGGTCGTGCGCGTGAATTATTCGGCTGGATTGTCGCGGGTAGTAAAAAATACTCAGCAATGAATGTTTATACCTCAAGCGTAGACAAGAAAAACAATGGTTCGCTTCCGTTCTTAAACAAAAGTGAAGAACGTTTGTATCCATTAACAACTGACAAAAACGGTAGTAATCGTGCAATCGTGCCAGTTGGCGTTTATGAAACATTGATGCCAATGGATATTTTGGCAACACCGTTGTTGAAATCACTCGTTATTGGTGATTCTGACCAAGCGCAATTGCTCGGTTGTTTGGAACTCGACGAAGAAGATATGTCATTGTTCACATTCGCTGATCCAGGTAAGCACGATTTCGCGCCTGTATTGCGAGCGAATTTAACCAAAATTGAGAAGGAGGGCTAAATGTCGGCGAGAGAGTTTTTAGACAGTTTAGAACCGCATTTTGTAAAAGGTGGCAAACTTGAACGCTATTACGGCTTGTATGAAATGGTCGATACGTTCATTTATACACCAGCTGACGTGACGCGCGGTAAAACGCACGTTCGTGACGGCAATGATTTAAAACGCACCATGACGTTCGTTGTAATTGCAACGTTCTTCTGCATCATGACGGCAATGTATAACACAGGTTATCAAGCAAATTTAGCGATGGAAGCGTTAGGCAAAACATCGATTGATAACTGGCGCAGTATTCCAATGATGATTTTTGGTTATAACACCATGAATCCATTATCGAATTTTGCACACGGCGCATTGTATTTCTTACCGATTTACATTGTGACTTTAGCAGTTGGTGGTGTGTGGGAAGTTTTATTTGCTACCGTTCGTGGTCATGAAGTCAACGAAGGTTTCTTAGTTTCTTCAATGCTTTACACCTTAATCATGCCACCTGATATGCCTTTATGGCAGGTTGCATTGGGTATTTCTTTCGGTATCGTTATCGGTAAAGAAGTCTTCGGTGGTACAGGTAAAAACTTCTTAAATCCAGCCTTAACAGGTCGGGCGT
>CAIQZX010000154.1 GCA_903876445.1 uncultured Pseudomonadota bacterium | reverse complement strand
TATCTGTCGTTGCTTTTGTAATATCAGCTAATGCTAAATCCGTTGCACCTAAATTCACAACAAAACCTGAAACTGTACCTTGTACAGTTGCGCCCGCTTTAGCTGTTAATTGTGTGCCAGCAGAATTTGCATTTTCAAAATCTATGTTTGACGCTACAGTAGTTGTACCATCAAAGGCTTTGCCGCTTCCTGTCGCATTGATGCTTGAGGCGGGAGTGTATGTGTCGAAACCTTCACCACCGTCAACAAAATCTGCACCACGACCGCCAATTAGAGAGTCGTTACCTGCGTTTCCGACAAGTGAATCGTTACCTTGTTGCCCGTCAAGGGTGTCATTCCCAGCGTTACCAATGATAGTATCGATCCCATCTCCGCCTTTTAACGAATCGCTGCCACTACCACCAAGAATTGAATCGTTACCGGCTGTACCAACAACAGTCGTTACCGCATCTGTTGATTTTGAGAAATCAAACGGGTTGGCTTGGGCGACACCTGACTTAGGATCAGCGGCTAATGCGTCTAAATCCATTTTATTGAACAAAGTTTTGTCTGCTTTAGTGGCTGGAATAACTATGTCAGCTGCGGAATTTGCATTGACGATGTAATCTGCTGAATTTCCGTCTGCAAATACAACAGAAACTTTTGTAATTCCAGTTCCTTTCGGCACAGTTAATGAATCTTCACCAAGTTTAAAGTTGACAACTTCATCACTACCTCCGTCAGTTAAGGTAATAGAATCTTTACCAGCACCACCATCAATTGTGTCATCGCCTTTGCTACCAGTAATTATATCGTCTCCTGCACCAGCATTAACGTTTCCACCAACGAATACTGCTGTATCTTTTCCAGCGGCATCTTTAACAGCAACGTTGTTGATTTTGATTGTTTCAGCGAACTCAGTACCAGTGAATGTTGTTCCAACGAAGTATTTAGCAGATGCCAATGTAGCTGGAGTTACATTTTTAATGTTAGTAGTTAACGCAGCACCGTCATTGAAACGAATATTATTGCTTACTAAATTGCTAAGTACGTTTTCACCAGTTACTGCTTTTTGTGTTGTGAAGTCCGTAATTTTCAACGAGTAGTTGATGTTATCAACGGTAAATGTTGCATTCGTTGCTGTGAACTTTGTTGCATCATGATCTTTTGTTACACCTGTAATCACGCCACTTGCTACAACTTTTAACGTATTTCCCGCAACAGATGTATCCGTTACGCTATATTTCGCAACATTTGTAATAGTCGTGTTTGTGAATGTGCGTTCATCAGTTCTAACCAAATTTCTGTTATCACTTACAGAATAATCAATTGTTCCTGTTCCCGCTCCGGTTACAGTTGTTGGTGTCGTTGCATAATGATAGTTAGCGGCATTTTTTACTTCGATGCGTTCAGCACCATTTAAGTTTTTGTCATCACCAAGTGCGCTTTTGACAGAAGAGCTGATTGTCAAACCGGCATCTTTGTACGCATAATTTTCTGCAAATGCGTCTCTTAATGCTTGATTTCCATTTGATTCAACAAATTTGTGCGTTTGAGCAGTGCTGTAGTTAGACGAAATAGAATCTTTACCTGCTGATTTGGAATAAGACTCTGCGTAATTTTCGTTATGCACATCAAGTGATGCGCCAGCTGTGTTGTTTGCGTTAATTGTTGCAGGAACGTTTTTCAAATCAACCGCGTATTTAGAAACTAACGTGTCATTGTTGGCACCTTTGAATGTAAGCGTTTGATTAACCGCACCATTACCGTTTGCAAAAGGCGAACCTGCGATGTTTTCAGTTAATGTAACGGTTTTGCCACCGTCAGCTGTGTCGGTTAACGTGAAAGATGATGGAGTACCTGTTAATTTTAGTGTTCCAGTCCATGATAAAGGATTGAAATAGTTACCAGCAGCTGTAGTAGCAATAGCCGCTGGATTAAATTCACCGGTTGCTGTGTTTGGAGTCAAAACGCTTCCAATAACTGTATTGGTTAACGCACCAGCCGCTGGTGAAAAGTGAGCGTTAACAGCATTTCTATCAGGAGTGAATAGTTTTGATAACCCGTTAGTACCGGTTTGTAAAGTCAATGCTTTATCGTAATCTGTTGAACCAGCAACAGCAGGGGCTAGTGTTGACAATGCAGTAAATATGTTACCGACAGGAGTGCTTGCACTTCCGACAGGAATAATAGCTCCATTACTGGTGTGAGCAGGAAGAACGTTTGTTGCATCTGTAACAGCAGTAACAGCTGCGTTACCTACTGCTCCTGGATTACTATCGCCAGCTGGATTTAATAATGTGCTAATTGCGGTTAAGCCTGTATTTTGTTGAGTCATGAGAAATCTCTCTGTGTAAGTTGAAGAATTGTTGCTTTTTAGCTTTAGCGTTAAAAACAATCTGTAAAAAATATAGTTTATTTAACAATCCAGTGCAATGACTTTTTGATGTTAAACAGTTCAATTAGGTTGTATTTCTACAACACGGAAAATTAAATTGCCTTTAACTTGGCAACTGTTGAGCATTGTAAAGCAAACTAAATCGTAAATCACGCGAAAAGCGGCGGCATATTTTTAGCCTTGATGGTGAAGCATTGCCGCCAAAATGCCGGATTTTTGGCGGGTTGGTAAATCAAAGTTCCCCATTTTCTAAAACCGGCGACACCCAGTATTGAATGCCTGAGCCTTTAAATTGGCGGCGTAAATCTACTAATAATCTAGCCAAATCTGTGCCATTTATATACATTTGAAAACGGATTTTTTTCTGTCTGCCGGTGACTTGTTCGGCGATGGATAACCCTTTGTTTTCGTGATGATGGGCAGAAACCGGTGTGCTGCTGAAACCTTGTTCAAATTCCAGTATTAGCAAACAATCCACCATCATTTCTTCCAATGCGGGCGGGACGTTTAATGTTACGACATATTCTTTTTGCATGGTTAAGAAGAGCCTTCTAAAAATTACGCATTCATTTTTGTTTGTCCGAATAATCGAAATAAAATCGGCAATAAAAACAAGGTTAAAAATGTGGATGAAACTAAACCGCCAATCACTACAATGGCAAGTGGACGTTGAATTTCAGAACCGGGACCTGTGGCAAATAACAACGGAATTAAACCGAATGCCGCAATCGTTGCAGTCATTAAAACAGGACGTAATCGGCGCGAGGAACCAATCATGACAACTTTCGCAACGTCCATGCCGGTGGCTAATAATTGATTAAAATAACTGACCATAACCACACCATTTAAAACAGCAATCCCTAATAGCGCGATAAAACCGACCGAAGCCGGAACAGATAAGTATTCGCCTGAAATCCAAAGTCCGAACACGCCGCCAATCATCGCAAGTGGAATGTTTGATAAAACCAAAATCGCTTGTTTGATAGAACCAAACGTTGAGAACAATAATAAAAAAATCAATCCTAGCGAAATAGGAATCACCACAGAAAGTGTTTTTGCGGCACGTTGTTGATTTTCAAATTGCCCGCCAAATTCGACGGTATAACCGGTTGGTAATGTTACTTTTTCGGCAACGGCTTTTCGCGCTTCATCAACAAAACCGACCAAATCACGTCCTTCGACGTTGCTGCGAATCACCGTAAATCGTTGACCTTTTTCCCGACCAATGGCAACAACACCTTCGACTTGTTCAATTTTCGCTATTTCCGTAACGGGAACTCGTCCGGCATTATTGGGTAACGAAATTTGTAAACTATCAAAATCCGCTGTTTTGCTGTCGCCGCGTAAAATCAACGGCGTGCGGCGGATGCCTTCTTGTACTACGCCTAATTTTAACCCTTCGATTTCCGAGCGTAACAGCGTTTCAATGCTGTCGCTATCCAAACCTAAACGCCCTGCGGCGGTTTTATCAATGGTTAGTTGTAAAAATTTCATGCCGTCATTTTGTTTAGCAACAACATCACTTGAACCGTGAATTTGTTTTAAAACGTCGGAAATCTCAATCGCTTTTTCATTAAGAATCGCCAAATCTGAACCAAATAATTTTACTGCAACATCGCCGCGCGTTCCGGTCAACATTTCAGAAACCCGCATTTCAATCGGTTGGGTAAAACTAAATGCTAAACCCGGTGTTTCTGCCATTACAGAACGGATTTTTTCAATTAAGGCTTCTTTGCTAGAAACTGTCCATTCTTCTTTAGGCTTTAATACTAAAAACGTATCCGTATCATTAAATCCCATCGGATCTAAACCGAGTTCGTCAGAACCGACTCGCCCAACAATGGTTTCAATTTCAGAAATGTTTTTCAGCAGATTTTTTTGAATTTGCTCATCTAACAAAATAGATTGATTCAGCGTAATCGATGGTAACTTTTCAACTTGGACAATAATGTCGCCTTCATCCATGTTTGGCATAAAGGTGCTACCGATTTGCCCAAAAATTAACATTGTGACAACTAACATTCCGCCGACAACAAAAAAGATTTTCTTACTGTTATCCAAACACCATGCTAAAGAAGGTTGATAGAGTTGTTGTAATTTTCGCGGCAACCACGGTTCTTCGTGTGACACTTGCGTCATTAAATAAGAAGAGACGACCGGAATAACGGTGAGCGATAAAATCAATGAGCCGCTTAACGCAAAAACAATCGTTAAGGCAACGGGGGTAAATAATTTCCCTTCCAATCCTTGCAGCGTTAACAAGGGCAAAAACACGATGATAATAATTAAAATGCCGGAGGTGACAGAACTAGCAACTTGTTGGGTGGCGCGAAAAATAACGTGTAAACGCGGTAAACGTTGAGCGGTTTTAACGTGCGCCAAATTGGTAATTAAATTTTCAACCACTACCACTGCCGCATCAACTAACATTCCAATCGCAATCGCTAAACCGCCCAAACTCATTAAGTTGGCAGACATTCCCATAATGTTCATTAAAATAAAGGTGAACAATGCAGATAATGGCAAAACTATCGCCACGACAATTGCCGCTCTTAAATTGCCTAAAAATAACAACAGTAAAATTAACACCAATATAATCGCTTCGCCGAGAGCATGAATAACCGTTTCAACGGCTTTATTCACCAAATGCCCGCGATTATAAAAAACGTCTAAATGCACGCCTTTTGGTAAACTTGGTGCGATTTCAGCTAATTTCGCTTCAATGCCTTCCACCGTAGCGCGAGCATTTGCACCGCGCAAACTTAATACAATGCCTGTAACCGCTTCTGAATTACCATTTTTACTCACAGCACCATAACGGGTTAAAGAACCAATTCGCACCGTCGCCACATCATTCACACTAATCGGCGGATGTCCTTTACCATCGACAACAATGCTGCGAACATCATCTAACGTTTTAATTCGACCTTCAGCACGAACAATTAAGGCTTCTTCCCCTTCGGTTAAACGTCCCGCGCCGTCGTTACGATTATTACTTTCCAAGGCTTGAATCAAATCGGCAATCGTAATGCCACGCGCCGACATTTCCATGTTATCGGGAATAACTTCAAAACTGCGTACAAATCCCCCCAACGCATTCACATCTGCAACACCTGAAACTGTTCGTAATGCAGGGCGAATCACCCAATCGAGTAAATCACGCCGTTGCATTAACGTTAAATCACCACCATCGATTGAAAACATAAACATTTCGCCCAATGGTGTAGTCATTGGCGCAATCCCGCCTTCAACACCAGCGGGTAAATTTGTCCAAATACCATTCAAGCGTTCTGAAATTTGTTGTCGCGCCCAATAAATATCCGTTCCTTCTTCGAAATCAATCGTAATATCGGTCAAAGCGTATTGCGCTCTCGACCGCAACATACTTTGATGAGGAATGCCGAGCAATTCGACTTCAATCGGCGCAGTAATACGCGCTTCCACTTCTTCAGGTGTCATGCCGGCGGCTTTGACAATAATTTTAACTTGTGTCGGCGAAACTTCAGGAAACGCATCAATCGGCAAATGTTGAAACGCATAAAAGCCGCCACCAATAAGTAGCGTAACAAACACCATCATCAATAACCGCTGACTCAGAGCAAAACGAATTAAACCTGTCATTCCTCGGCACTCCCTAAACCTAACCAATTAGCTTTTAAAACGGCAGCCCCTTTTAACGCAAGAATTTCATCACCTGAAAAATCGCCGCTAATAATAGATTCTTCGTCTTTCTTACCAAGTTGAGTGATGGGCTTGACAATAAATCCCGTAGCATTTCGGACAAATACAAAGGCTTTGCCGTCATTTTGAGCAATCGCGGTATTCGGAACTTGAAAGACTTTTTGTTTGCTCACTTGACTGATTTGGACGTTTAATTTTTGACCGGCACGAATTTGTTTAGGTGCATTTTTCACCACGGCTCGCGCAAGAATGGTTTGACTTTCTACGACAACACTTTGCCCAATCAAACTGATTTCTGCTTTAAAAGGCGTATTATCGATAGCAACAGAATCCCCAATTTTTATTTCGCCAATTCGTTCTTGCGGTATCGCAATTTCGAGCCATAACGTTTGTAAATTTGCCACCCGATAAATGGGCGTTAAATTATCAATGCGAGAACCCGCCACAACCATACGTTCAATTACTACGCCAGAAATCGGTGATCGAATCGATAAATGACTATCTAATTTCCCAGACGCATTTCCGCCCGCAATTTCTAACAAGCGTTTTGCTTCTTGAACATCCAGCGACGCGGCACTAAATTGACTTTCTGTTTCTTGTACGCGGCGATTGGCAATAATACCGTCTTTTGCTAAGGCTTTGTCACGTTGATAAGCGGAACTTGCTAACTGTAACGCGCTGCTCGCTTTTAGATAATTACTGTGCAAGCTCAATAAATTTGGACTGTCAATTTGCGCCAAAACATCGCCTTTTTTTACTTCATCACCGATAGCGGCATTGAGTTGATTCACGATGCCTGCTTGAGCGGTGCTGACGACATATTCATTATTCGGTGGAATCAATACATTCGCGGGAGCGAATAAAACCGGAATTTGTGAAATAGGTTTAAGTTTACCTTGCAAAATACCTAAGTTTTCAATGTGTTCAGCCGATAACTGTACAGTTTGTTCTGCCGCAAAAAGAGGGGAATTTAACGCGCTGCAAAGTAATAAAAATACAAAACATTTTCTCATGGCAAAACTCCGACAGATTGATTATAAAGTGCAAAATCGCGTTGCAAGATAACGGCGCGTTCTTTTGCAGTTAAAACGGCAAGTTGGGTTTGAGATTGAATTTTTAACAAATCAATTAAATCAATTTCACCGACAGAAAAACTCAGTTGCATCATTTTTAAATGTTTTTCCGCTACCGTTTTTAATTCATTTGAAATCGTTAGTTCTGCTTGGTTGACTTGTAAATTGTGTTCGGCTTCGTGGTGATTCTGTTCAAGGTCACGAAAAAGTTGGTCACGTTGAGCGCGTAATTTATTTAATTCAACGTTTAATGCGGCGGTTTGTGGCGCGAGATGTGACTCGCCGCCAAAGGGAACGTTAATCCCGATATTTGCACTTTCAAGATTATTACTAATGTCTTTGCCACCTTTTCCTGCTGTGTAACGATCGCTGTTAATGCCAACGACAATACTTGTTTGTCCAGAACCCACTAATTGCAAGGCTTCTAATTCTGCTTGCTTGCGTTCGATTTGGCTGTTAATGGCTTGTAATGCGGGGTGTGATTGTTCAACTTCTTTCTGTTTTGTCAATGATTCTTGAAAATTTGCCGGCACTTTTGAATCTTGCGTGATGGAACTGTAACGTTTGCGAGCGTGCATCACTTCGGCTTCAGCAAGCGTCAAAGCCGAACGTTTTTTTAACACTTCCGTTTGAACTAAAAGCGAATCTGTTTCAGCTAAATCACCCGCTTGCACACGACGTTTTACATCGCTTGCCAATTGTTCAGCCGTTGTTAATTCGGTTTGTGCTTGAACTTGCCGTAATTCTTGTAAGGTAATATCCCATAATGCCATGCGAATCAAACCGGCTACATGCCATTTTGTAGCAACGGTTTGCATTGCACTATCGACTTGGGCTTTCTCGCCCACCCGTTTTTCCGCATCACGTTGTCCTAAATTCCACAACGGCACTTGAACCGTTGCGTCGTTGTAATGTAAATGTAGGCTGCTGGCTTCCTGAAAGCGATAAAACGCTTGGGCAGATCCTGAAAACCAGCTGTTCCCACGTTTTTTAAGTGCATCGGCTTCATTTTCTAACGACGCTAGCCATTGAGAATCCGGATATTTTTCGAGTGTTAAATCAATAACTTTTGCTAAGGAAAGTTGAGAATCAATCACCATCGGATCGTGATGTTCAACGCGCGGGAAATTTTCAGCGTGAGCGAAAATAGGGGTTAATAATAACGGGATTAAAAAAGGTAAAAACATGCGTTTTCCACTAGGTTATTCTAAAAATAACGCAAAGCATACCAGCATTTGCGTGACTGAATAATGAATTAAAATGGAAAAAAAGGTGGGGCGCGAGGAGAGGCGATATTAAAAAAATAGCGGTTTGGAATGGGTTCGGTTTGTGAAGAGAAACAGCGTAATTCGGGCTGTTTCTTTGCCATTAAAAATACACTCAAAAACAGCAGAAAAATGCCATTTTCTGTTTGTAAAAGTGGTTTTATTTTATTTTTGATGCCCGTACTGATGGCTATGATTTCTTCACTATTGCTTGTTGGCGCGATAAATTCGGGAGCGTGTTTAAGTAAGGTATTAACGTACTCAAATTCAGGCAAATGTATTGACGTGCCAAAATTTGTCACACTATTTTTATGCGCGTGAATGAGTGGCGCAACAAATTGCAATAGCACCAATAGAAAAATTAAATAATGGCGGATTTGTAAATTCATCATGCGTCCGACCGTTGTAACCGTTGTATCAACATATTTTAGAGTTTTCACTTCCCATAAATGGCTCACCTGTTAAGTTAAGTTAAGTTAAATTAAACATTCATTGTAACATTGGGAAAAATAGAGAAAAAGTTGTTTTACATTTTTGTTGAGACGTAACTTTGATGTAGCCGTCAGCTCTGTGTATAAGTCCCGCTATAACAGAAAGTCCTAATCCTGTGCCGGAGCCAACTTCTTTTGTGGTAAAAAATGGATCAAAAATTCGATTTAATATCTTTTCGTCAATGCCATTGCCGGAATCACTTATGCGGATAACGATAAAGTCTCCGTCGAAATTTAAACCACAACAACTACAGTTAATTGCAATGACATTCTCATAATCGATAGTAATCGCTATTTCACCCTCTTCGCCATTTAATCCGTCTTTCGCGTTAGAAAATAAGTTTAAAAAAATTTGGGTCAAATGGATTTCATCGATATTTCTTAAATAAATTGTTGGGTTTGGTGAACTAAAATCTGTTTTAAGAGTGATATTTCGAGACAAATCTTCACGCAAAAAATCTAAATTATTGTTGATAAACTGTATAAGATTAAGCTCTTGATATTTTTTAACTGCCGCTTCCCGTCTGCAATAAGTCAGCATTCTATCTACTAATTGTTTTCCTTTTAAGGAAGCATCGTTTATCGCTTTTGAATTAGACGAAAGCCCTTCTGTTAATTGAAAAAAAATATCTTGATTGAACTGTTCGTGATTTAATTGCTCTAAATCCTCCAAAAACAACTCATTTAAACCGTTAGAACCTAATATAATTCCCAAGATATTATTAAATTCATGTGCTGTTCCGGCTGTCAAACAATTCACAAATTCACATTTTTGTAATTCGTTAATCCGATCTTGAGCTAATAAATAATCTTTTTGGTTTTTGTACGCTCGCATAAGATTTTTTATTCGATTAACTAATATCGTTTGATTGACAGGAACCGATACAAATTCCGTAACACCTAACTCTAATGCGTGAATTCTAGCATTCTCATCATTTGCTGATGTCAACATGACAATCGGAACATTGTGATTATTTGAAGTCCAACCAAATTGCGTAATTAAATCAAAGGCAACTGATTTTGGAAAACAGCATCCAATTAACACTAAATCAACAGGATTTTCTAAATACCAATTTAGCGCGGCGGCTATATCATCAAACAGAACAACAGAAGTAAATTCAACCTTGCTCAACAGTTTTCCTAATAATTTCAAGTTTGGATTTTGTTCAATAACAACTATTTTTTGCATAATTAAAAAATTAAAAAATTAAAAAATTAAAAAAGCAAGAATAACTTTCTGTCCATTTTACAAGGATATTATTTTGACTTTCAAAACACTTTCTAACGTCACATAATCCGTTTTTCCTGTCGCCATGACAGGAATTTTTTCAATCACCAAAATTTTCTTAGGCAACGCAATTGCCGTAACGCCTTTGGAAACACGATTTAATTCGTGTAATGTCGCATCTTTTTGCGTCGTAATCAAAATAATTTGTTCACCTTTTTTTGCGTCAGGCAAACTGATAACCGCGTGTTGGGCTTTTTCCCAAGCGTTCATCGCAAGTTGCTCAACGAAAGCCAGAGAAATCATTTCGCCGCCGACTTTTGCAAACCGTTTGCAGCGTCCGCGAATACTTAAAAAACCATCGTCATCAATATGAACAATATCGCCTGTGTCATACCAACCTTTACCATAAAGTGATTCGGTTGGTTGTAACACGCCATTTTTATCCGCTAACAAATAACCTAGCATAATGTTCGCACCTTTAACGTGTAACCGTCCCCCCTCGTCGATGCCTTCAACAGTTTCTAATCGGTATTCAATGTGCGGTAATAAACGCCCGACCGTTCCGACTTTGTAATCCATTGGTGTATTGACAGCGGCGACGGGCGCAGTTTCAGTCGCGCCATAACCTTCTAAAATCCGAATCCCGAATTTTTCTGCCCATAACGCGCGAGTAGTATCTTGTAATTTTTCTGCACCCGCCACCACATAACGTAAATTATGAAAATCATAAGGATGCGCTTTTTTTCCATACGCAGATAAAAATGTATTTGTACCAAACATAATCGTGGCATTTGTTTCATACGCCATTTCGGGAATAATCGAGAAATGTAACGGCGTAGGATAAAAAAACGTTTTCATTCCGTTCAAAACTGGCAAAAGCGTTCCAATCGTAAAACCAAACGAATGAAACATCGGCAAGAAATTCAAAATCACATCTTTCGGATTAAAATCAATTCGCGCTGAAACTTGTTGATGATTTGACAAAATGTTCGCGTGCGAAAGTACAACGCCTTTTGGTGTACCTTCTGAACCAGATGTGAATAAAATCACAGCCGCGCTGTCAGGATTTACGTCATTTTTGTGCCAAAAAGTTGCGGTTTTGCTCGCTATTGCACCACGCAATTTATCGGTTAATGAAATTGTTTGCGCCAAATCTTCTAAATAAACTAATTCAACCGCTGCATTTAATAATGCCACTTCATTTTGTAGTTTTGCCAATTCCACAAATTTTCGTGATGTTAAAACAGTTTTAACTTGCGCCGTTTTGCACGCTGAAATCATACCTGCTGCGCCGGTTGAAAAATTTAACATTGCGGGGGTGCGTTGTTGCTGTTGCAAACCCAATAATACACACAACGTTTTGCTCGAATTCGGCAACATCACGCCAACATTTTCATTTTGTTGAGTAATTTTTTTCAGCGCGTCGCCAATAATCAACGTGCGCGTAATCAGCGCATCGTAATTTAAGGGTTGTCGCTCTAAATCTTCCGCAACAATGTGTTTGCCACCGTGAATTTTTCGCGCTTCAAGTAAACTGGCGAAAATAGATTGCTGCGTGGAGCTAGTGTTAAACTGCATTTCTGCCATTAAATCCGCCAAAATATGACCGTTACTTTTACGGCGATTTTTACCAGTCAATGCTTTTTGAGCGTGAATATGAGTCGGCGGCAGAATCGTCAACGTGATTTTCGGAAACCAACGCAACCGCACAATGCCGCGTAGTTTTGAAAACGGCGTATATTTCGCGCCCGTAATTTGAATCGGTAAAATCATGGCATCCGATTTATCGGCGACCATTCCCGTGCCATCATAAATTTTCATCAACGAACCCGTTGTCGTGATTCGTCCTTCAGGAAAAATCAACGTTTTTGTGTCGTGTTGTAAATGATGAATCAGATTTTTCAACGACATTGGATGCGTTGGATCGACGGGAAAGAATGTCGCCAAATTTAAAAACGGTTTCATCCACCATTGCTGGGCAATATGCGTGTTAATCGCAAACGTAATTTCATCGGGTAAAAAAGCCGCTAACAACGGTGGGTCTAAAAATGAACAATGATTAGAAATGATTAACACGCGATTTCCGGCTTTGTAATAATTGTCTAAACCAATTACTTCGACCCGATACAGCAATTTCAAAAGTGAACGCAATAATTTTTTTAACATGGCGATTTCAAAAAAAAGTAAATAACGAAGTTTGTTAAACCAAGTGCGCCCACATATCGTAATCGTCAGCGTCTTCGATTTCGACTTGAACAAAATCACCGACTTTCAAATGTGTTG
Source organism: uncultured Pseudomonadota bacterium (assembly GCA_903876445.1). Lineage (GTDB taxonomy): Bacteria > Pseudomonadota > Gammaproteobacteria > Methylococcales > Methylomonadaceae > UBA10906. Next base: position 24,585 of record CAIQZX010000154.1, on the reverse strand, counting down.
CGCCATCAATGAAAACTTGTCCATCAATTTCAGGTGCATCGGCTTTACTCCGTGCTACCGCACCTTCTTCGACGACTTCATCAATTAAAACGGTTTCGACTCGACCGATTCGACGTTGCAAACGTTCTGCGCTAATTTCAGCTTGATGTGCCATGAAACGCGCCAAACGTTCTTGTTTTACTTCTTCGGGAACGGGATTCGGTAAATTATTTGCTACCGCGCCTTTTACGGGTGAATAAGCAAATGCGCCAACACGGTCTAATTGTGCTTCACTTAAAAAATCTAAAAGTTCTTCAAATTCACTTTCAGTTTCACCAGGAAAACCCACGATAAACGTACTTCGCAACGTAATATCAGGACAGACTTCGCGCCATGCTTTGATGCGCGTTAAATTATTTTCGCTGGCAGCAGGACGCGCCATCGCTTTCAAAATACGCGAATTTGAATGTTGAAAGGGAATATCCAAATACGGCAAAATTTTTCCTTCTGCCATTAACGGAATTACATTATCAACGTGCGGATACGGATAAACATAGTGCATACGAACCCAAATTCCCAAATCACCCAACGCTTCAGCTAAATCATAAAAGCGGGTTTGATACGATTTACCACGCCAATCGTGTGGCGCGTATTTCAAATCTAGCCCGTAAGCGCTGGTATCTTGCGACACAACGAGCAATTCTTTTACACCTGCATTGGCTAAATTTTCAGCTTCACGCAAAACGTCATCAATCGGACGACTCACCAAATCACCACGCATCGACGGAATAATGCAGAACGTGCAACGATGATTGCAGCCTTCTGAAATTTTCAAATACGCATAATGGTCTGGCGTAAGTTTAATACCTTGTGGGGGTAATAAATCTAAAAAGGGTTGATGTGGGGCGGGAAGATATTCGTGAACAGCGGCAACCACTTCATCAAAAGCGTGTGCGCCTGTGACTTTTAAAACTTGTGGATGACGAGCGCGGATTTCAGCTTCGCGCGAACCTAAACATCCTGTGACAATCACTTTGCCATTTTTTGCCAACGCTTCGCCAATGCTATCGAGTGATTCTTCAACTGCCGCATCAATAAAACCACAAGTATTTACGACGACTAAATCGGCGTTTTCGTAAGTCGGCGAAACTTCATAACCTTCCGTGCGTAAGGTGGTCAAAATACGTTCGCTATCTACCAATGCTTTAGGACAACCTAAACTAATAAAACCAATATGTGGTGCGCTCATCAAAAAATCCGTTAAAAATCATTAAAAAATAAGTGTTGTACTAGAAATTATAGCACGCACAGAAAAATGATTTTTATCGGTAGCGGTGTTAGAATTCAAGGCATTACTATAAACTTGTTGAATCAACCGATGACAATTAACTCTCATTCTTTCCCTGCTGTAGAATTTAAAAGTAGCACTTTTTCAGTGCCAGTTTTGAGCCTTGCGAGTAACGATTTGATACTCATTGAGCAGTTACTAAATGACAAAGTGAAACTTGCTCCCGAATTTTTTAGACATTCACCTGTTGTTGTTGATTTGAGTGAAGTAAACAAAAAACAGTTGATTTTAGATTTTGAAAATTTAGTGACGGTGATTCGCAGAACGGGTTTATTTGTGATTGGAATTCGTAGCGGAAATGACGCGCAACAAGCCCAAGCAATCGAATTAAGTATTCCAATAAATACCGCGCCAACTAGCGAATCAAGAGAAACAAAAACGGATTCACAAACAAAACCCATAACCGCGCCGACAGATGACGATTTTATTGTAAATGATTCCACAACAGTCACAATTACAAAACCGATTCGTTCCGGACAACGTATTTATTCTCATGGAGATTTAATCATTTTGGCTCAGGTTGGAGCGGGCGCAGAAATTTTAGCTGAAGGAAACATTCACGTTTATGGCTCATTACGCGGACGAGCATTAGCAGGCGTTCAGGGCAATACAGAAGCCCGAATTTTTTGTTCAGATTTGCAAGCCGAACTCATTTCAATTGCTGGAAACTATAAAATCAGCGACGACATTCACGGGGCAGTTGCAAATACACCCGTTCAAATTTATTTACAAAAAAACACGTTAGTCGTTAAACCAATCATTTAACGAACAAATAAAAAATTCTTTGGAGGATATAAGTGGCACGAATTATTGTTGTAACTTCGGGTAAAGGTGGTGTAGGTAAAACTACTACCAGCGCAGCGATTTCTATGGGTTTAGCAAAAAAAGGTCATAAAACCGTTGTGATTGATTTTGACGTAGGTTTGCGGAATTTGGATTTAATTATGGGCTGTGAACGTCGGGTTGTTTATGACATTATCAATGTTATAAACGGTGAAGCCGCGTTGAATCAAGCTCTAATTCGCGACAAAAACTGTAATTTATTATCGATTTTACCTGCGTCGCAAACGCGAAACAAAGACGCACTTACTCAAGATGGTGTGGAAAAAATCCTAGAAGAATTATCGAAGGAGTTTAAATATATTGTATGTGATTCACCGGCTGGCATTGAAACAGGCGCACATTTAGCAATGTATTTTGCAGACGATGCCTTTGTTGTTACAAATCCAGAAGTATCTTCGGTGCGAGATTCGGATCGTATGTTGGGTATTTTAGCCAGTAAATCACGTCGTGCCGAACGTGGCGAAGAGCCAATTAAAGAGTATTTGTTGTTATCGCGTTATTCGCCTGAACGGGTGAAATCGGGTGAGATGTTAAGTTTGAATGATGTTCAAGAAATTTTATCGTTACATTTACTCGGTGTTATTCCAGAGTCGAAATCTGTTTTAACGTCATCAAATGCGGGAACGCCCGTTATTTTGGATGAAAAAAGCGATGCAGGACAAGCCTATGCCGACATTGTGGCGCGTTATTTAGGCGAAAATAAACCACAACGTTTTATTGAAGATAAGACTGGTTTCTTTAGGAAGTTATTCGGAGGTAGATAAAATGAGTCTACTAGACTATTTCAGAACGTCTAAAACCAGTTCTGCATCATTGGCTAAAGAGCGACTACAAATTTTAGTGGCTTACGAACGCTCGTCCGGCAATCAACCTTCTTATTTACCTGAATTACAAAAAGAATTGCTGGCTGTGATTCAGCGTTATGTCAACGTGAATAAAGATGCTATGACAATAAATTTAGAACAGACCGACAATCGCGAGACACTCGAACTCAACATTGTATTGCCTGATGCACATCGGCTTTAATTTATGAAAAACGTGAAATTAGTTATCATTTTATTTTGTACTTTAGGTATTTTATCGAGCTGCGGCACGCAAAAAAATCTTCGTGCCTCACATAACCTTGCCGAACGTCGCACCGTAGACATGACAGAAATGGACAAGGATATTACGGTAGACATTAAAGATAATTTACGGGACGACGACGAAATGCGTCGTTTCGCGCATGTAAATGTGAACGTTTATAATGGTGCTGTTTTATTGACGGGCGAAGCCATGAATGATGCAATCAAAATGAAAGTCGTTGAAATGGCGCGTGTCGTAAAACATGTCAAAATGGTTCATGACAATTTGATTGTTGATTATCCTAGCGATAATTTATCTCGAGCAAACGATCGTCGCATTACGCAAAACATCAGACAAGCCTTAAAACAAATTCATGATTTACCGGATTTTGATTCATCATTAGTTAAAATTGTTGTTGAACAAAGCACTGTTTATTTAATGGGGCGTGTTCATCGTGATGAAGGAACAGTTGTGATTAACGTGGTTCGACTTGAACCCGATATTCGACAACTTGTGACGGTTTTTGATTACATCGATTGATTTTATATGGGCGAATTATTCGCCCTTTCTTTTATTTCAATTACGCCACCTTTTTGTTTTTACATTTAAAACCTAAAAATCATGCAAAAAAATATCCCCGCCGAATTTTTGACTCTTTTAAAAACTATTTTCTCTACCCAAGAAATTTTAACCGATGCTGACGAATGTTGGACGTATGGTTATGACAATAGTCGCCGTCATGCGTTGCCGCAGGTCGTGGTTTTCGCAACAACACACGAACAAGTTTTAAGAGTGGTGCAATTATGTAACGAATTTGAAATTACGATTACAGCTCGTGGTCGAGGAACGGGAACGACTGGCGCGATTGTGCCATTGCATGGCGGTTTAGTTTTGTCGTTGGAACGGATGAAACAAGTCTTAGATTTTTCACCCGATAATCGCTACATAAAAGTACAAACAGGCATTACTAATCAAGAAGTTCAGAATTACGTCAAAAATGCAGGTTTTTTCTGGTCACCCGATCCAACAAGTGCGGCGTTTTGTAGCGTGGGCGGCAATTTAGCCTATAACTCCGCCGGTCCGAAAGCCGTGAAATACGGCACGCCGCGTGAAAATACCTTAGGCTTGCGCGTTGTAACTGGTGCAGGCGAAGAAATGAACGTCGGTGTCTATACCAGTAAAGGCGTAGTAGGTTATGATTTAACACGCTTGATTATTGGTTCAGAAGGCACGTTAGCGATTATTACCGAAGCAACCTTGAAATTAACGCCTTTACCGGAAGCGAAAAAAACATTACGCGCCATTTATAAAACTGTCGGAGATGCCGCGCAAGCGGTTTCCGCTGTGATGGCGCAACCTGTTGTCCCGTGTGCGTTAGAATTTATGGACGGTAATGCTATCAATATGATTCGCCATTACACCGAAACCGATTTGCCTGAAAATGCGGGCGCAATGTTAATGATTGAAGTTGATGGGCAAGCGGAAGGCTTGGATTATGCGGCTGAAAAAGTGATGCAAGCAGCCACAAATAACGGATTGATGTCGATGCGTTTGGCGCAAAATGCTGCAGAAGTCAAAGCACTTTGGGATACACGCAAAGCCTTGTCGCCAGCGTTGCGAAAAGTTGCCCCGAAAAAAATCAACGAAGATGTTGTTGTGCCTGTGACAGAAATTCCGGCGTTAATTGCAGGTTTAGACACATTATCAAAACACTATGAATTGCCTATTATCAATTTTGGTCATGCCGGTAACGGCAACATTCATGTCAATTTATTGCTTGACCCTGACGACCCTGTTCAAAGCAGAAAAGCTCACGCTTGTTTAGATGAAATTTTTTCGTTGGTGCTAAAATTGAATGGCACATTATCGGGCGAACACGGCGTAGGTTTGGAAAAACGGGATTTTGTAGACCGTGAATTAGATGCCAATTCGCTCAATTTAATGCGTGCAATTAAACGCCAATTTGACCCAAAAAATTTATTAAATCCTGACAAAATGTTGCCACTTCAACTTTTACCTTAAAATTTTTTTATGACCGAAACTTTAAACACATTAACAACACTCCGAGACTATATGCGTTGGGCATCGAGTCGTTTCACAGCAGAAAAACTCTCATTTGGACAAGGTACAACAACCGCTTTAGATGAAGCGGTGGCTCTAGTTTTATTTGCGGTTAATCAACCTTATCATTTGTCCGCCAGTTTTTTCGACTGCGTTTTAACATCCGATGAACGCAAAGCGGTTTTTGATTTAATCCAGCGTCGTATTAACGAGCGATTGCCCGCTGCGTATTTAACAAATGAATCCATTTTTATGGGCTTGCCTTTTTATGTCGATGAACGTGTTTTAATTCCACGTTCACCGGTTGCTGAATTGATTGAGCAGCGTTTTGAACCGTGGGTTGAAGAAGAAAATGTCGAACACATTTTAGATTTATGTACCGGAAGCGGCTGCATTGCGATTGCCTGTGCGTATGCGTTTCCAAGCGCGATTGTTGATGCGGTTGATTTGTCGCCCGAAGCCTTAGAAGTTGCCGAAATCAATATCGATAAACACGAACTTGGCGAAATGGTGAACACCTATTATTCGGATTTATTTAATAAATTACCGCCGACAAAATACGACATTATCATTAGCAATCCGCCGTATGTCGGTTTGAATGAATGGGAAAATTTACCACCCGAATTTCATGCTGAACCGGATATGGCATTTAAAGGTGGTGAATCTGGATTAGATTTAGTGTTACGGATTTTAACTAATGCGAAAGAGTATCTCAGCGAGCAGGGGATTTTAATTGTTGAAGTTGGCAGTAGCGCAGAAACGTTACAAACGTTATTCCCCGACGTGCCATTTTATTGGCTCAACTTTGAACGTGGTGGCGATGGTGTGTTTTTACTCACTGCTGATCAAATCACGCATTATCACGATACATTTGTGACGGCGTTGAAAAAACAACACTAAATTTTATTTTGATTGTGTCGGATTTCCCATTCAAATCAAAAATTGTGAATGGGAAATTTTGCACGGTCATTAAAGGCGACTGCTTGGCAAAACTAACTTAATCATATCAATCAAATCACGATCACTAATTGGTTTTACTAGCCAACCAGTAGCACCTATTTTTTTCACTTCTGCACGCCTTTCTGGCGCAGTATTTAATACGGTCAACATCAAAATCGGTACAAATCGACAATTGACTAATTCACGCGCATTTCTAAGAAATTCAATACCATCCATGTTTGGCATATTGATGTCTGCAATAATCAAGTCTGGTTTTAGTCCTGCATTGAGTTTTTCCAATGCTTGCATACCGTCTTCAGCCGTTGAGATTTCAAATCCAGCAAGAGTTAAACGCCCTTTTAAACTCATTAGCATTGTTTGCGAATCGTCTATTAAAAAAATTTTCTTTGCCATTTTATTTCGCCTCTATTTCCATTTTTAATCTTATTTTTATTTTTAAAGTGGTTGCTCTCTAAAATTTAGGCGCATATTTAAAATCAGAGTTTAATTCATTTCCACCAAGTAATGGTTGTTTTTGAATCCGATAACTCGGTTATTTCGACAAATAATATCGGTAAATAATCAAAAATCAAAAATCAAAAATCAAAAATCAAAAATTGAAAATTGAAAATTGAAAATTGAAAATTATGGAACGATTTGTGCTTTTATATCCGTTCAAAGGATATTGAAATAAAAAATATGCCAACTTTGCACTGGCGATTTTTGCCTTAATTACAAAAAAAGTGTAGATTCAAATGGCTGTAAAAAAATCATACAGCCGTAAAAAAATCGTTGTGTCAGCCTAAATTATTTATTTTCCTGGTCGATACAGCAAGCGCGTTAAAAAATAGTTTTTCGTTTTCCAACTTTAAAATTGAAGGTAACTCTTATGGCACTTATTAAAAAACCTATAACTACTTCTTCATCTAAAGATGTAGGTCGTTCATCACTTGGTGGTGTTTCAGCTCATGATGTCGAAGCGCAACGTAAAAAAGCGCGTACTTTTGCAAAGCAACAACAAGCGGCAGAACGTATTGCAGCGGCTGTCGCGCAATTATCGGCAGGTGTAAATGAATCGGCATCAGCGGCTGAAGAATTGAAACGCGCAACAGATCAAATTGCAGCCGGTGCAGAAGAAGCATCAGGTGCAGCGGAAGAATCGACAGCCGCATTAAGATTGGTAATCGGTTCAATTCAACGTCAATTGCAAAACGCAATGGTTAGTCAAACTAAAGGCTCAAACGCTGGCAATACGATTGTAAATGTCAGTAAAGAAGTTTCATCGTTAGTTTATAACGTTGGATTAGCGGCAAAAAGACAATCTGTTTCGGTTGAAATGGTTAATGAATTAGAAGCGCAAGCGGCAACAATTGGCGACATAGTGAAAGCCGTGGCGCGAATTGCTGACCAAACCAATTTATTGGCGTTAAATGCCGCGATTGAAGCAGCACGGGCTGGACAACATGGTAAAGGTTTTGCGGTTGTGGCGGATGAAGTCAGAACATTAGCGGAAACCTCTGAAAAAAGTGCAAAACAAATTCAAGAATTGGTTGGGCAAATTCAAAAAGAAGTTAAAGCCATTGCTGATGGCATTAACGCTTCAGCAAAAACTGTTGAAGCTGAAGTTGAAAACGGACGCATTATTAGTGAGCAGTTAGAAAGAATTCGTATTTTGACTACCGAAGTCATTAAAGGTATTTCAGATATTGCAACAGGTTCTCAACAATCTGCTACGGCTGCTGCTCAAGCTCTTCAAGGTTCAGAAGCGATTGCAAACGCAGCAGAAGGTCAAGCGGCCGCCGCAGAAGAAGGTTCTAAAACTGTTGCAGAACAAGCCACTGCGCTAGCTGAATGTGAGCAACTTGCTCAAGCATTAGCCGGTCTTGCTGAAGATTTGAAAACATCAACAGACATCACTAAAAATGCTGAAGAAGTTGCGGCATCAGCGGAAGAATTATCTGCAGCAGTACAAGAAATCAACCGTTCAAGTGTGCAAATTACGTCGGCAATTTCTTTAATTCGTGATAGCGCACGCGCTGCGGCTGCCGCTTCGGAAGAATCTGCAGCAGGAATCAATCAAATCCAAAAAGGGTTAGTTATCGCTCAAGAAAAAGGGTCGAAAAACGTTGATAACGTGCGCGAAATGCAAACCTTATTAGGTACTAACAAAAAAGCGGTTGATGCTCTTATTTCAGGCATTAACGAATCAATGACTAGCACGCAAAAAAGCATCAAACAAGTTACTGATTTAGAATTGTTATCACGTCGGATTGATAAAATTGTTGATGCGATTGCAACAGTCTCTATTCAAACAAATATGCTTGCTGTGAATGGTTCGATTGAGGCGGCTCGCGCTGGTGAATTCGGAAAAGGTTTCGTTGTCGTAGCAACTGACATTCGTAATTTAGCGCATGATTCGGCTGAAAATGCAGATCGCATCAAAGATTTAGTTAAAGCGGTTCAAGACCAAATTGCTATCGTCGGCAGAGATTTGGCAGAAATTGTCACAAGCGCACAATCTGAAGTTGAAAAATCAAAAGCAACCACATCAGGCTTAGTACAAATTGAATCTGATATTGATGAAGTTGAACAGGCTTCACAAAACATTTCTGCCGCATCGAATGAAATTACAGCGGCATTAAGTCAAGTTCAAGTTGGCGTTAATCAAATCGCCGCTGCATCTCAAGAATCTGAAAAAGCCGCAACAGAAGCCGCGTCAGCAGCTACCCAACAATCAAAAGGCGCAGAAGAACTTTCTGCTGCAATTGAAGAAATTGCTTCATTGGCTGATGAATTACAAAGTTCATAAACCTTTTTGTAATCAATTTTTAGGGAGGTCGTTATGACTGACGAAGTTATTAAAACACAGCAAATGGATGTTGATGCTGATGTGTTACAAATGCCAGTTGGCGATGTGATGCCGCCTGAATCAGAAGAAGAGTCGGGAATACGGCAATTTGTGACTTTTATTGCCGGCGGTGAAATTTTTGCCGTTGACATGGCACCCGTTCAAGAAATTATTCGCGTACCCTCTGTGGTGCGCGTACCACTTGCACCCGATACGCTAGAAGGTTTAGCGAATTTGCGTGGCAAGGTATTACCGATTATTTCGTTACGTCGTATTTTTGGCTTTCCGGAAGAGGAATATACCGATTCTACTCGAGCGGTTGTCATTGATTTAGGTCAGCCGCTGGGCTTTGTCGTAGATCGTGTTGCTAGCGTTGTTGGTGTAGAAGTCAGCAAAATCGAAGATGTAAGTTCAATTAGCGGTACTGTTGACACCGATTTGTTGACGGGGCTAATTAAAGATGTCGGCGGTTACGCGATGACAATGGTGTTGGATTTTGGCAAGCTGATTGCTAACGAATTTACAGACATCTCTAAATTAGCAAGCAGCAATAATAATGCTATGCAAACACGTTTAGAAAAAGAAGACGAAGATAATGAAAATGGCTTTAGTGATGAATTGCAATTGGTAAGTTTTTCCGTTGCTGGACAAGAATATGCAATCAGTATTAGCGATGTGCAGGAAATTGTTCAAATTCCAGAGCAAATTATTCATGTTCCGCATTCTGAATCCCATGTTTTAGGCGTGATGACGTTGCGAAATCGTATGCTGCCATTGGTGAGTTTGCGTCGAATGTTTGGCTTGCCTTTCCATGAAGCCGATAGCCACAGCCGTATTGTTGTCATTTCAGTTAATGGTGCGTCGGTAGGCGTGGTGATGGATGCCGTAAATGAAGTGTTGCGCGTATCAAAAAACAGTGTTGATCCAATGCCTGCGATGCTAACACGCGATGGTGATATGTCTGAAATCACAGAAATTTGTCGATTGGATGATGGAAGAAGATTGGTATCTATTATTTCGGCTGAAAATATGTTCCAACACAGTGCGATGCGTGATGCGTTAAGCGCGGTAGAAAAAATGCAGGATGATGTTATGAGTAACGGTATAGAAAGAGCGATTATCGAAGATGATGAACAAATGGTCGTGTTCCGTTTGGATCGTGAAGAATTTGGCGTGCCGATTGATAGCGTACAAGAAATTGTGCGTGTGCCAGATGAATTAACACACGTTCCTAAAGCACCGGGATTTGTTGAAGGTGTTATCAATTTACGGGGAGCAGTTTTACCCGTTATTGACCAACGTCGTCGTTTGGGCTTGCCTTCGACAGAACGCTGTGAACAACAACGCATTATGGTGTTTTTATTTGATGGTGTCCGCACGGGTTTTATTGTTGATTCCGTTGTTGAAGTGTTAAAAGTTCCAAAATCGGCGATTGAACCTGCACCAGGCTTATCAACTGAACAAGTGAAATTGATTGCTCGTGTAGCAAACTTAGAAAAACAAAAACGGTTGATTTTGCTTATTGAGCCTGCAAATTTGCTAGAAGCAAAGGATCGAGAAGGTTTAGCAGTATTTGCAGGATAATTTAGTAACACAGTTAGAAAAGGTATTTAGGTAATGATTAAACTACTTATTGTTGATGACTCGGCGTTAATGCGGAGACAACTTAATTTAGTATTTGCAGAACAAGATGATTTTGAAATTTGTTTAGCGCGTAATGGAAAGGATGCGGTTGAAGAAAATTTACGTTTTCAACCGGATGTTGTGACATTGGATATTAACATGCCAGAAATGGATGGATTAACGGCATTATCCGTCATGATGGCGCAACGTCCCGTTCCTATCGTCATGGTATCCTCATTGACTGAACAGGGCGCGTTAGCAACATTTGAAGCTCTTGCATTAGGCGCGGTGGATTACATTGCGAAACCTGGTGGCACGGTTTCTTTATCCCTAGATGTCGTAAAAAAAGAATTGGTACGAAAAGTTCGTGCAGCGGTGAGAGCAAATGTTAAAGCGAAGAGACTTGCGACTCCATCGTCTGCACAATCCGCCGTTGCAAATCGTCCGCTTGTACATCCTGCTCCTCGTCCACCTGGTGACGGCATTGTAATTATCGGTGTCTCTACAGGTGGACCAGGAACATTGGAAGAAGTATTACCGTTATTTCCTGCTAATTTTCCGCATCCTATTTTGGTCGCGCAACACATGCCAGCAAGTTTCACGGCACCTTTTGCAAATCGCTTAAATACGTTATGTGAATTGCAAGTTGTTGAAGCAAGTCGTCCTATGCCGTTAGAAGCCGGCGTGATTTATATCGGTAAAGGTGGCGCGGACATGGTTATTACAAGGCGTTCAGGCGTTGCTACTGTGATACCGAAACCAGAAAGTAGTGAATTTGTTTGGCATCCATCGGTAGAGTTACTCGGCAGATCGGCGTTGGAACACTATAACCCAACAAAAATAATTGCCGTTATGTTAACAGGGATGGGTTATGACGGTGCAGATGCTTTCGCAGAAATTAGAAAACGAGGTGGGTACACCATTGCAGAAAGTCAAGAATCCTGTGTCATTTTTGGAATGCCTGCTGAATTGATTGCGCGAAATGGGGCGACTGTTGTTTTGCCTGCCAATCTTATTACACAGCAAGTATTATCACGGGTTAGATAACTAACTGAAATTTAGGAGAAATTAAAATGGCATTTATAAAAAAATCAGCTACGGAAATTGATGCCGTAGACCACGAACACCACCGTGAAGTAAAGCGTGATTTTGCCGGTTTAATTGCCGAATTAGATTCCGATAATCCGACATCTCGACGCTGGGCGGTGCGCGATTTAGCGCATACACATGAAGCGTGTCCCGAATTAGTGGCGCGTCTATCAATTGAATCAGATGCCAGTGTACGAACAGCGATTTTAAGTGCATTAGCGCATTTAGGCGGAGAGATAGCAATTTCCGGCGTAGTAAATTGCTTACGCAGTGAAGATGCCGCATTACGCAACGAAGCAATTGAAGTATTAAAAGAAGTTCCAAATGAAGTTGAATCAATTATTGAAAGTCTATTAAACGATGCCGATTCAGATGTGCGTATTTTTACTGTAAACATTTTGGAATCCTTGCGACATAGCAATGTTGAAAAATGGCTGATCAGTGTTATTGAAAAAGACCCGCATATCAATGTGTGTGCGACAGCATTGGATTTATTAAGTGAAGTTGGTTCAGAGCAAGCTATTCCAGCAATTAAAGAATTAAAGAACCGATTTGCCGAGGAGCCATACATTTGTTTTTCGGCGGATTTAACGCTGAAACGCATTGAAGAGGGAGTGCAGTAATATGTCTACTGCCACGATTAGCGAAGGGGATTTTTTACGATTTAAAGAATTCTTTTATCGTAAAACCGGAATGATGTTTGATCATTCCAAACGTTATTTTGTTGATAAACGTTTAATTGAGCGAATTGAAGCAACGGATACGGATAATTTTCGCACTTACTTCAATATGTTACGTTTTGAAGCCTCAGGGGATGAATTACAGTTATTAGTTAACTGTATGACCGTAAATGAAACGTATTTTTTTCGTGAAGAATATCAATTTCAATGTTTGGTGAATTCTTTATTGGACGAAATTACCAAACACAAAACAGATGATTCGCCAATTCGGATTTGGTCTGTACCTTCTTCATCGGGTGAAGAACCTTATTCGATAGCCATTTATTTATTGGAATACTGGTCAGGGATTGATAAATGGGACGTTGAAATTATGTCTTCAGATATTGACACAAAAATTATTGAACAGGCAGAGCGCGGACGTTATTCAGCACGTTCTGTGCAGCATTTGCCGAAAAAGATTTTGTCGAAGTATTTTTATCATCATAACGAAACCTATCAAATTTGTGATGATTTGCGTGAAGCGGTGAAATTCAGTCGCGTTAATATCATGGATTCATCCGATGTTCGTCATTTTCGTGATATAGATGTTATTTTTTGCCGTAATTTATTGATTTATTTTGATGATGTATCTCGTCGGCAAGCGGCAGAAATGTTTTTTGATGCGATGAAACCAAATGGTTTTGTGTGCCTAGGACATTCTGAATCGATGAGTCGTATTTCTTCGCTATTTCGGGTGCGTAAATTTCCCGATGCAATTGTTTATCAAAAACCTTAGGAGGAATGATGAAACATATTCTCGTCATTGACGATGCCGCAACTGTCCGTATGTATCATCGTAACATTTTAGAAACAGCAGGTTATCGAGTCGATGAAGCCATCAACGGCATCGAAGCCTTAGAAAAAGCACTTGTGAAGCCCTATGATTTGTATATTGTTGATGTCAATATGCCGAAATTAGATGGTTACGGATTTTTAAAAGAATTCCGTCGCCAAGAAGATTTGTCGCAAACGCCGGCAATTATGGTAACAACTGAAGCGGGGGCAAATGACCGTGCTTTAGGTTATGCGGCCGGTGCGAATTTATATTTAACAAAACCTATTAAACCTCATGAATTATTGAGTTATACACGATTATTACTCGGAGATCTCGCGTAATGAATAATCTATTAGAACAATTTTTGTCTGAAGGGCGTGACTTTTTACAAGGCATTGGTGAAAAGCTCATGCAATTGGAGGACGAGCCAAACAGTACGCCGTTAATGACGGAGTTGTTCCGTTTCGTTCATACTTTAAAAGGTAACAGCGGATTATTTGAATTTCCAGAAATGACTCGCGTGTTACACGCAAGTGAAGATTTGATGGATGCTGTGCGAAATGGACGGGTCGGCTATTCACAAGATCTCGCGGATCAGTTATTGGATGCGATGGATTTTGTTGGAATGTTAATGGACGAAATCGAAGCAACAGGTGAGATTAGTAAAAATCATGCTGTACCTGCGGCGGAACACGCGCAAGTTTTACGAAGTCTATTAGTAGTATCAGAATCAAATGCCGATTCAAACTCAGATTTACATACTTCATCCGAAATAAAATCAGAAGTAAATTCATTATTAGCAGAATTACCCATTTTTGAATTGGAAGAATCTGTTGCTGAAGAATTGTATCTTCATGCGCTCGAAGGCGAAACCGCATTTTGGGTTGAATATAAACCAGAGTCTGATTGCTTTTTTAAAGGGGAAGACCCACTCTTTTTAATGCGTCAAGTTCCGGACACGCTATGGCGGCACATTATTTTAAATAATACCGCGCCGATATTAGCGGAAATGGACGTATACAGTAATCAACTTGTCTTTCAATTGCTTACTACGGCACCTTCTGAAGAATTAGATGATTTATTCCGTTATGTACCAGATGAAATCAAGCGTATCGAAATTCCCGCGTTAGCGTTCGTTAGACCAACGGGAAATCAAGATGATCATGCTATTGATATTGACTTTATCGATAATGCGTTAGCGTTGTTAAACAAAAATAATATCAGTGTTCTGACACAGATCATCAACACCATGCTGGAATTATCTGCGCCAGAATTATGGTCATCATCCGTATTACGTTGGGTATTACGTTTACTCGAACATGAACCCGATAATAAAACGGCTCAACACGCGCTATTAAAATCGTTACAAACATTAACCGCTCCAGATTGGTCAGCGCCGGCAGAACACGTTGAAAGATCAGACTCTAAAGAGGTTGAACACGCTACGACTTCGGTAAATGTACGTAAAACAGAAGAAGACGATGAGCTATTGCAGAATTTTTATGTCGTCGTAAATGCTCAACGCGAAATTTTAAGTTTGTCACATAAATCCGGTTTTTCATGGACGGCGGGTCGCTTAAAATCAATTGCTTCAACGTTAATGGGTTGTTATCGTGCTGTAAATCGTGAATGCAATATCGACAATGTATTGGAGCGTGCGCTTGCAGAGAATTCGCCGACACCATTGCTGACGTGGTTAGAAGAATCATTAGCGAATAACGAACAAGATGTTGAAATTGAAGTTGAAACTGATTTTTCAGAAATTAGCACATCGTCCGAATCTACACCGAATGCGCTGATAAGTGATCATAAAGATGCCCACGAAAATGTTGTTCACAATGAAGCAAAAACGGCACGGCGCGTTGATGAAGTTTCTACCGTAGTACCAAAAACATTAAAAGTTGATCAAGATAAAATTGATCGTCTTATGAATTTAATTGGTGAAATGGTCGTCGCTAAAAATGCTTTACCGTATTTAGCTAATCGTGCCGAAACCGTTTTTGGTGTTCGAGATTTATCACGAGAAATTAAAGCGCAATATGCGGTTATCAATCGTGTTGCGGAAGAAATGCAAGATACGATTATGCAAGTACGCATGATGCCAGTATCATTTATCTTTCAACGCTTCCCACGCATGGTGCGTGATATTTCGCGTAAATTAGGCAAAGAAGTCGAGTTAGTTTTAGAAGGTGAAAGTACCGAAGCCGATAAAAACATTGTTGAAGCCTTATCTGATCCATTGATACACATCGTTAGAAATAGCTTAGATCACGGTTTAGAACAACCGGATGTGCGTTTGGCTGCAGGCAAAAATGCGACCGGTAAATTAACCATTCGAGCAACACAGGAATCAGATCGCGTTTTAATTGAAATTATGGACGATGGCAAAGGTATCGATCCAAAAATAATTAAACATAAAGCGTATGAAAAAGGGTTAATTGACGAAACAACTTTAGAGCGCATCAGCGATCAAGATGCCATCAATTTAATTTTTGCTGCCGGATTTTCGACCGTTGAAGTAATTTCCGATTTATCTGGTCGCGGTGTTGGCATGGATGTTGTACGTTCTGCTGTAGAAAAAGTAAATGGAACGGTCGGTATTGAAAGCCAAGTTGGAAAAGGCACACGCATTCATTTGTCGTTGCCGCTGTCTATGGCTGTCACAAATGTAATTATTATTGAATCGAATAAGCAAATTTTCGGTGTGCCGATGGATATGGTTGTGGAAACAGTGCGTGTGCCACGTTCACAAATCCGGACAATTAAACACAAACAAACCACCGTTTTGCGCGGACGAGTTGTGCCATTATTGTCATTAAATCAATTACTCGCGCGTGGCGTAGAGCAATTACCCAATGAAGATGATGAATTTGCAACGTTAATTGTGCGAGTACATGGCGAACATATCGGTATTTTAGTTGATGAATTCCGCGAAACGGTCGATATTATTCTCAAGCCAATGGCGGGAATTTTGGGCGGATTATCGAGTTATTCCGGTGCAGCATTGTTGGGTGATGGTTCTGTGTTAATGGTTTTAAATCCACGGGAGTTGATTTAGTTATGGCAATCGAATATAAAAAATCAGTAGCAACATTTAGTGAGTTTATTAGCGTTGAAGAGGCAGAAGCCTTGCTTGAATGGCTATTGAAAAATCCAAAAGGTAAGGTCAATTTTGCCGAATGTACTCACATTCATGCTTCAAGTTTGCAAGTTTTAATGGCTCTGAAACCGACAATTGTTGCTGAACCGAAAGATGCCGATTTAGCCGTATGGTTAAAGGTTGCCTTAGCGGATTAACAGTTATGACGTGCTTTTATGCCATGATTTTTTAGCGTTTCTGCCTTTGAAAATAGCATTCGTTAAACGTAAAATTGTCCAGTTCTATAGCAGAAAAATGTGGTGTACTAAAAATAATCGCATAAAATACACATAAACTAATAGTGATAATAATAATTTAAATTTTAGGAGATTTAAGGATATGCCAAAATCAATTTTAATCGTGGACGACTCTGTAACGATGTTGATGAGCGTAAAAACAAATTTGGAAATGAACAAATTCAAAGTGGAAACCGCCGATGATGGTGTAAAAGCATTGGCAAAACTGACATCAGGATTTAAACCCGATTTAATTATCACTGACATCAATATGCCGAATATGGGCGGGATTGAATTGATTAAAAAAATTCGTACTTTACCTGGTTTTCGTTTTACGCCCATTTTAACTTTGACGACAGAAAGTCAACAGGGAAAACGTGACGAAGGTAAAGCGGCTGGGGCGACAGGCTGGTTGGTTAAACCTGTTGGAGGGACAGATTTATTAAAAATCATTAAACAAGTTCTGCCTGGTGCATAATTTATGATTAACAAATTTAAAAACTCCATTGGCTATACAAGCGAAATAGGGCGTATTTTACTGATTAGTAATGGCGTGTTATTGATGCTGATGGTGATTGCCGTTTTTCTTTCGTTCCAAACAAGCAATTATTTGAACGTGGTGTTTTTAGGTTTGGCACTGGTAATTATGTCAACTTCACAATGGTTTTTACTTTCATTTAGATTGACTGTCATCAAGTATTTTGAAGAAAAAATTGATGTAACACATGATAAGTTAAATCATATTTTCCAATGTATTGCGGTTCAAATTGAATCGCCGGATTCTGTCGTTAATCCAAGCTCATTAGCAAAAGAAGTTGAAATTTTTACTCGTGAATTATCAAAATCGCTTACGGAATGTTCGATAACCTTAACAAATCAAATGCAAGCGTTGAGCATTGCTTTAGATAATCAGGAAAATGAGCGGCTGCAAAAAATTCAAGACGATTTGTTGCCACTTATCAAAAATTTATCTGATGCGATGACAGCTTATTTCAACATCAGCGATAGAATCGACGAAACATTACGGAAACAAGTCACTGAAATGCAAGCGATGATTTTGCGTTTGGAACCAGAAGTATTGGATTTATCAAATCGTTTGGCATCGATGCAAGAATTACCCTTGTTCCCTGTGAGTTTACGACAACTGGATCAGGTTGTAGCTATAAATTTAGAACTGGATAAAAATATCTACGAACAATTCCAAGTTATTGAATACGACACGAATAACAATGCGCTTGATTTAGTGTCATCGATGGAAACGTTGAATCACAGTGCAAATAATTTGGTTAATTACATTACATCGACGATTACAACTGTTTCTGATATGAATGGCGGCGTTAATGATAGCGTAGACTTTATCGTGCGAATTGGTCACGTTATTCAAGAAATTCCGCAAAAAATTCGTTCTGATATATCTCAGCTTCAAGGTGCAACAGGTGTTATTGAGGGTTTGGGTTATTTGGTTGATAGCATTAAAGAAATTAGCTTCCAAACGGATATTTTAGCGGTTAATGCCGCGATTCAAGCCGCACACGCTGGTGATAAAGGATTAGGATTTAAAATTGTAGCGGACGAAGTGCGTAAATTGGCGGTTAATTCTAATCACGCGGCGGAAATGATTGAAACGGGTTTAAATGACGCACGGAAAACAATTCAAGAGGGTTTAAAATTTAAATTCTTAGAAGAAGTCATGGTAGAAATGGATGAAGCTGCAAACGTCTTGGAATCAGTCCAAAAGTTGGAACAAAACCATTTGGATATGCAGCAGTATTACAAAACACTGTTCATGGTAATCAATCAAAACAATATCAAATTGTCGCAAGACATCTCCGAAATTTTAGGCGGCATTCAATACCAAGATATTGTCAGACAACGTATAGAGCGGATGAAATATACAATGCATTCTCGAAATGAATTGTTAGAACGATTTATTCAAGAATTATCAAATACGCGCGGGCTTCTTACCGATGATTTTGTTAGCCAAATGAATAATGTACTCTCTGACTATCTTGATATGGAAGCTGCTCACAGCAATAGTATGCACGTCGATGAAAATTTACCTCAATTTGAGCTTTTCTAAAGTTGTCTGTTGTGTGAGAATGAACTACTATTTTTAGTTTTGAATTTATGGAGCGGGTTATGGCGAAAATTTTAGTGATTGATGACGAAGAACAATTGCGTGATTTATTAAAACAAATGTTAACGCGCGATGGTCATGAAGTACAAACTGCTTATGATGGTGTGGAAGGTATTCGTTGTTTTAATAATTTCCATCCTGATATTGTTATTACCGACATTATTATGCCAAATAAAGATGGCATTGAAGTGATCACCGAATTGTTATGCCGCGATTCAAAAATAGCGATTATTGCTATTTCTGGTGGACGACGTGCAATTACGGCTGAGTTCAATTTAGAATCCGCTGAACTTTTAGGTGTGAAGGGGATTTTGTCAAAACCGTTCACTCGTGAGCAATTGCGTGAAACTATTCAACTCGCGTTAGTGTAGGATTATGACCTGTTCTATTCCTGTTTTAGTTATTACCAATCGAAAAGGTGGAGCGGGAAAAACGACAACTTCTGTCAATCTTGCTGCTGAGTTTGTGAATGCTGGCGAACGTGTATTGCTTGTAGATTTAGATTCACAAGGGCATTGCGCGGTAGGTTTAGGAGTGAAGATTGCAGCAGGACAAGCGACGGTTCATGATATTTTTAATGCGCCGTCTTTTCGTCTCGTTGACGCGATTTGCAAAACGGAAATTGACAACCTTTCACTTCTTCCTGCAAATCAAAATTTCCAGCATCACAATAGTGGAAATGATGAAAAATGTTTAGCGCGTGCGTTATCAGATGAAACAATTACCTCTCAATTCGATTTAATTATCATTGATACACCTCCATCACTTGATAATTTATTATTGAATGCGTTATCCGCCGCCCATTGGGTATTAGTTCCTTACATACCGCATCCCTTATCCTTTGAGGGTGTGCGTCAATTAGTTCGAGTATTATTTAAAGTAATTTCTAAAGACAATACTAAATTGAAAATTCTAGGCTTTTTGCCAGTTATGACAGCTAGTAACGTTCGCCAACACCGACAGGTGACAGAACAAGTTACTAAACAGTTTGGCGCATTGCGGGTGTTAAATGGAATTCGCATGGACATTAAACTTGCAGAAGCCTTTGCTGTTGGAAAGCCTGTTCGGTTTTATGCACCGAAAAGCCGAGGAGCAGAAGATTTCGCCGAATTAACATCGACGTTAATTCAACTTATAAAAAAATAAGTTTTTTAAACAAGTCTTTTATGGAATTTATCATGTCTGAATATAGCAAAGAACTTCCCATTGATATGCTTTACCCGTTAAATGAAGCGGCAATTATTAGCAAAACGGATTTGAACGGGATTATTACATTTGTAAATGACGAGTTTTGTCACAGCTCCGGTTTCAGTGAACAAGAATTGATTGGAAAAACACATCAGTTACTTAATTCTCATGTTCACCCAGAAGAATTTTTTAAAGAAATGTGGGGAACAATTTCTAAAGGCGAGTATTGGCACGGTGAAATTTGCAATCGAACAAAAGAAGGTAAATTATGCTGGTTAAATACGTCGATATTTCCGATTTTAGATAAAGAAAATAGACGAGTTAGAGGTTATATTGGCATTCGATTCGATATTACAGAAAAAAAGCGTCTGGAATTAGAACTGCAATCGCAAAAAATTCAATATAATTCTGTTATAGAAAGCACCGATGGTTTTTGGCATTTAGACAATAATGGACGATTTATTGATGTCAGTGAATGTTATTGCCGCTTATCGGGTTATAGCGAAAAAGAATTATTAAATATGTTGGTTTCGGATTTAGAAGCAAATGGTCACAAAGGCGATTTAATGTATCAACTTAGTACATTAAATAAAGTTGTGAGTAGCAAAGTATTTGAATCGATGCACCAACGCAAAGATGGTACGCTATGGTTTGTCGAAGTGTTAATCAGTTATTATCCAAAATATAATCATTTTTATGTTTTTTTGCGTGATATTTCTAAACGTAAATTAAATGAAAGTGAACAAATGGCATTACAGCAACAGCTTAACCAGTTGCAGAAATTAGAAAGTATCGGGCGTTTAACGGCGGGTATTGCTCACGATTTTAATAACATTTTGGCGAGTATTTTAGGTTATAACGAATTAAATAAATATGCAGCTGAAGATTTGTCAGATTGTGAACTCAAAACGGAGTTATTACATAATTCTCAGCAAGTTGATATTGCAGGAAGTAGAGCGGCGGATTTAATTAAAAAAATGCTCACTTATTGTCGCCAAGATGATACGCCTAAAAGTTGTTCAACATTAGAATTGTCAGATGTATTAAGTAAAATTTTATTGATGTTACATGAAATTATTCCGACAACGATTACGATAGAAGCCAAGCTATTAGACAATACTTACATTACGCTGGATGAAACCGATTTATATCAAATTGTTGTAAATTTATTTGTGAATGCACGAGATGCCATGAATAAAAGAAAAGGCATAATTACATTAGGTGTTTATGTCGATGGCGATTATTCGACTCAATTTTGCAGTGCCTGCCAAGAGCAAATCGTCGGTAAATTTGTCGAAATAAAAATTGCGGATACTGGCGATGGAATCAACCCAGAAAAATTATCACGCATTTTTGAACCCTTCTTTACCACTAAAGGCGTTGGTGAAGGCACCGGATTAGGGTTATCGGTTGTCAGCGGTATTATTCACAAAGCGGATGGACACGTTATTGTTCAATCTGAATTAGGACAAGGAACATCCTTTAAATTATTGTTTCCTTAATTAGAACGCTTCTAATGCCGTATAATTATCTTTATTTTCACGGCGTTTTTGATGTCAAACTTCGATTTAATTTCTCAATTTTCAAATCAACTTCAATTCTGTTTAGCTAAAGACAGACATCTTTTAAAACGGCAGCTTGATTCATTACGTCGTAATAAGAAAGCTGAGATGTCTGCCTTTGACGCATTGCGTGGGCGCATTGAAAAATCAGTCGCTAATTATGAAAAACGCCGTGCGAGTTTTCCTGTTTTAAATTTCCCTGATTTACCCGTCACAGGCAAAAAAGACGACATCGCTGAACTCATCAAAAACAATCAAGTTGTGATTATGTGTGGCGAAACGGGTTCAGGCAAAACTACGCAATTACCGAAAATTTGTTTAGAAATTGGACGCGGCGCGGCGGGTTTCATAGGTCACACGCAACCCCGTCGAATTGCCGCGCGAACCGTTGCCGACCGAATTGCCGAAGAATTAGGCGAGCCGATGGGAAAATCCGTCGGTTATAAAATCCGTTTCAATGATAAAACGCACGCTGATTCACTCATCAAATTGATGACCGACGGGATTTTACTTGCCGAATCACAAAACGATCCATTTCTCAGCCAATACGACACAATCATCATCGACGAAGCACATGAGCGCAGTTTAAACATCGATTTTCTGCTCGGTTACATGAAATGGTTGTTGCCAAAACGTCCCGATTTAAAACTGATTGTTACGTCCGCAACCATTGATACAAAACGTTTTTCGGAGCATTTTGGAAATGCACCAATTATTGAAGTGTCGGGGCGAACGTATCCTGTTGAAATGCGCTATCGTCCGATTGAAATCAAAGATGACGAGGAAGAAGACGAAACCACCGATGATTTGCAAAATGCCATTTTAGATGCGGTCGATGAGTTGTATCGTGATTTGCGCGGCGATATTTTGATTTTTTTAAGTGGTGAACATGAAATCCGCGAAACCACCGAATCACTCAAAAAACACCATCCCAATCAATACGAAATTCTGCCGCTGTATTCAAAACTCAGCGTGAGCGAACAAGAGCGGGTTTTTAAACCAAAAGGCGGCAAAATTCGGATTGTGTTATCCACGAACGTCGCCGAAACGTCTTTAACTGTGCCAAACATTCGCGGCGTAATTGATACAGGTCATGCGCGAATTAGTCGTTACAGTCCAAAAAGTAAAATTCAACGTTTGCCAATCGAGCGCATTTCACAATCGAGCGCAAATCAACGTGCGGGACGTTGTGGACGGGTTGCCGAAGGGATTTGTATTCGGTTGTATTCGCGCGAAGATTACGAAGCACGTCCCGAATTTACCGAACCAGAAATCATGCGGACAAATTTATCTGCCGTGATTTTGCAAATGACGGCGTTAAATTTGGGCGATATTGCCGATTTCCCATTTCTTGAACCGCCCGACGACAAAATGATTCGCGACGGCAAAACGTCGTTGCTCGAAGTGAACGCGCTCGACAAATCGGGCAAATTGACTGAAATCGGCAAACAACTTGCGAAATTCCCGACCGATCCAAAATTGGCGCGAATGCTCATTGCCGCGCAAGAACAAGTGTGTTTAAAAGAAGTGAGCATCATCGTGGCGGCGTTGAGTATTCAAGACCCGCGCGAAAAACCTGCCGATAAAATGCAGCAAGCTGACGCAAAACATATTGCGTTTCGACATCCCGAATCCGATTTTTTGACGTTGCTCAATGTGTGGAACACGTTTGGCGAACAGCAAAAAAAGCTCTCAAATAACAAATTGCGGAAATACTGCACCGATAATTATTTGTCGTATATGCGAATGCGCGAATGGCACGACAACCACAGCCAAATTTTGCAGGTATTGAAAGGCGATTTGAAAATGCACCCGAACGAAAACGACGCGAGTTATGACCAAATTCATCGCGCGTTGCTGACGGGTTTGTTGTCAAACATCGGTTTTCGACATGAACAATACGAATATCTCGGCGGACGCGGATTGAAGTTTTTTATTTTCCCAGGTTCGGGTTTGCACAAATTACGTCCGAAATGGATTGTCGCCGCTGAACAAGTCGAAACCAGCAAAGTTTATGCGCGAACCGTGGCGCGAGTTGAACCCGAATGGATTGAAGAATGCGCGTCGCATCTGGTTAAACACAATTATTACGACCCGCATTGGGAGAAAAAAAGTGCGCGTTGCATGGTTTATTCACGCACGTTGTTACATGGTTTGACGTTGCAAGCGGGACGAAAACTGCCGTATGACCACGTTGACCCAAAAGCCGCGAGGGAGGTTTTTATTCGTAGTGCGCTCGTTGACCACGATTATCACAGCAACGCGCCGTTTTATGTGGCGAATCAAAAACTGCTCGAAGAAGTTGGCATGATTCAACACAAAGGTCGGCGCGTCGATTTGGTCGAAGATGAAGAGTGGTTGTATGCGTTTTATGACCATAAATTACCGCCCGAAATTGTGAGCGGCGTGACGTTCGATACTTGGCGCAAAAAAGTGGAACGTGAAAATAAGCAATTTTTATTTTTAACCAAAGAAGATTTAACCCGCGAAAAAGGCGAGGAATATGTCAACGAGTGGGATTTTCCAGACCATAAAAAAGTCGGCAAACTGACGATTGCGTTGCAATACCGTTTTGAACCTGGACACGATGAAGACGGCGTGACGGCAATTATTCCTGTGCATCAACTCAATCAAATTACGCAAACGCCGTTTGATTGGCTCGTGCCTGGAATGCTCGAAGAAAAATGCGTCGCGCTGGTCAAAGCCTTGCCGAAAAACATTCGCAAACATTTCGTCCCCGTGCCTGAAACCGTGAAAAAGTGTTTAGAAATCGAACCCGATTTTAAAGGCGCGTTGGAAGAATGGCTCGGTTATCGATTACGCAAATTGACTGACGAAGCCATTCCGCTGAATGCGTGGAGTTTCGACGGGTTGATTGACCATTTGAAAATGAATTTCCGGATTGTTAACGACGATGGACAACTGCTGGATTACGGGCGCGATTTGAAAAAATTGCAGGCAAAACACGTCACGCAAGCCGCCGAAAGTTTTGACCAAATCGCCGCCGATGAGTTGAATTTCACGGGTTATATTC